>NZ_JWHR01000058.1 GCF_000808015.1 Terrisporobacter othiniensis | reverse complement strand
GGAAAGTTTCTTTTCATCATTGAAGACAGAAGCATTCTATTCTCAAGGATTAAAGAATTTATCAAGTAAATGGGTGATTGAAATTGTATCTCAATATATAGATTATTATAACAAAGAAAGAATACAGGCAAAATTAAACTACCTTTCTCCTGTAAAATACAAGAAAAAGGTAGCCTAGGTTGTTTTATATTGTTCCACATGAAGGGTGCAGTTCATATTTATATTTAAGGTGTTTTTGGTTATATTAATATAGTTGATGGCTTACAATAAATAATATATTATAAAGATTGTGGGTAAATGAAGGGAATCTTAGTGGAGGTTAAAAGAGAAATGGAAAGAAAAATTATACAATTATCTAATGGTGTAAAAATTCCTATTATAGGTTTTGGAACATATAAACTACAAAATGAAAATGATGAGGCATGTAATATTGTAAAAGAAGCTATTAATGCAGGGTATAGAAGTATAGATACAGCATCATTTTATAATAATGAAGAAGGTGTGGGTAAAGGGATTCGAGAATCTGGACTACCTAGAGAAGAATTATTTGTAACTACGAAGGTATGGGTTAATGATGAAGGATATGAAAATACAACAAAAGCTTTTAATAAATCTTTAGAAAAGCTAGGATTAGATTACATAGATTTATATTTGGTTCATTGGCCAACAGAAAATATTAAAGAAACTTGGAGGGCTATTGAAAATTTATATAGAGAGAAGAAGGTTAGAGCAATAGGGGTTTGTAATTGTACAGTGAAACAATTAGAAGAAATTATAGGCTTTTCGGAAATCAACCCTATGGTAAATCAAGTAGAAATACATCCTAATCGTTCAGAAAAAGAGTTATTAAAAGTTTGTAAAAGGCATAATATTGTAGTTCAAGCATGGAGTCCTATAATGAGAGGACAGCTATCATCCAACTCTATAATTAAAAATTTAGCGCAAAAATACGATAAAAGTGAAGCACAAATAATACTAAGGTGGCATTTACAAAACAATGTTATTGCAATACCAAAAACAAGTCATCCTAAAAGAATTAAAGAAAATATAGATATATTTGATTTTGAAATAGAGAAGGAAGATATGGAAAATATAGATTCCATTAATAAAGATGAAAGAATGAAACCTCAAAAATATGAAAATTTATATAATATAGTGTAAAAGAGATTTTAGAATCTCTTTTTTTATTTATAACTTTGTTAATTGAACAAGTCAAATTTTTTATTTTACATATAGAATATTCTGATAAAAAGGGAAAAAGTACCTAAATCTTAAAGATTAATTGTATTATATAATATAAAAGGAATTGAAGTTGGATTTTTTAATGACTAAAGCTAAGATTACAATTTTAATTATCATATAGTAGTAAATATAAATTATAAGGAAAGGAACGTAAATGAATTTAAAAAGAAGCAATTATCAATTTGAGAATGAATTTATTGAAGAACATTTGCCTTTTATTATTAAATCAATAAGTAAGGTGACAAAGAGGTATGTTTCTATAGAAAATGATGAAGAATTCAGTATAGGATTATTGGCATTTCATGAAGCTATGAAAAAACATAGTGAAGATAAAGGTCCATTTTTACCATTTGCCAACCTAGTAATAAGTAGTAGGATAAAAAACTATTTATTAAAAGAAAACAAGCATCGTTTAGATCCATCCTTGGAAAGTCTAAAAGAAGAAGGCATAGAATTTAGTGAAGAATTTATAAATCCCATAGAAGATAAAAATCAATTAAAAGATGAAATAGAAAGTTTAAAGTTACATATAAAAGAATTTAATTTTGATTTTGAAGATTTGGTTGAGGATGCTCCAAAACATAAAAAAACAAGAGAAAATGCTATAAACTTATCTGAAAAGGTTAGCAAAGAGAAGCCTTTATTAGATTTTATGTATGAAAAAAAGAGGTTACCCATAAAAAGAATTTCACTTCAATTTAATGTAACAGAAAAAATAATTAAAGGTAGCAAAAAGTTTATAATTACTGTAATTATAATATTTGATAAAAACTACAGAAATTTAAAATTATGGATAAAAAGGTAGGTTGAATTATGTACAATAAAGGAATTATACTTGAAATAAAAGAAAAGTATTCTTTAGTTCTAAAAGACGACTCTACTGTTATTAGGATTAAAAATAAGGAAAACATGGAAGTAGGAGACACGATAATTTTCTTAGAAGAGGATTTATACGAATTAACTAAAAGTAGAAATACCATGAAAAATAAAATCATACCTATTTTAACTATTGCAGCCATGTTAGTATTATTAGTAGTACCTATGGTAAAAAATAATAATAGTGGTGGTGTTTATGCACTGATGTCTATAGATGTTAACCCAAGTATTGAATTTGAATTAGATAAAAATAAAAATATAGTTAATGTTTATGGGATTAACGATGATGGAAAGACAATAAATTTAGAAGAATTAAAAGGTAAGACTTTGGAAGAAGGAATTAAGATACTAGAAACATATTTAAGTAAAAATTATAGTGATAGTAAGGAGGGAATAGTAGGATTTACATTTATTGATAAAATTAGTAATGATAAGTATGAAAATGAAGTAAAAGATACAGTTAGCAAAGGATTAAATAATACCAAATTTGTTTATCTAAAAGGAACAGAAGAAGATATAGCTCTTGCGAGGGAAAAAGGTGTCAGTCTTGGTAGATATGAAGCACTATGTGATTTAGATGAAGATACTCTAGAAGATACTATAGAGCATATGTCTGTAGATGAAATTATGTCTCTTTTAGGAGCAGATGGTAAAGATAATGTTTACCTAAACGAAGAAGTTATGGATGAGCTACAAGATGAGTTAGAAGATAGAACTGAAAATGAATCTGATGATGACGAAGACGACGAAGACGACGAAGACGACGATGACGACGAAGATTAAAAATAGGAGAGAATATGAAAATATTAATTGATGGGGATGGATGTCCAGTAATAGATTTAACTATAAATATAGCAAAAAAATTTAATATAGATGTAATTATAATGTGTGATACGGCACACATTTTTAACAAAGAAGGAGCAAAAACAATGATATTTTCAAAAGGAGCAGATTCTGTTGATTTTGCACTTATAAATCTTGTTAAAAAAGATGATATTGTTATAACTCAAGATTATGGTTTAGCAGCAATGGCAATAAATAAGGCTTATTATGTTATAAATCAAAATGGTTTAATTTATACAAATGATAACATTGATAGGTTACTTTATAGCAGGCATATATCTAAGAAAATTAGAAAAAGTGGTGGAAGAGTTAAAGGTCCTAAGAAAAGATCGAATGAAGATAATATTAATTTTGAAAATACTTTAATTGGAATATGTAAAAAATCTCTTACTTAAAAGTTAACATTGTATCTTAAAAATAAAAATATTCATAGATAAAAACAGTATTAATTAATAAATTAGTACTGTTTTTTATTTTAATTAATTTTTTATTTATAAATTTAATCAGTGTGGAAAGTATAGATTATATAAGGAGATGATAATTTGTTATTTGAAAATAAACAATTAATAATTAAATACATAGAAAATAATCAAAAAGATAAATTATATGATTTTTCTGTGGATATAAAAGACTTTGACACGCCTAATATTAAACTGAAATTTGATTATGAAAAGCAAGAGATAGTATCTACATGGATAGATGTAGAAGAAGATGATAATGAGCCTAAAAATCATGTGGCTTACAAGTTGATAGATTTATGTAAACATGATTTGTGTATTAAATTAAAATTTATGATTGAACATAATTAAAAACCTATCTAAAAATAGATAGGTTTTTATATTAAATTTCTTCTAAATTTCTTCTAGGAATTCTATAATTGATGTTATTTTCGATTTCCTCTAAAGTTCTAGTATTTTTAGGATCAACAAACATACAAGTATATCCATCTTCTCCAGCTCTACCAGTTCTCCCTATACGATGTATATAGTCCTCGCTAGTTTCAGGGATATCATAGTTATATATATGAGTTATGCCAGTAATATCGAGACCCCTAGAAGCTACATCAGTAGCAATTAGATATTGAATATCAGCCTTTCTAAAAGACTTCATTATTCTTTCACGTTTAGATTGCGAAATATCGCTATGTAATTTTTCACAATTATAACCATCAATAGAAAGAGCTTCTTCCAAAGCGTCTACTCTTCTTTTTGTTCTGCAGAAAATAATTGCCATGAAAGGATTATCTTTATTCAAGACTTTGCATAAAGCTTCTTTTTTATGTCTATCTGTAGTTTCAACAACTTCTTGTTTAATAGTATCTAAAGTTATCTTTTTACTTTTTATAGTTATTTCAGTAGGATCTTTTGTATGTCTATAAGCTAGTTTCTTTACATCTGAATCCATGGTAGCTGAAAAGCATAAAGTTTGTCTTTTTTTATTAGTTTCTTTTATTATAGCTTCCATTTCGTTCCTGAAGCCCATTAAAAGCATTTGGTCAGCTTCGTCTATAACAAGTGTTTTTAGTTTACTAAGATTTATAGAATCCCTATCCAAATGGTCTAAAAGCCTACCTGGAGTAGCAATTACTAAGTGAATACTTTTTTTTAATTTATTTAATTGAGATTTTATATCTTTTCCACCATAAGCAGCTAATATATTAATTTCTTTAGCTTTATTTAGTTTTTGAGCAGCTTCACTTATTTGTATAGCAAGCTCTCTAGTTGGGGTGATAATTAATCCTTGAATGTTATTTTCTTTTGTATTAATATTTTCAAACATAGGTAATAAAAATGCAAAAGTTTTGCCTGTACCAGTTTGAGATTGAGCAATTATATCTTTTTTATTTAAAATTACAGGGATAGCTTGTTGTTGTATAGGTGTAGGAGTTTTTATTCCTATTTGATTTAACTCATTTACTAAATCATTACCTATACCTAATTCTTTAAAATTCATATTTACGACCTCTCTCTATAAATTTTTCCTTCTCTAATTTTGAGCAACAAACATATATAAAGACAAGTACCCATAGAGTAGTTTAAAATCATGGGAAAGATATATAACTGATTATATGAAGGATTTCGCCTACACGTTGCTCGAGAGAATTGAATTTTATATATTTTTATCTAACTATAATATCATATTACACTACAAGAATAAATCCTATGTGTATATAAATTAAATATTATTATTTTATTATATAACCAAGAAGATACTCTTAATTCATAGAAAAATAAAATAATATTTTGAAAATTAATAAAAAAGGTTGAAATTTGGACTAATTTTTAGAATGGATTTACTTGTAAAATACAAGGAATTTCATTAAAAATAAAGAAATTATCTTATAAAGAAGGAAATAAATATGAATAGAGGTGTAATTAAATGGGATTATTTAAAACAAAATCACAAGATGAATGGAAAGTTAATTATATTAAAGAGTTCAATGAAATGAGAGACTCTTACGAAGATAAATTAAAAGCTAAACAAATGGAGATAGAGAATTTAAAACAAGAGATTGAGAATTTAAAATCATTAAGAAACAATTTGAAACCAAAAGAAAAACAAATTAAGGACTCAGATATTGAGTATATAAAAGAACTAAGAAATAGTGGACTTAGTTACAGAGAAATATCAAAAGAAACTTCATGGAGCAAGGCAACAGTTTGTAGAGTTTTAAATGGGTTATATGATTAATTAAACAATTAAATTATTATGATTTTATATTTCTATATATTACTAATACTGTGCTATAATGGATACTATACAAAATAAATTGTAGGTGATATGTTTGAATATAAAAGAAAATAGTTATATTTCTAAAAGTAAAGAATATATTCTAGATGCTATTATTTTATTGGTTATAGTACAGATTGCTAGGGTAATTATAAAATATATATTTTTAAGCCAATTAAATTTTACTCTAGAAAATGTTAATATTGCTAATATTATATCGATTATGCTCGTGGGTATAAGCTTGTCTCTTATTTTAAGAGCAAATGATTTATTTAATCCAGCAGGACAAAGGTTAATTAAGTTAAACAATAAATATAACAATAAAAAATTAAGATTAATATTAGGCTCAATTACTTTAGGTGCCATATGTGTAACACCGTATTTTAAGGGTGGATATTTATCATCTAATTTAATAATATTGACATTATCCTTAATAGCTCAGCCTATATTTGAAGAAGTAATTTTTAGAGATTATATATGGAACTATATTAGAAGTTTTCAAAAGGATGAAAAGAAAGTTTTAATAATTGTAAGTTTATTATCAGCTCTATTTAAAATAGGTTACTGGGACATAATAAGTCAGAATTTAAGTGTAGTTAGTAGCTCATTTTTTACAATAGATATAATCATTTCCAAGGTATTATTTGGATTAATAATTGCTTTTATACTTGGAATAGTTAAAATAAAATACAAAGATACCTACTTGTGTATATTTGTACATAGCTTGATTAATGTTTTTTGGGGAATATAAGTTTTTTATAATAAATATAGAATAACTAAAATGACTTGATAAAATAATAAGTAAAAGGAAGATCATTATTGTGAGTTCGCTTATACTTATAGATTTCTTATAGTGATAAAATAAATAAGAAACTATTGAAATATCTATATAAATTAGATATTATTAGAGAGCTCATAAGCTCTCTTTTTTATTGTGAAGATTTTATATTTTATCTGTTCTATGGATAAAATATAAAATCTAATTGATTTAAGAGTAGCGGTTGAAGTTGTTGATGACATGAAGTGTAGCGACCACGTAGTGGTTTAAGCGAAGCGAATTTTTCAGATTAAAATAAGAAAGGAAGAAAATTATGGATGAGTTAACGAAGTATAGAAATGAGATAGATGAAATAGATAAGCAAATAACTGAATTGTTCGAAAGACGTATGGATATATCAAAAAAAATAGCAAGATGTAAAAAAGAACAAGAAATATGGATTTTAAATGCGAAGAGAGAAGAAGAAGTTATTCAAAAGAATTTATCTTATTTAAAAAACAAAGACTATAGATTTGTATTAGAAGGATTTTTTAGAAATCTAATGAATTTAAGCAAGCTAATACAAAATGAAGAAAATCACCGCTAAATAGAGGGAGGCAAACTATGATTGTAGTAATGAATAAAAACTACACTAGTGACGATATAAATCAAGTAGTAAATTATATAACGAATAAAAATTTAGGCGTTAATATTTCAAAGGGAAAACACGACTGTGTTATTGGAATATTGGGAGATGTAACAGAAGCAAATCTAGAAGAAATAAAATCTTTAAGATGTGTATCAAAAATATTAAAAGTACAAGAACCTTATAAAAAAGCCAATAGATTGTTTCATCCAGAAGATACTATTGTAAATATAAATGGCAATAAAATAGGTGGAAAAAACTTAGGAATAATAGCTGGGCCTTGCGCTGTTGAAAGTGAAGAACAAATTGTCGAGATTGCTAGAAAGGTAAAGGAAAGTGGAGCTAACTTTTTAAGAGGTGGAGCTTTTAAGCCAAGAACTTCACCATATAGTTTCCAGGGATTGGAGCTAGACGGACTTAAATTAATGGAAATCGCAAAGCAAGAAACAAATCTTCCTATTGTATCTGAGCTTATGTCAATTAGCTATCTAGACGAATTTATGAGCACCGTTGATGTAATACAAATTGGTGCAAGGAATATGCAAAACTATGATTTACTAAAACAGGTGGGAAGAACTAACAAGCCAGTAATACTAAAAAGAGGATTATCCTCAACAATAGAAGAATGGCTTCTTAGTGCAGAACATATTATGGCAGGCGGAAATGAAAATGTAATTTTATGTGAAAGAGGAATAAGAACTTTTGAAACTTATACTAGGAATACTTTAGATTTAAGCGCTGTGCCTGTAATAAAAAAGCATTCTCACTTACCTATAATAGTAGATCCGAGTCATGGAACAGGAAGCCGTGAATATGTGGAGTCTATGGCGAAGGCTGCTGTAGTAGCAGGATGTGATGGTCTTATGATAGAAGTTCATAATAATCCAGAAAAAGCTTTATCTGATGGTCAGCAATCTATAACACCAGAGCAATTTGATAAACTTATGAAAAAAATAAAAATACTTTCTAATTTAGAAGATTAAGTATAATAAAAAAAGGAGCTTAAGCTCCTTTTTTTATTTAAACTATTTACAACTTAATATAGATATTAAATCATTTGGAGTATTAATTATATAGTCTGAACCTAAATCTTCTAATATCTTTTTATCTCTAAACCCCCAAGCAACACCTGCAAAATCTATATTTGCATTTCTTGCTGTTTTAAAATCTACCTCACTGTCACCAATATATAAGCATTTATCCTTAGATGAATTTAAATCTTCTATAGCTTTTAATACTGAATCTGGGTAAGGTTTTTTTCTTCTTTCAGAAGATTTCCCTATTGCTACTTGAATATACTCTGAAAAATACTGGTCTTTTAATTCTGTAACGCCATCTTGAAATTTATTAGATACAATTGCCATTTTATATTCATTTTCTTTTAAATATTCTAGTAATTCCATTATTCCATCATAAGGTTTAGTCTTATTTTTCAAATTTTTCGAATAATGTATTTTAAAAAGAAATAGACATTCTGCAAATTTATCGTAAGAAGTTTTTTCTGGTACTGAAAGTTCAATTAATTTTTCGATACCATTTCCAATAAAAGAACAAATTTCTTCTTTACTTCTAGGTGGATAATTTAATTTTTCTAAAGCGTGATTAACGCTATCAGCTAAGTCATCTAAAGAGTTCAAAAGAGTGCCATCTAAATCAAAAATCAAAGTGTTGTAATTCATCATAAATCCCCTTATCTCTATTAAGTTATTATTACACCACATATAAATTTTAATGTGGGTACTATTACTAATTTATTTTTGATATAATTTCATTTTTTATTTATTAAAATAAATAATTTATCAATAAGATTAAATAATATTAAAAACAAATACTATTTTAGGAGTGAAAAATGAAAAATAAAAAAATTATTAGTATTTTATTGTCTATTACTATTATAATATTTTTTCCTAGATTGTCTATTTCCAAAGAGAATAAAAATTATTTTTTTAATTATGGAGAAAATGAAATATTTTTAGACGATTTTACACAAATATGTTTAACGCCAGGTAAAAATGAGACTATGCTTAATTTTTCTTGGTATAGTAAATTTTCAGATGGAGTGAGTAAAATAAAGATATGCGAAAAAGGTGGAAAAGAAATAATTTACCAAGGGAAAAGTGTGAGTATGGGGAATGGGTTTATAAGTAATAAGGTAACGGTTGAAAATTTAAAAGCAAATACGACATATATTTACTCCTATGAGTGTGATGGGCGATGGAGTAAACCCTTAGAGTATGAAACAAAAGATTTTCAAAATTATTCTTTTATATTTATGGCAGACCCGCAAATTGGAGCATCATCAAAAAAGAAAAAATCATATGAAGAAGGAATAAAAAAAGATGCGAATAATTGGGATAAAGTTATAAGAAAATCATTAAATAAAAGTTACGATCCTAGTTTTATAGTGTGTGGGGGAGATGAAACTAATACAAAAGAAGAGAATTATAATAAATCTAAGGTAGATATAAGTAATTTAGAGTATTCAGGTTTTTTGTCACCAAGTTATTTGAGACATATGCCAATTGCAAATGCCATAGGAAATCACGATAAGGATAATGAAAATTTTTATAATCATTTTAATATGCCTAACATAACTAATTTAGGAAAAACTGTTGCAGGTAGTGATTATTATTTTACTTACGGAAATACTTTATATTTATTTATTAATACCAATAATTTAGATATCTGTGAACATAAAAAGTTTGTTGATGAAACTGTTGAAGAAAATAAAAATATTAAATGGAAAATAGCAGTATTTCATCATGATATATATGGAGGAGGGAGACATAAAGATGATGAAGATATAAAAATATTAAGAAATAATCTTCCATCTATATTAGAGGATAATAATATTGATTTAGCTTTATGTGGTCATGATCACATATATTCTAGAACTTATCCTATAAAAGATAAAAAAATAATGGATTTTGAAGTAGAAACCCTAACAAACTCAAAAGATAAAGTAGATGTAATAAAAGATAGTAAGGGAATAACTTATATAACAGGAAGTTCATCCACAGGAAGTAAGTTTTATAAAGAAACTAAAGATAAAAGTAAGTATATCAGGAAAATTTATTGTGAAGAAATACCAACATATACTGTAGTTAAGGTTAGAGAAAACTTAATAGAGATAGTAACTTATGAAACAAATAAGAATAAACCTATTGATAATAAAATAATTATACAAAAATAGTTAATATCATCTTTATGTATATTTTACTGGGAAATGAAGTTGGAAAAGGAAGTAAAATCACTATTATATTATAATAAAATGGTAATAATTATGGTCTCTTGTGGCTTGTTATTTGTACATGGTATATAATTATAAATATATTATAAAATATTCTTAAGGGGGGTTCATAGAATGAAAGAAAAAGTTGCAGAAGTACTAGAAAAAGTTAGACCTGTATTACAAAGAGATGGTGGAGATGTAGAATTAGTAGAAGTTAGTGATGATGGAGTTGTATTAGTTAGATTAAAAGGAGCATGCTCTGGATGTCCAGGTGCGACTATGACTTTAAAAGCAGTTATAGAAAATTTATTAGTTAAAGAAGTTCCAGGAGTTACTAAAGTAGTAGGTGTATAAATTTTATTTATTATACATAAGGCACTCATTTATTGGGTGCCTTTTATTATGCAGAAATATAATATTGGTTATATTTTATGTATTTCTCCTTAAATGGGCAATTTATGTAGAGATATGAATTTATATTTAAATTTCAAAATATATGTAATATAATATACAATGTCTTAAAATATAATAAAATATAGAGAGCGTTTATTTTAGTATATATGGGGAATTTCTGTATAAATATTAAAAATTAATCAAAAAATAAGTTTGTATCTAAAAAAGACACTTTTAACTTACAACTTAATGGAGGAATACCTATGAAAAATATAATCAAAATATTTCGAGATGATTTAAAAGATATATCTTCGAATATAGCACTAATAATCGTATTAATAGGACTTGCAATATTACCATCTTTATACGCTTGGTTTAATATAAAGGCCTCTTGGGATCCTTATGGCAATACATCTAATATATCTGTGGCAGTAGTAAACAATGACAAAGGAACAACTTTATTTGATAAAGATTTGAATATGGGAGATAGATTAGTTGATCAACTAAAAGATAATAATTCCTTAGGCTGGAAATTTGTTAATGAAGAAGAAGCAAAAAAAGGTGTAGAGACAGGCAAATATTATGCTTCAATAGAAATTACAAAAGACTTTTCAAAAAACATTATATCTGTATTAAGCAAAGATATAAATAAAGCAGAGATAGTATATACAGTAAATGAAAAAATAAATGCAATTGCGCCTAAAATAACAGAGAAAGGTGCATCAACAATACAGTTACAAGTTAATAAAACTGTTGTAAAAATAGCTAGTGAAGCAGTTTTTGAAACCTTAAATGATCTAGGAATATCATTGGAAGAAAATCTTCCCATGCTTACTAAAATAGAAAACTCTTTAGTTGAAGTTCAAGGCAAATTTGGTAAAATAGATAACATTTTAAATACAGCTAGTGATGCATCTAGTCAGATTACTGAAATAGTTAAACTACTTCAAAATGATATGCCAATAATAGAATCAACACTAAAGAATTCTATTAATTTATCTGGAGATGTAAAAGAGTTTTTACAAGGAACAAAAACTAGCATGAATGACATCGCGCCAACTATAAAAAATGATATAAAAATAATAAATGACGTATCATCATCAGTAGCTAGCGGTATAGGAGATTTAATAACAGCTATACAAGAAGGATATGAGAATGCACCTGAGTTAGTAGATGGACTTTATGACAAAGTTAATAGCTTATCATCTATATCTGCTACTTTAGGAGAGTTTTTGACTAAACTAGATAAAATAACTCCAGGGACCTCTCTTCAAGGAACTATAGATTCTATTAATGGAATAAATAGTAATCTTAATTCTGTGAAAAAGGTTTTAGCAAGTATTAAAGAGCAATTAAATAATGGACAAACACCATCATTAGATAATTTAAATGGGATACGAACTGTATTAAATGATGTAAATAATATTACAGGGAACTTATTAAATAGTTACGATACACAGATAGTTGCTCCACTTAATGAAATATTTGATAAAGGAATGTCTGTATCTGGCGATGTTATAACATTACTAGAAAAAGCAGAAGATAAACTTCCAAAAATCAATAATATATTAGACACTGCACTTAATTTTTCAGGAGATGCAGATGAATCAGTTGCTTATATAAAAGAGAAAGTTCCAGAGGCTAAATCAGTTCTAGATAAGTTAGTAACAGCTTTATCTACAGTGAATAATAGTAAAGAAATGGATGATTTAATTAGTTTCTTAAAAAATGACATAATTGAACAAGCTAACTTCTTAGAAGAACCAGTAGAGTTAGTATCAAATTCCTTATATCCAATGGAGAACTATGGTGCAGCAATGACACCATTCTATACAGTTCTTAGTCTTTGGGTGGGTGTTTTACTTTTAACTTCACTGTTAACAACAGAAGTATATGGTGAATACAAGCCTTATCAAGTTTATTTTGGTAGGGGTATTACATTTTTAACAATAGCATTATTGCAAGCATTAATAGTAAGTGCTGGAGATATATATTTCTTAGGCGTTACTGTAACAAATCCAGCTGTATTTATATCATTATCATTACTCATTAGCTTAGTATTTACATTTATAGTTTACTCATTAGTATCTGTATTTGGAAATGTAGGAAAGGCTATTGCAGTAGTTTTATTAGTAATACAGGTTGCTGGCTCTGGAGGAACATTCCCAATACAAGTAACACCAAAATTCTTCCAAAATGTTAACCCGTTCCTACCATTTACTTATGGAATAGCAGCTTTAAGAGAGACAGTAGCAGGAATATACAAACCTAATTTAACTAAAGATATAATTGTACTTTTAATATTCTTAGTTTTAGCCGTGATATTAAATGTTATATTAAAAGGACCTATTAATAAAATGTTATCTAAGTTTACTAAAAAAATGGAAGAAAGTAGACTTACAGAACATTAAAACTTTATACTAATAAAGATAAAGGATAAATTGATTAATACAATTTATCCTTTATTTTTTATATTAAAAGATTTA
>NZ_JWHR01000057.1 GCF_000808015.1 Terrisporobacter othiniensis | reverse complement strand
CCATTTTATTTCTGGTGAGTAGTGTACTCTTGTACTCATAATAAAATAACCTCCTTTAAAATCATACATATAGTATGTTTCAAAAGAGGTTGTTTTATTTATTCCCGTGTAAAGGGTTCACTTCAAATAATATATTCAAGGTGTTTTAATTTTCATTCTATAATTATTTTTTACATAGCTTCTTTATCTGCAAATTGTGAATTATATAAATTTGCGTAGAATCCATCTTTTGCTAATAATTCTTCATGGTTTCCTTGTTCTATAATATCACCATCATTAATAACTAGTATTAAATCAGCATTTTTTATTGTAGATAATCTATGAGCAATTACAAAACTAGTTCTTCCTTCCATTAAATTATCCATAGCTTTTTGAATTAAAAGTTCAGTTCTTGTATCAACAGAACTTGTAGCTTCATCTAATATTAATATCTTAGGATCTGCTAATATTGCACGAGCTATAGTTAATAATTGTTTTTGGCCTTGTGATATATTACTTGATTCTTCATTCAATAACATATTATATCCATCTGGTAAAGTTTTTATAAAATGATGAACATGAGCTGCTTTCGCTGCATTTATTACTTCATCATCACTAGCATTTAATCTACCATATCTAATATTTTCTTTTATTGAACCACTAAATAACCAAGTATCTTGAAGAACCATTCCAAATAATTCTCTAAGTTCTCCTCTATTGAAATCTTTAACATTGTGACCATCCACAAGAATAGCTCCAGAGTTTACATCGTAGAATCTCATTAATAATTTTATCATAGTTGATTTACCTGCACCTGTAGGTCCAACTAGTGCAACTTTTTGTCCTGGTTTTACATGAGCTGTAAAGTCTTTAATTATTGTTCTATCTTTATCATATCCAAACTTAACATTTTCAAAATCAATTTTGCCTTCTAATCCCTTTATACTTACAGGATTTTCTACTGTTACATCTTCTTCCTCTTCATTTAGGAATTCGAATACTCTCTCAGCTGCAGCTGCAGTAGATTGTAATTGATTTGATATTTGAGCCATTTGTGATATTGGTTGATTAAAACTTCTTACATATTGAATAAATGATTGTATATCACCTACTTCAATTTTATTTTTTATAACTAAATATCCGCCAAGTATTGAAACAACTACATAACTTAAGTTCCCAACAAACATCATTATAGGTTGCATTGTACTTGATAAAAATTGAGATTTCCATGCTGAGTCATATAATTTATTATTAACTTTATTAAATTCTTTTATAGATTCTTCTTCTCCATTGAAAGCTTGAACTACTGTATGACCACCATATAATTCTTCTACCTGCCCATTAACTTGACCTAAATACTCTTGTTGACTTTTAAAGTATTTTTGAGATCTTTTAATAACAAAGGAAATTATAAATAATGATATTGGTATAACTACTAATGCACTAATTGTCATAAGTACACTTATAGATAACATCATTATTAATACACCTACTAAAGTGGTAATAGATGTTATTATTTGTGTTAAACTTTGATTTAAACTCATCGACAATGTATCTATATCATTTGTGAATCTTGATAATACTTCTCCATGAGTTTTTTTGTCAAAATATTTCATAGGTAATCTATTTATTTTTTTAACTAATTCATCTCTAAGATTATACGCTACCTTTTGAGAAATACCACTCATTACATATCCCTGTATAAATGAGAATATCGCACTTACAACATATAATATAACTAAAGTTATTAATATTCTTTTTATAACTTCAAAATCTATGCCAGTACCTTCTCCAGATACTTTGCTTACTAATCCATTAAATATTTCTGTTGTAGCTTTACCTAATATTTTAGGACCTATTACAGAGAATGTAACACTACCTATGGCAAATATAAATACTATTATTATAGATAATTTATATTTAGCTAAATAAGAGATTAGTGTTCTCATTGTTCCTTTAAAATCTTTTGCTTTTTCTGCAGGGCCTCTCATTCCATGGCCTCCACCCATAGGTCCTCTCGCTCTTCTTGGTCTATTTCCTTCTCTACTCATTTTCTAACTCCTCCTTTGAAAGTTGTGACAATGCTATTTCTTTATAGATTTCACAATTTTTTAGAAGTTCTTTATGTTTACCTATTCCAACCACTTTTCCTTCATCTAATACTACGATTTGATCTGCATCCAAAATAGTACTAATTCTTTGGGCTACTATTAATACTGTACTTTCTTTAGTTTCTGTTTTTAATGCTTTACGAAGTTTCGCATCTGTTTTAAAATCTAGAGCAGAGAAACTATCATCAAATATAAATATTTCTGGTTCTTTTGCTATTGCTCTGGCAATAGATAGTCTTTGTTTCTGACCACCTGATACATTTGAACCTCCTTGTGATATTTCAGAATCAAACTTATCTTCTTTATCATTTATGAAGTCTATTGATTGAGCTATTTTTGCTGCTTTTATTATATCTTCTTCTGTAGCATCCTTTTTACCATATCTTAAGTTAGAATCTATAGTTCCAGAGAATAACACTCCCTTTTGCGGAACATAACCAATTTTTTCTCTTAAATCATGAAGTGAAACATTTTTGATATTAATACCATTTACCTTAATTTCACCTTCCGTTACATCGTGGAATCTTGGTATTAAATTAATAAGTGTAGATTTTCCACTTCCTGTACTTCCAATGAATGCTGTAGTTTTTCCTGGTTCAGCAGTAAAGTTAATATCATGTAGTATATCTTCATCTGCATCTGGATACTTAAATGAAACATTATTAAATTCAACTAAACCTTTTTTATTATTATCAAAAGATTTAGGATTTTTATCTTCTTTAATTACTATATCCTTTTCTAGCACTTCATTTATACGATTAGCTGATACTGCTGCTCTTGGTATCATAACTGAAATCATTGATATCATTAAGAATGACATTACTATTTGCATTGTATATTGAATAAATGCCATCATATCTCCAACTTGCATTGCTCCAGTATCAATGTTTTTTGCACCTACCCAAACTATTAATACCGATATAACATTCATAACAAGCATCATAGCTGGCATCATACAAGACATCATTCTGTTAACAAACATATTTACTTTAGTTAAATCTTTATTAACTCCGTCAAATCTATTTTCTTCAAATCTTTGTGTACTAAATGCACGTATAACAGGAAGTCCTGTTAAAATTTCTCTTGTTACTAAGTTTAATTTATCTACTAAATTTTGTAATAGCTTAAATCTAGGCATTACTGTTGTAAATAATATACCTACAATTACTACAACACCTAAAACAGCTACACCTATAATCCATGTCATTGATGTATTTGTACTCAATGCTTTGTATATACCACCAAGTGCCATAAATGGTGCAAAGAATACCATCCTTAGCATCATTACAGTCATTTGTTGAATTTGTTGTATATCGTTTGTGCTACGTGTTATAAGCGATGCTGTAGAAAACTCCGTCATCTCTTTGCTTGAAAATCTCATTACTTTTTCAAAAGTTTTAGATCTTAACGTACGACCTAAAGATGCCCCTACTCTTGATGCTAAAAATCCTACTGTAATAGCTGCTATCATACTTAGTACAGTTATTCCAATCATTTTTGCTCCTGTAGTAAGTATATATGTTGTTTGCATATTGTCAGTGTCTATACCAATTTCATTGTACTCATTCTTAACAAAAGATACAGCCCCTTGACTAATCATTGCATCTGGTAAATCAACTAACTGCTTATCAATTTCTTTAATTATGCCATCTCTTTGATCTTTTGACATTGACTCTAATATTGTAAACATATCCATATTTTCTAAATCTATATTCATTGAAGGATTTGTCATATTTCCTTGTGACATATTTTGTGATCTCATATTTTCAGTCATGTTCTTTTTCATTTGTTCTTGAATTATTTTACTTGATTCATCATCACTGTCTAATCCATATACAATTAATTCTGGTTTTCCAAGTATTTTATCAAGTTTTAATATAGTCTCTTCTTTATTTGTGTTTAATAAATATATATCTTCTTTATCTAATGCTGGATAAGATTCTTTATATTTATTAAATTCATAGCTACTCAAAGACTCTTTATTTAATAATTTATAATTATCTAATACTACATCTTTATTTTTATCATTCATAAAAATAAAAAGTTTATCCATTTCAGTTTTTCTTATTACCTCAGGAACAGAATTCTCTATTCCGCCTTGTTGTATACCTATATTAATAATATTTGAAGTATAAGTAGGTAAAGATAGTTCACATGTTGCTTGGCCTGCTAAAAGTAATATAATTATAAAAATTATAAAACTCGAATTTTTTAAATGCTTAAATATTTTTAACATCTTTTCTCCCTTTCTTCATTTTTGTGATTTTATTTCTCAGATTGTAATTCTTCTATAACATCATAAAGTTTTCCAAATAGACGTATCAAGTTATCTGTATCTTCTTCACCCATTTTTTCAACTACCCTGCAAGTAAAGTTTTCAAATTTTCTATTTTGATCTTTTAAAAACTCTTCACCTTCCTCCGTTAATTTCACATACACGACTCTTCTGTCACTTTTGTTAGAAGTCCTATAAATATATCCTTTTTCCTCCATAACATTCAACATTTTCGATGTGGCTGGCTTTGTAATACACAAATATTTTGTTAATTCAGAAGTCTTCATCCCATAATAATTTTCATCTTCTTTATTGCTTAAACAATTACTATAAATAATCTTCATTGTCATAAGCATTCCTGGGTGAAACTCTTGTGATTTTTTATATTTATGAGCTAGCTTTTTTATTTTTGTTATAGAATCTAAAAACTCTTTAGATTTTTTTTGTAGCATACTCATTTCTTTCATCCCTTTCAGTTCATTTTAGTTTCCAAAGAAAATAGTTAACTAAGGCAACTATTATTGTAGGAAACTTTTTTTCTTTAGTCAAGTTAAATTTTAAATTGTTAATTGAGTAACACTTCCTCTGTTAAAATTTACTATTATTTCATTATTATTTACATTTACTATTTATATTTAATATTTTTTATTTATTATATATTTTTTATAAGGGTGGGTTGATGTGTTATGAAGTTTGATTGTTTTTATTATCCTGTTTTAAGTAATGATGAATGTGTAGTTCGATGTAATGATGGAATTCGTAGTTTTAATTTCGGAGATAAAGTTCCTACAAAAACTTTATATTACAACTATAATTCTAGCTTTGTTATTTTTCAAAATAGTAAGTTATTTATTGTTGAGAATGAGATTCTAAAAGAAGAAGCAAATATAGATGATCTTAAGTTTCCACTAAAAATCATATTTAATCATGGAACTCAATTAACTGTGGATAAAAAATCTGATTTATCATCTATAAGACTTTTAGTTCCTGGCTTCTTCGAGAAAGAAAAAATTTTAGGTGAATTATTTTTCTTGTCAGAAGTTTATACAAGAAGAATAAGAGATGCTCAATATAGTGTAATGAATGATCTTACTAATTCAGTGATAGATGTAAAATATCTTAATGATGAGATTAGTAGAGCAACAAAAGGTCTATTAAAGCAATTAAAAGTAATACAAGAAAAGTTCATAACTTTAATAGATGAAAATCCTACATTAATTGATGACTACTTAAATTATATGCACTTTGATAATGAAGAAGATATGTTGGAAATTGGAATTAATAAGTATTTTGAAGAAGAGACTGAACAGTATAACGAATATAGAAAAAACTCTTTAATATATAATAGAAAGCCTATTTATCCTAAATTTAAGCTAGAGCATTTAGTAAGTTCAATAAATAAATATAAATAAATATAATTTCATAAATAAAAAAAGCTATACCAAAACAAATTTATTGTTCTGATATAGCTTTTTAAAATTAATTCAATTTAATTACATGACCTTCATCTAAATCTTTATCATTTAATATATCATTATGATCTAGTAATTCCTGTTCTGTTTTATTAAATTTTTTAGCTATTTTTGATAAAGTATCCCCTTTTTGAACCACATAATAATCTCTAAATCCTTCTCCGTCTTTTACTCTTCCAGAAGATTCTATTTTTAATACTTGCCCTGGATATATTAAATTAGGATTTGATAATCCATTTAATTCAACTAACTTATCAACTGTAGTGTGGAATCTTTTAGCTATTCCATAAAGAGTATCTCCAGATCTAACTATATAAGTTTTTATATATTCTTTACTTGAAATTGATTTACTTGCTCCTCTTTTGACGCTTGGCACCTTAATAATTTCTCCTGGATATATTAGATTTGGATTTGATATATCATTCAATTTGACTAATTCATCTACTGTTGTATGAAACTTAATTGCTATGCTTGACAATGTATCACCACTCATTACAATATAAGTGCTATAAAATTTGCTTCCTTCTTTTTTTCTTTCTTCTCTTTTTTCTTTAGGATAAATTTTCAACACTTCACCAGGGTATATTAAGTTAGAATCTGCAAGGCCATTAATTTTTTCTAATTCTTTCACTGACACACCATATCTTTTAGCTATACTACTTAATGTATCTCCTTCTTGTACAGTATAGTAAATCACTTTTTTATCTTTTGATTCTTCTTTTCTAATACCTGGAACATCTTTTTTATCATCTAAAAATATATGCTCATAAAATATATCTAAATCTGTATTTGTATATATACCAGATACTCTACCTGTATCAGAATACTGCCATGCTGCATATTTATCTCCCCATATTGGATTTGATTGAGGTGCATCTATATCAATTTGTGCAATCCATAAAGGATAATTCTCCAACCCTATTCCCTTATATAAATTATTTTGTGCAAAGTTTGTATAAGTATAAACAGCAACATCAAGTCCACTTAATTTTTTAACTTCTTCTAAGAATTCTATGGCCTGCTTTGTTAATTCATAATTACCAAGACCTCCTGTCTGTTCTAAGTCTAATACCAATTTAATATCTGAATGAAGACCACTTATTGTATCAACAAAATATCTAGCTTGTTCCACTGGTGTTGGTGAAGATCCAGGATTAAAAAAATGATAAAACCCTATCTTTAAATTATTTCTTCTTGCACCATCATAAAATTCTTGTAAATAAGGATCTCTATAAAAAGTCCCTTCTGATGCTTGTATTATGACAGCTTCAACACCACTATTAGCCACACTTTCCCAATCAATTGTTCCTGACCAGTTACTTACATCTATTCCTCTATATTTAGACATATATTTCCTCCTGTATAATATATTTGCTCTCTAGATTATTATATTTTTCTTATATAAATATTGTGATTAGATTATTTCCTCTCTTTTCAGGGTATTATCATAATGATAAAATAAATATAATAATTTACATCTAAGGAGATAAAAATGAAAGTTGTTATAATAGGCGGAGTAGCTGCAGGAATGTCTGCTGCTGCCAAATTAAAAAGAATAAAACCTGATTATGAAGTTGTAGTATATGAAAAAACAGATATAGTATCCTTTGGGGCTTGCGGTCTTCCTTACTATGTAGGAGATTTTTTCCATGATTCTAATATGATGATTGCCAGAGAAAAGTCAAAGTTTATTGAATCTGGAATTGATTTAAAAACACTTAAAGAAGTTATTGATGTTGATACAGTAAATAAAACTCTTACTATAAAAGATTCAGTAACTGAAGAAATTTTTACAGATAATTACGACAGATTAATGATTGCCACTGGAGCAAGTAGTATTATGCCATCTTTAGATAAGTCGTATGAAAATTTAACTACGCTAAAAGATATGAATGACGGAATAAAGCTTAAAGATTTAATAAATAAAAAAGAAAATAGTAATATAGTTATTATTGGTGCTGGATTTATAGGCATAGAAACCATTGAAGCTGCTAAAAAATTAAACAAGAATATTCATTTAATTGGAAGAAGCAATAGAATTTTAAGTAAAGTATTTGATAAAGAAATTACAGATTTATTAGAAGAAGAATTAAGAAAAAATAATATTCATTTACACCTTGGTGAAACTGTCGAAAAATACATTGGAGACAGTAAAATCGAAAAAATCATTACTAATAAATGTGAAATAGATTGCGATTTAGTAGTTATAGCTATAGGTGTAAAACCTAATACTTCTTTCTTAAAAAATACAGATATAAAAATGCTACCTAATGGTGCTATAATAGTGGATGAGTGTGGTAGAACATCTGTTGAAAATATTTATTCAGCTGGAGATTGTGCAACTATAAAAAATATAGTTACTAATGAAGATATGTATGCTCCTCTAGCTACTGGCGCAAACAAATTAGGTCGAATTGTAGGTGAGAATTTAGGTGATATTAACTCTACTTTCCCTGGTTCTTTAGCTTCTAGCTGTATCAAGGTTTTAGATATGGAAGCTGCTGTTACTGGTATCACAGAGGAAAAGGCTAAGTCACTTAATCTTGATTATAAAGCTAAATTTATTACAAATTATAACCAAACACATTACTATCCAGGACGCGAAAAGTTATTCGTTAAATTAATTTACGATGCTAAAACAAAAGTTATACTTGGTGGTCAGATAGCTGGATATAAAGATGCTGTTCAAAGGGCTAATGTAATAGCTACTGCAATTACAGCGAAGATGACAACAGATCAGCTTGGTATGCTAGATTTATGCTATGCACCTCCTTTTGCTACTACATGGGATGTTTTAAATGTTATAGGAAATGTAAGTAAATAATCCAGGAGGAAAATTATGAATCAAATGACATTAAAGGAATTATATGAGGTTGGTTGCTCTTTTGAAGCTTCTGTCGGAACAGGTACAAAAAGTGAAAGAGCTAGAATCCCCAAAAACTCATCAAGAATTATTTTAAATGATGAATTAACAAATAATATTATTAACTTCAACAAAGAAGTAAAATTTTTGGTTGCTGGAGAAATATGGTGTCCAGATTATCAACTAAACGGATCTATATTAAAAAAATTTATGGACTTAAATACTAATTTTGATATGTCTGTAATTACTATGGCTAGAGGGAAAAAATATTTAGAACCTATTCTAAATATAGAAAGTGCTAAATATCCTTTAATTGTAGTTTTAGATAAAGATTTCAATATCATTGGAAACTTTCAAGAAAGACCCAATGCTGTAAAAATGGCTGAAAGTTTTGATGATATAAAACTTGATTATTATAAAGGAAAATATTTAATAGATTCTGCAAATGACATTTGGAATATAATAAAAAATATTTAATAAAAAACTCTTTAAAAAAAGACTATCATCACTGATAGTCTTTTTATATATTATATTCCCTAATAACTATATATTTTTATAATTCAGTTACTTCAAATCCAGCTTCTTCTATTTCTCTTCTTATTTTAGCTATATGATCATGGTCAAATGTTTCAAGTATGAACTCTGCTGATTGTTTCCCTATAGCTCCACCAGAAGATAATCTAGTTTGATTAGCATTTAGTATGTTTGCATTATTTTCGCTTATTATTTTTATTAATTCTAAGAATCCACCTGGTTTGTCAGTCATTATTGTAGAGAATGAATATCTTCTTCCCTCTTTAGCTAAACCTGCACCTATAACTCTGTATAATATGTTAACATCTACGTTACCACCAGAAACTATACAAACAACTTTTTCCCCTGAAGCTGGTTGATATTTTTTAGATAATAAAGCTGCTGTTGAAACTGCTCCAGCACCTTCAGAAACTATTTTTTGATGTTCTAATAAGAATAACATTCCTTGCGCTATTTCTTCTTCAGTTACAGTTATTACTTCATCAACTAATTCTTTTATTATTTCAAAAGTAGCATCTCCTGGAGTCTTAACAGCTATACCATCAGCTATTGTAGCAGCATGAAAAGCAGTTGTGACTTTCCCATTTTTTACTGATTCTTGCATTGAAGGTATATTTGCAGTTTGAACACCTACAACTTTTACATTTGGGTTTAAAGCTTTTGCAGCTACTGCAACACCAGCTATTATTCCCCCACCACCAATTGGGCAAAGTATAGTGTCTACTTCATTATTTAATTGTTTAAATATTTCTAAAGAAATTGTTCCTTGTCCAGCCATTACATATTCGTTGTTGAATGGATGTATGAAAGTAGCACCAGTTTCTTTTTGTATTTCTACAGCTTTTGCATAAGCATCATCGTAAACTTCCCCGTTTAATACAACTTCTGCTCCATACCCCCTAGTTGCAGAAACCTTTGCAAGAGGCGCAGTAGCAGGCATTACTATTGTAGCTTTTATTCCTGTCATTTGTGCTCCTAATGCAACACCTTGAGCATGGTTTCCAGCACTCGAAGCTATGACACCGTTTGCTTTTTGTTCATCAGTTAAATTTGCTATTGTATTAACAGCTCCTCTTACTTTGAAAGAACCTGTCTTTTGTAAGTTTTCACACTTATAAAAAACGTTAGCCCCTGTCATCTCACTTAAAGTTTTACTCTCTAAAACAGGAGTTTCTTTAACTACACCTTTAATAGTTTCTTGAGCTTTTTTTACATCATTTAAAGTAACTTTTAACATATTAATCATTCCCTCTCTAATTGTATATATTTCAAAAATGTTTTACATAAAATCATTTTCCTATCTTGTAAAAACATTTTCCTAATCCATTGTTTGGTACGAATTTATTATACAATAATAATTTGAAAATATCAAACAACTTTAATTTGTATTGCTAATAAAAATTATTTATATTATTTTTTTATTATATTTAGAATATTTAGCATATTTTTTAAAGTTGGCTTTAATACTTAATTGAAGAAATTTCTTTATTATAATACATATCTTTTTTTACCATAATAAACCAAGATATTTACCTAAAATTACCAGTATAATATTTTGGTTTTTGGGTACTATTTTGTATAAATATCTAGCGCATCTTTAAAAAATTCTGACATACCTATTTTACTATCATCATAATATTTTTTAAATCTTTCATCTGCTACATACATTTGACCTAAGCCTCTATGTGCTTCTTTTGTGTAAAAATTCCAAGAATATCCTAGCCATTTTTTATGAAGTTCACACGCTTCTTGTGCTTTTTCACATGATGGATCATTTTCTTCCATTGCTTCTTTTAGTTTTTCAATTATATCTCTCCCCAATTGTTCAAACTCTTTATATTCCTCTTCATTTAAACCTAACATTTTTGTATTGGATTGATTTACTTGTTTATCACCATATTTTTCACGTATTTCTTTCCCATATTTTTCTTCATTTTGCTTAACTAAGTCTTTTTTAAATCCTTCAAATTTTTCCTTATCTGACATTTTGATTTCTCCTTTTTTATAACTAATAGTTTTTTCAACATTTTCAATTAACAAATTTATTTCATTTCTTTTTTTAAGAAGCTCTTTCTTATGACTGTCTAAAGCCAACATTATATCAAAAGATGGAGAATTGATTATATTTTTTATATCATCCAATTTAAAACCCATCTCTTTATAAAAAAGAATTTGTTGCAACTTATCAACTTCATTTTCACCATATATCCTATATCCAGAAGAATTAATTCTTTTAGGCTTCAATAGGTCTACCTCATGATAGTATCTTAAAGTTCTTGTACTAATTTTAGCAATTTTACTTAATTCATTAATAGAGTATTCCATTCATATCACCTTCTATTTAACTTATTAATATCTTAATGTTTAACTAAAGTATAAGGTTTTACGTAACGTTAATGTCAATTATATTTTTTAATTTACTTAAAAAAAATAAAGGGACATTGTAGTCCCTTTATTTTTTTATTCATTATTATAATACTTCATTAAGTGCTTCTTCAATTTCGCAGTCACATCCACAACAGATTGTTCCTGCTTCAGTAGTTTCTTTTATATCTTCTACTGTTTTAGCTCCGTTAGCTACAGCATTTTTTATATCTTCTAATGAAGTTCCCATGCAATCGCATACTATTCTATCTGACATTCTAATTTCCTCCTGATTGTCTTTTGTAATATATATTTACCCACAATTATTTTTATCTAAACAAAATTTGTTACTTTTTTTGCCATGTATGTTAATCAATTGGATAGAAAAAATAATTACTAATATTAAGAAATTATAAGGAGTAAAATCTATGAAAATTTTAAATACTTCACTTAAATATTTCACCTTATTTCTCATAGGAGGTATAACTTATTATTTTATCGAAATCGCTTATAGAGGGTATTCTCATGTTTCAATGGTAATAGTAGGCGGTCTTTGCTTTATACTTATTGGATCTATAAATGAATTTTCAAACAAAGATATACCTTTATTACTTCAAATGCTAATTTCAGTACTTCTTGTTGATATTGTAGAATTAATTTCAGGAATTATAATAAATAGAATACTATTATTAAATGTATGGGATTATTCTGGGCTAAGATTTAATTTTTTAGGTCAAATATCACTAAATAGTTCTATTGCTTGGTTCTTTTTATCTCTACTTGCCATATATGTTGATGATTTATTAAGATATATAATTTATAAAGAAGAAAAACCAAAATATAAATTCCTATAAAAAAATAAAGCCCTGCTACGAGGGTACAGGGCTTTAAGGTTCATAATGATAGATAAAAGAGTGTGAGGGAATCTATCATTATACGGGTATTTAAGTAAATTATTAAGCTAGTCTTTCTATGCTTTAATAATACATTATCAATGTGAATTTAATGTAAATTTTTTATGAATGAAAATAGAATTTTAATTATCTATAATTTTTTATTCTATTTTTTCTTATGCTATTGAAAACTCCCCTTTATTACTATAATATTTAATTATATATACTTCATTATAAATAAATTTAACTTATAGTTAGGATGTGCTATTTTATTATGATAGATCACCGTTTAAATACTTTTCTCACTCTTTGTGAACTTAAAAGTTATACTAAAACTGCAAAAAAATTATTTATAACTCAGCCTGCAGTAAGTCAACAGATTAAATATTTAGAAAAACATTATGGAGTAAATCTATTTAAATACGAAGGTAAAAGTCTTATACTAACGCCTGCTGGAAAGAAACTTCAATCTTTTGCTCTTACATTAGTAAATGATTGTGAAAAAATAACTCAACAATTATCTAATAATACACAAAATCCCTATTTCAAATTTGGCTCTACTTTAACTATCGGTCAATATGTTATGCCTGACATTATCGAGTATATTTTAAAAGAAAACCAACATACTTCTTTGTCTATGATTGTTGATAATACATCGGCTTTACTAAAATTATTAAATGAAGGTAAAATAGACTTTGCTATTATCGAAGGCAACTTTAATAAATCAGAATATAGCTATGAGTTATTTTCTATGGAAGATTTCATTGGTATTTGTCACCCTCAATCCAAATATTCAAAAGGATTACATTCTTTAGATGATTTATTTAATGAAACTTTAATCTTAAGAGAAAAAGGTTCTGGAACACGAGATGTTTTTGAACAATTACTGTATGAACAAAATCTTTGTATCAATAGCTTTAAATCTGTTTGTGAAATAGGAAGCTTACCTGCAATTTTATCCATTGTTTCAAGTAATTGCGGTATATCTTTCATGTATAAAAGAGCTGCTCAGTCTTCTGTAAATTCAAATCAGATTTCTATTATAAATATAAAAGGCCTACCTATAAAAAGAGAGTTCAATTTTGTTTGGCTAAAGAATAGTAGATTTGCTTCTTTATATCATGATTTTTTTGAAACATGTAGATACTTTAATAGTAAGAAATCTTTGCAATAAAAAATACCACTATGAATAAATCCCTTATCCATAGCGGTATTTTTTTAGCATTTAAATAAGAATGAAAATAATTTCTTTTTACCTTGCTTTTCTTCCAATGCAAAAAATGCATCTTCTAAATTGTATAGTAATATTCTATCGTAAGTATAGATTATATCTATCTTTACTTCCTCTTGTCGATCTTTAATCATATTCATAATTTCTATCATATGATCATAAGACTCCCCTTGTACTAATAACTCTGGCTTTTCATCAAACTTAATATTTAAGTTATCATAATTCTCAATTACATTTTCATACCTATGTAGCTTATTAAGAAATTCTTCTCTCCAATTATCCGTTTTTCTAATTACTTCAACTAAATATGTTTTTCCATTACTAGTTAAGATTGATTGTGGCCTTACTATGCAATTTCTTATATTTTCATTTAGTATTATTTTAGATACTTTAAACTGTGTATCTGGCCCCATTACTTGTGTCAACAACTGATTGGATGCTAATAAACACTTAATTTTAGCAGTTTTAATTTCACTTACATACCCTTGTGAATATGTTTTCTTATCTAACGCTCTTAAAAGTCCTATTCCATGATAGCCTAGGTAATACGCTTTATACGAACTTGTACTATTTTCTGATACAAACTCGATTTGTTTTATAAAGCTTTTTTCCTTTAATCTTGTTAATTTTCTTGCAACAGATTTTGATTCTATATTTGCCCCATGTTTGTTTAAATATGTAGTGATTTGTAAAGACGTTGCAAAAACCAAATTATTAATAGCAAATAATATAATTTTTTCAACTTCACCAATGTGACCTTTTTCCAATAAGAAATCTACTTCTGACTTTGATGTAGTTCTTTTTGGCCTATTAATCTTATGATTGTCCCCCTTATAAGATGCAAATGGTGATAGCTTTGTTTCAACATATTCTTCATTTGGATTTTTTAAATCTACTGCTGTACAGTACGTTCCAATAGGTGAAACTAAGTCTGTACTCTTTCTTTTGTTCCTCATAATACTCCCCCCCTGATGTGTCTAGGAAACATAGTTGATACTTCCATTAAATAGCACATTTATATTATAATATTTTTTGGCATATTTTACATTTATAATTATTTAAAATTAAATAAAATTTTTATTTTTCATTAAATTTAGTAAGATATATTATTATTTTCCCATATTTACATAGGTTAAATAGAGATTAAATTCATGGAACTAAAAAAGATATAGGTTATAAGGTAATAACTTATATCTTTTTTATAATTATATTAACTTTGTACCACAGTTTGGGCAAAAGTTTGCACCTTCATTTTTTGTACCACAGTTTGGGCAAAAATTAGGTTTTTTCCCACTAGATGTACCTTCTTGAGTCTCATTATTTTGTGGCTTATTATTCATATTATTAATCATTTCCTGTCCCATCATCATCCCAACTTGTATTCCTGCCATGTCAGAAGCCATAGATCCACCTGAACCACCCTTTGATAAAGAGTCTGCCATAGAAACTTGAGTATATTTATTCATATCACCAATCATACTATGAGACGCTGCTTTTGTTGCCATCTCTTGAACTTCCTTTGGATAAGATACGCTTGATATAGCAAAGTTAGTAATAGCTATACCTATCTTCTCCATTTCCATATCTAAGTCTTCTTGTATACCATTAGATAT
Organism: Terrisporobacter othiniensis; assembly: GCF_000808015.1. Lineage (GTDB taxonomy): Bacteria > Bacillota > Clostridia > Peptostreptococcales > Peptostreptococcaceae > Terrisporobacter > Terrisporobacter muris. Next base: position 25,986 of record NZ_JWHR01000057.1, on the reverse strand, counting down.
TTCAAATGCATTTGCTTGAAGATTAAAAATATCTTTACCTTCTTTTACTATCCATTTCATAATAACTTGATCTAACATAGACATAATACGTGATTTTACATCTTCTATAGTGAATTGCTTTTTAACTCCTGCTATTTTATCAATTAATACTTCATAATCAGATATTTTACAACAGAATGTACCAAAAGATTTTATTGGCATTCCCCCTGGAAGGCCTGGTGCAGGTATATTAATAGCATTTTTTGTACCCCACTTCACTGTTAGCTCCTTTGTATTAACAAATAAAACTTCAGCCCTAATTCCACTATTAAAACCAAATCTAAATCCTTTTAATGTTGATAAAAAAGGAATTATTTCTGATTCCATATCAAAACTTCCTTCGTCTTTGAAAATTCCTTCGATTTTACCATTATACATAAATATAGCATCTTGACCCATTCTTACAACCAATTTACTACCTTTTTTTATTTCTTTATTGTCCCATTTCCAAAATAGCATATCATCTCTAAACTCTTCCCATTCAACTACATTAGAAAATTGATTACTAAATAGTCCCATAATACTAACCTCCTAAAACATTATTTCTTCAAAAGAAGAAATAGTTTCATCTTTAATTAAATCACTATACTGTATTTTTTTATAATCATCATTATAACTTATACCTTTATCTGAAGATGCCAGATAAATTCCAAATAATATACCTAATATTACTATAATTATAGCTGCAATTTTAACAGGACTCTTTGGATATTCACCTTTAATTTTCCCAGTTTCTCCATTTATTAAAACATTATAGTGTTTATCTTTATATGTATAAGCTGTCGAATATACAGGTATAAAAATATGTTTATATGTTTCATCTGAGTAATAAGTACGAAGGCTTATTGAGCGAACCCTATCATATCGTCTTAATACATCTCTTTCAGCCATAAAATAAATATCATTTTTCATTTTATTCATAGCATCATTATGAGCGTCCTTCAAATCTATCGTATATATTTCTGAACAATAACCCGACATATAGTCTGGTGAGTATGATGCCACATCTTTTGTATTATATGGCTCAATCCATCCGAGAAGATGTTCACTTAATTTATTAGATGCCCTAACTAAAACATCATCAAAAAAATGATTTATATGACCACTAGTTGGATACCAATTAGTTTCTATCCTTGTACGTTTTTCACCTTTACTGTCCTCATATTCCACTTGATAGTCGATTCCACCCATTGCAGTATAGCTAGTACTCGTGTCTGCGTCAAAAGTCCAATAAGGCATATAAATCCCTTGAACCTTATCCTTTTGATATAGTGTCTTTAAAACATTTGGCGCAAGCCATCTTTTTTTAATCCATTGCCTAAATATAGATTCTACATCATACTTATCTATTTTAAAAGGTATTACACCATCAGGAATTATTGACTCTATTTGTTTTTTTGATAGAACATAATGTGATCCACAGTAGGGACAAGTAGTTGCTGTGCTAGTTGCATCAACTTCTACCATAGCCCCACATCCTTCACATTCCATACTTGTAGAAGTTTTTTCTTCTACTTTTATTTTTTTCATTGCATGAATATCAAGATTATGTTCTATAACATCTTCTGGATTATTTTCTATTTCAACTTCAATGCCACAGTTTGGACATTTTAAGGCTTGAGCTGTTGCATTAAATTCCATTACTCCTCCGCAGCCCTCACAATAATAAGATTTACTTATAAGATCACCCCCATAAAACATAATCTTTTAAAATTTTATAATCCTAATTTATTTTTTAAAGCTTGTAATTCATCATCAACCCCAGAGTTAGCTTCTTTATTATCATCATATTTGCTCATTAGATCTTCTATGCTATCTTCTTTATTTGAAGAATTTAATTCAGCCATTGCATTAGCTTCATCTAATTGTCTGTTTATTTTATCTTCCATTTTATCAAAAGCAGATAAACTACCTTTAGCACCATCTACGCTTGAACCAATTTTATTCAATCTCTCTTGTGTTTTAGCAACTGCTAGCTTAGCTTTTAATTGCTCTCTTCTTGCATTTAATTCACCTATATCTTTAACAAGTTTGTCATGCATACTTCTCATTTTTACTGCGTTGTCTGCTGCTATATCATAAGATTGTTGTAAACTTTGTTGATTTTTAGATAATTGAGTTTTCTTTTCTAAGAATGTTTTTGCATCAGATTCATTTCCTGCTATTAAAGCTTTTTCTGCATATCTTTGCATTTTATTTATTTGCTCATTACATTCATCTAACGCTCTTTTAGATCTTTTTTCTTCTGCCATAACAGATGCAGTTTCAGCTTTAACGTTTCCTAAATCACTTTCTAAATTTCTTAAATATTGATTAATTATTTTTGCTGGATCTTCTGCCTTATCTAATAATGCATTAATATTTGAAGACATTATATCTTTAAATCTCGCTATTATACCTGCCATTTTAAACCCTCCTGTTTACAAATCTTTAATACGTAATAATTATTAAAAAATTTAGTTTAATATACCTAATTTTTTAAATAATATTGATATAAAAAGTATATCATATTACTCAAGTTTAAACAAAAAAGTTGAAATCTATAAGAGTTCAACAAAGTACTTTATAAATTATTTTTTATTTATTACTTAATTTTTTGTTTAGTATAAAAATTATAACTATTGCTAGTATACCTATCCCAACCCATAAAATCAGATTATTATCATCTCCTGTTTTTGCTGCTTCTTCACCATCTTCCATATAATGAACATTTATAATTTTATCACTTTAGTATGCCTTTTAATGAATCTCCACTTGTCTTATAATAATTATATCCTTTTATTTTTATATCATTGTGATTTGTAACATCATAATTAGAACCTTCATCCATTAGACTTGATACATATGGTTTGATTATAGATTTGTTTTCTTTATTTAGATAATTAACTGTAGCTATATATTTTTTAGTTTTTTATAATAAACATTTATAACTACATCTTTATCTTTTATTACTCCTTTTACATTTCCTACTGTTTTAACATATTTATAGTCACGTATTTTTTTACTTCTTTACTCTTAACATTTAACATTATAGCTGAAATTATCTTCTACTTTTATAGATATAAACAGAGGTGCTAAAACCTTATTAGTACCTTCCTCTAAATAATTTATTATAACTCTGTGTTTATTAGATATCTCTTGTTCTTGCTCTATTGGTTCATCTCTTGTGGGTCAGTTTCTTTGAAGTTAAACTTTTCTACACCTTTATAAGTATAAACTTCAGAATTTGCAATAGATTTGTCAGTTCCTTTTTCTAAGAAATTTAAGATTACTGTGTACGGTTGATATTCAAAATATAATCCAACGTACATATTATTATCTTCATTATCTAAGATAAAAGTACCTCTTAATGGATTGTCTCCATTTACACAAACATAATTTCTTATTTCTAATTGTCCCAAAGTTTCTTTAGCATGTTTTTCTAGATTAAATTCTTCTCCTTCTTCAAATTCAGAAATTATTATAGGTTTAGCTAGCTCTCGATCATTTTTGCTTATATTTTCATCTTAATAGTATTCTGAACTATTAGGATCTACTTGATTATCATACTGCCAATTTTCATTTTTTCCTGTTTCATCAATAAAATGTATTGTTATAGTTCCTTCTCGTTGCTCTACATACTGCTCAATATATTCCTCTGCAATATTATCCAAACCATCTTCATCCTGTGCAAATACTGTAGATGGATAAGTCACAAATGACATACATAAAATTAATATTAATGATACTAATACATTTTTTAATTCTTTCATTTTCCCCTCCTTTTGCCAATACCTAATGCTGATTTAATATCTGTGGAGTTGAAATAAAGACAACAGGTCTAAATATATTTCTATTTAATACTATGATTATTAACACTTATTTATTATCCTTATACATAGTTTTAATATTACGATCCTTCAAATTTATCATATTAGAATATGTATAATTATGTGTAAAAAAATAAACCCTTATTAGGGTTTATTTTAATGTAAAGTCTATTTTTTTAATTGACTATAAGATGTTATTTCAGGTATGCTTCCATTTACAACATTTTTTATTCTCATATATGATTCATTTAGTTCACTATTCTCAATTCCACCATTAAAGTCTTTCGATATTGGTGTTACTAAATAAGGAATGTTATCATATTCTTCAAAAACGTAACAAGGAATATATCCTTCATCAGCTAAATATACCTTACCATCTTTATCTCTTTTTAAATTTAAAGTTAATATAAAATTATCTTTAGTTACAGGTTTATATTGATGTGATATAAAATTTCCTAAAGAATATACAACAGGTACCTGTCTATTATCCTTTGTATTTATAACTTCAGATGTCTGAAGTGCATGTGGATGAGAACCTATTATAAAATCAACTCCTGCATTAGCCATATCTTCAGCACTTTTTGCTTGAGCTTCGTTATAATCATTTGTATATTCTACACCCCAGTGATTATAAGCAATAATATATTCTGCTCCCATAGCTTTTGCATCTTTTACATCTCTTTCTACTGCTTCCTTAGTGTATCTATTAATCATAATTTCTCTTACATCTTCATCCAACGTTATATCTTTCCCATTGAATTTTTCACTATAAGACATAAGAGCAACTTTTATACCATTTACATCTACAATAATAAATCTTTGCTCCTCTTTATTTCTAAAAGCTCCTGTATATGCAAATTTATATTGCTTAAGTAAATCAAGAGTTTGTAATATACCTCTTTCTCCATTATCAGTTATATGGTTATTAGAGTTAACTAAAGCATCAAATCCTGCATATTTTAGAGCATCAAGATAAGTTGATGGCCCATTACAGTGTGGTTGACCACCTAATGCTTTTTCTTCACTCATATAAGGCGATGTATTAGATAACAAACTTTCTAAATTTCCTGCTACAAAATCAGCTTGAGAAAATATTGACTTAACCATACTAAAACTATCATTATAAACATAAGTACCATCTTCTGTTTTTGCTGCTTCTTGTTGCCTTGTTTGGTTCATTAAGTCTCCAGTAAACATTAGTAAAGCATCATCTGTCTTTTTTGCAAACTCATTTGTATATATTCCATTTTTTAAAGTATATCTTGGTTCTGATATTTCACTTAAAGGTTCTAGTAAATCTCTATACACTATAACTACCGTCTCTAATTTATCTCCATCTGCCGCTTCTTCTCCTACGATAGTTGTACTTCCTATCATGTTTCCTATTATATTTCCTTTTTGGTCTATAGTAGCCACCATTCTATTATTTGAATAGTATTCTATATCATCGTTTTGATTTTCAATGTAATTTATATTTGTAACTTGTCCTAATTTTAAGGATACAATCTTTTTTTGAACATTTATACTCTTATTACCTTCCGCTTCAACCAAGTTTGTTCCTAAAATGAAAAAAGCAATAAAGCTAATACATATTAATTTTTTAAATCTATTCTTTCTTTTCTGCCCGTGAATAATCACTTAATCTCCTCCTAATCTTTGTCTAATTAAAATACTTACTGATTATATCAGATATATTTAATATTTTTCAATAATCACTTATTACCACATATACCCCTTGAAACTTATTTGTATCAAAAATAAAAGTAGCAATAAGTTTATACTATCACTACTTTTATCTTAATTAAATAATATTTTATTTATGATTAGTTTTTCATTAATACCTTAGATTAGATTACATTATCTATTTATTTTAGAATAATCCTACTATTACACCATTTTCATCAATATCAATTCTTTCAGCTGATGGCACCTTTGGTAATCCTGGCATTTTCATAATATCTCCTGTTAAAGCTACTATAAATCCAGCACCTGCACTTATATTAATCTTTCTAACTGTTATTCTAAAGTTTTCTGGTCTTCCAAGCTTTGATGGTTCATCTGTTAAAGAGTATTGTGTTTTCGCCATACAAATCGGTAATTTATCAAATCCTAATTTTTCTAAGTTAGCTATTTCTTTATCTGCTTCTTTAGTAAAATCTACTCCTTCAGCACCATATATTTTTCTAGCAATCTGATTAATTTTATCTTTGATTGAGCCTTCTAATGAGTATGCGTATTCAAAGTTATTTTCTTCTTCACAAAGTTTTACTACTTCTTTAGCAAGCTCAACTCCGCCTTCTCCACCTTTTGCCCATACTTGTGATAAAATCACGTTTACTCCTAAATAATTACATTTTTCTTTTATTAAATTTATTTCTTCTTGGCTGTCTGTTGGGAATTCATTAATTGCCACAACTGCTGGTAATTTAAATACTTGTGTAATATTCTCCACATGTTTTAATAAATTGGGCAAACCAGCTTCTAAAGCTTCCAAATTAGTGTCATTTAAGTTACCTTTATCTACACCACCATTGTATTTTAATGCTCTTACAGTGACTACTATAATAACGGCATCTGGTTTTATATCTGCCATTCTACATTTTATATCTAAAAATTTTTCTGCTCCCAAATCTGCCCCAAATCCACCTTCTGTTACAACATAATCTGCAAAATTCATTGCCATTTTTGTGGCTATTATAGAGTTACATCCATGAGCTATATTGGCAAATGGACCTCCATGAACAAAAGCAGGTGTTCCCTCTAGAGTTTGAACTAAATTAGGCTTTAATGCATCTTTTAATAAGGCTGCCATTGCTCCATTGGCATTTAATTCTTTAGCCATTACAGGTAGATTTTCATAATTATATCCAATAATGATATTTCCTAACTTTTCTCTCAGTTCAGCAATATCATTAGCTAAGCAGAAAGCTGCCATAACTTCTGATGCTACAGTTATATCGAATCCGTCTTCTCTAACTACACCATCAACTTTTCTCCCCATACCACAAACTATATTTCTTAATTGTCTATCATTCATATCTACGCATCTTCTCCAAGTTATAGTTCTTGGATCAATATTTAATTTATTTCCTTGGTGTATATGGTTATCTATCATAGCTGCTAATAAATTATTTGCAGCTCCTATGGCGTGAAAATCTCCTGTAAAGTGTAGATTTATATCCTCCATTGGTATAACTTGAGCATACCCTCCACCAGCAGCACCACCTTTTATTCCAAATACAGGTCCTAAAGATGGTTCTCTAAGTGCAACTATTGATTTTTTACCGATCTTTTGCAATCCATCTGCTAGTCCTATTGTAGTTGTAGTTTTCCCTTCTCCTGCTGGAGTTGGATTTATTGCTGTAGTTAAAATTAGCTTAGCTTTTTTATTTTTTTTATGTATTTTTAATAAATTATAATCAATCTTAGCCTTGTATTTACCATAAAATTCAAGTTCATCTTCGTTTAGACCTAATTTTTTACCGATTTCTCTAATATGTAGAGGTTTTGCTTCCTGTGCTATTTCTATATCTGATTTAAATGTCATTATTATTTTTCCTCCAATATCTTAAAATTATTTAATTCTATTATAAAGTAATTTGTCAAAATAGTATATACATACTGCAATTTTTATGAACTTTTTATTTAATTTTAATAATTATGTACGTATTTTTACAAACTTTTTTATTCATTTTTATATATTCAATATCGTTTATACCCATATATGCTTACTTTAACTCCAGTTTAATTCATATGTAAGACTCAACAATCATCATACATATAATAAATATTAAGCTCAATTCGTAAATATTTATAGTAAATTATAAATTTCTTTAATAAAAAAAGATGTAGGTTTTAATTCCTACATCTTTTCAATCTATCTAACTGATACTAATTTATCTTTTTCTTTTACTGCACCTTTAGCTACTACTTCAACATCTTCATAACTATCTGTATTAGTAATTATTATAGGAGTAACTATTGGATATCCAGCTTCTTTTATTTTTTCTATATCAAACTCAACTAAAAGATCTCCTGCCTTAACTTTGTCTCCTGCTTTAACATGAGTACTGAAATGCTTACCATTTAATTTAACAGTATCTAAACCTATGTGTATTAATACTTCCACACCATTGTCTGATGTTAATCCTACAGCATGTTTTGTTTCAAATACTGTTGAAACTGTTCCATCTACTGGAGATACCGCCCTACCAATAGTTGGCTCTATAGCAACACCTTTACCTAGCATACCTTCAGAGAATACTCCATCTCCTACTTCTTCTAAAGATATTGCATTACCTTCTATTGGTGCTACAATTATACAAACATTTTCAACTTTTTCTTCTTTTACTTCTTCTTTAGTTTCTACAGCTACATCTTCAGCTAAAACAACTTTAACACCACTTGCTATAAAATCTTCTAAATTTGATTTTATAACTGTAACTCTTGGCCCATATATAACTTGTATTCCATTACCTTTTATTATAACACCTGCTGCTCCACTTGATCTTAGTAAAGATTCACTTACTTTAGAAGCATCTTTTACTGTTACACGAAGTCTTGTAGCACAACAGTCTAAATCACTTAAATTTTCTTCTCCACCTAAACCTTTTAATATCATAGCTGATACTTGGTTATCTTGGCTTTCTGCTTGTCCTTCTTTTTTAGCATTTACATCTGCTCTTGTATATAATTTAACTTCTTCTTCATCGTCTCTTCCTGGAGTTTTAAAGTTAAATTTCTTAATTAAGAACGTAAATAAGAAGTAGTAAACTGCAAAGTATATTAAACCAATCCAAACTATATTTATCCAATGAGTTTTAGCATTTCCTTGTAATATTCCAAATAGCGTTAAATCTATTAATCCTCCTGAGAAAGTCATACCAACTCCAACATTTAACATGTGCATTAACATATAAGCAGCTCCTGCAAATATTGAGTGTATAACATATAACACTGGGGCAACAAATAAGAATGTAAATTCTATTGGCTCAGTTATACCTGTTAACATTGCTGTTAATGCTGCTGATAATAATAATCCTCCGGCAACTTTACGTTTTTCTGGCTTAGCACATTTATACATTGCAAGTGCTGCACCTGGTAAACCAAATATCATAAGCGGGAATTTACCAGACATAAACCTAGTAGCTTCTACACTAAATTGCGTTGTAGATGGATCTGCTAGTTGTGCAAAGAATATATTTTGAGCACCTTCTATTAATTGTCCTCCTACCATTGCAGTACCACCAACAGCAGTTTGCCAGAATGGTAAGTAGAATACATGATGAAGTCCAAACGGTATTAAAGCTCTTTCCATAAACCCATAAACCCAAGTTCCTGCATATCCTGAACTTTGAACTAAATTACCTACTGAATAAATAGCACTTTGTACATGTGGCCATATATAGAACATTAATATACCAACAAATAAATAAGTTGTAGCAGATATAATTGGAACAAATCTAGTTCCACCAAAGAATGATAGTACTTGTGGTAATTCAATTTTATAAAAACGATTATGTAGTGCTGCTACACCAAGACCTACTAACATACCTCCAAATACACCCATTTGAAGTGAAGTTATACCTAGTACGCTTGCTGTAGAACCAGCAAGCATAGCTTCTGTTCCACCATTAATGTTTATAAGAGCACCTATTGAGGCGTGCATAATTAAGAATGCAATAGCTCCAGATAAAGCTGCAACTTCTTTTTCCTTCTTCGCCATACCTATTGCAACACCCATTGCAAATAATAATGGTAAGTTTGCAAATACTATGTCCCCGGCATTACTTAAAACTGTTAAAAATGCATTTATAGGTGTCCCCGGTCCCATAATTCCCATTAACCCGTAAGCATTTAACATTGTTTCATTGGTGAATGATCCACCTATTCCTAAAAATAAACCTGCTACTGGTAAAATAGCTATCGGTAGCATAAATGATCTACCCACACGTTGTAAAACACCAAATATTTTATCTTTCATTAATTCTGGTCCTCTCCCTCATTTAGTATTTAATAATTTTATAATTGCTCTTTACAATTATATATAATTTACCTTAATTTATATAATGATACTACCATAGCTTAAATATCGGTGTCAATATTTTTATGCAACCGTTTGCACTATTATTTTTTATATTTATATTTATTTTTTTTTACAATTAAATCATCAAATTTTTAATCTAAAATAAAAATAAGCGCTCTATATAGAACACTTATTTTTATAATATTATTTATGCTTAGATAATAAATCTAATATATCCTCCAATTCATCGTAAGGCATTTTATTTAAAGACATATAGTTGTATAATAATGTTCCAATTCCCTGTACTTTTATCTTAGATGGATTTATTTGAACCATATCTAAAACTAATTTTCCACTTCCATTTAATATTGATTTTTGTATCATATCCAATGTATCCTGCAGTATTCCTAATAGCTTATAGTCTCCTATACCTATTTTTGTGTAATCTTCTCTTTGTAATATCGGAATTTGAATAGTTTGAGAAATTACATACATATTAATTAATTTAATCTGACAATAAGTTAATTGTCTAGATAATTTTATTAATCTATTGCATTCGTCTCTATCTAGATTATCTTTAAACATTATGTTTCCAAGTAAATATCCATAATATTTCAATTTACCTTCTTCATGTTCATTTCTAGAAGATATAACAATGCCATTTATTATTTCTTCAGCTAAACATTGACTATTTACGTTTCCCTCGAAAAAATCACCTTTTCTAAGCAAGTTATTTTTATCTAAATTCTCCTTTATCATCTCTAGCGAATAATACAAGGTAGTTAATATTTTTTTACTTTCTTTAAATGTATATGTATTTTCATATATGTCATTTATAAAACCTTCATATAGTTTTTCTATATAATTATTATAATCTTTATGCTGTAATGACTTTAATATACTCCTTATATTGCTGGCTAATTGATCCTGCGATTCAAATATATACTTAACTCCTAAATCTCCCATTTTTCTATCCCCTTTGAATATATTTTATCAACCTAAATTTAATTTAATTGTAGCAAAAACAAAGCAATATAAAAAGCCTTCTAAAAATTATATAATTCTCAGAAAGACTTTTATTATTAAGCACTTTTATTTAGTTCATTAATGGTAATATGTCTTTTAACTCTCTAGAGATTTTCTTATTCAACATATCACTTTGAAGCATATCTATAAATTTACATGTTAAATCTGCATCAAAATGAATTCCAGCACATTTTTTTAATTCAACAATTGCCTGATTATAATCTTTTCTTATATTATACGGCCTTTTTGATGTCATGGCATCAAAGCTATCTACTATAGTTAAAATCCTAGCTAAATATGGAATTTCGTCACCCTTTAAATTACATGGATACCCCGTTCCATCATATTTTTCATGATGGTATTTTATTATAGGTTCAACCGCATTAAAATCTTTTATATTACTTACCAAGTCAGCTCCAAGAGTTGGATGCTGTCTTAAAATATTAAACTCACTTTGAGATAATTTTTCTCTTTTGTTTAATAATTCTTTTGATATTTCTAACTTACCAATATCATGTAAATACGCTGCTAGAAGCAAATCTTTTTTAGCTTGCTCATCTAAATTCAAATATGTCGCAAACTTTTTAGCATAAATAACTACCCTTTCAGAGTGACCATAAGTATATTTATCTTTTTTATTTATTTTATTTAACATACTGGCAATTGATTCTAATGCCTTTTTATCAATACTCTTATCTATTTCATCTAGTATATTATAATATCTTTCAACTCTGTTTTTATCAAAAGACTTTGCTCTGTATAGAGCATTATCTGCAAGTTCAATTAATTGTTTTTTATTTTTAGCAACTTTAGGATAGGTTGCTACACCAATAGAAACTGTTATGTGATTGTTGGGCTGATAATCTTGACCTGTAAAATATGTTTGCTGTATATTTTGACGAATCAATTCCCCTAAATTTAGTGCTGCTTCTTCAGTCTGATCATATAAAATTATAGCAAATTCCTCTCCACCATAACGAGCTACCACTCCAAGTTCACCAACTGTATTTCTCAAAATTTCACCTAATTTTGTAAGAAGCCAATCTCCCTTTTGGTGACCATTTACATCATTATAATTCTTAAAATTATCTATATCCATAAATAATAAAGAAACTTCTTTATCTTCTTTTTGAGAATTAGTTATATATGAGTCTAGCATATCTTGAAAGCTTCTATGATTAAATAAACCTGTAAGCCCATCTTTTACTGCTAGTTCTTTTAATTTTAAATTATAATCATTTTCAATATTAATATATAAAGAAATAATAAAAGATGTTATTAATAAAGAACTTATTAATATTATATCGCCTTCAAAATGCTTAGCTGTATCCATATAACTAAAAATTTGTGTACCATTAAAATTCACAAAGTTGAATGACAGTATTATAAGCGATACTGCAATAGTTATAGCAAAGCTAATTTCTTTTCTATATTGTATAGAAGATATTAAAACAATGATTGTACTAATATATTTAAAAGAGCTACCCGAACCACCTGTTTTTGACATTAAAATAATAAATAGAACTAATAATATAAGGGTTTCTATTATATTATAAATTGTGGGCATATTAAAGAAACTTTTTTCTGTGTTTCCATACATCATTTTTGAGCAAAATATCATAAACGGTGCTATGCAACAAGCCGAAGCAATCATAATAACGATTCCATTAATATCTAAAACCACATTGTAATAACTTATAATATTTAAAGTTGCTAATATAATGTATAAAAATTTTAATCCTATTAAAATTTCTAATATTTTCAATCTTCTTTCATAATCAAATTTATTCATGCATCTTCACCCATATTTCAATAAATTATTATGTATATAACACATCAAAAGAACCATAAGAAAATCTCCTATGGTCCTTTAACCTTTTACTCTTCTCTTAAAGATTTTGGAACTTCAGGTTCAAAGAATATTACAAAACAATATGTACTTGCATTCTTTGCAACTTTAGTAAAGAAATTTGCTAATGCTCCCATTTTCACATCTCCTTTATGAGTTTTTATATTAACGCATAATTAGTTAATACCATACATTAAATCTTACACTTTAATAAAATTTTATCTATAAATAATATAAAATTACTTCCTAACGCTGTTAATGATAATGCCTGCATGTATATACCTAGTATCATACATAATACCAATGAATTTAAATTATATTTATAATTCAATAAGTTTAATAAAATATTAATTATAAATAGTATCAAACATATTGAATATATACAAAATGAATTTTTCCTTAATTTTTTTCTTGTGGATTCTTTTTTTAATGGTTTATTTTCTGAAGGTACAGGACATTTGGTATATATTATTATAAAAGAATGAATTAACATAATAATAATTAATAAACATAATATTTCTAATTTAATATTTATTGAAAATTTACCTATTAATGCAAATATATAAGATATTATTATTCCTGTTACTACGCATCTATTTGGACTTGAACAGTGTATTCCTCCTGAATTCCTTTTCATTAATCCAGCCATTAACGATATTATTGCTATTTGAAATAAAGTGTTAGTTATAATACCAAATATAATAGTTAGTATCATTGCAATAAGTACATGTAAAAATGCAAAAACACCATATCTTAATACTTCAAATTCATCAGTTGATTTATCTTTGGATTCACATAAACTAAAAGCAATTTTTTCAGAAATATTTTCAGTTATATTATTCATTATGGTTAACCCTATTCCCTTCTTGAAATCTTCTGTTAATAAACTCCATTATAAACGCTAATATAGCAAATATAATAAGAGATGGCAATGTATAAATTGCACTCATTACACTGTAATTATCTACTAAAATACCTCTAGGAATTGACAATATATTTGTAATTAAAGATATATAAATAACTTCACTAAGTATTAAACATAAAAATATTTTACACAAAGCCATTATACAATTAATAAAAGTATTTTTTGACATATCTACTAATACAAATAAAACAAGAGCCATTCCTATAATCGTATGTATTCCAAAGCTAATTGGTAACATCCTAATACATGTTTGAATTACCCCTAGCATTAATGTCTTTTTTAATAAGGTTATTTTTGAAATTTTTAAATTTAAAAAGTAACATCCAACAACTAAAACTATCGCACATTCTGGAAATGTTCTGACTAAAGTATAGCCTAATGATGTACGTAACATATATTTCTCCTTCCTTTTAAGTACATTACAATAAAATTGTAACACAAATACAATTTATTTCTACATAATTTTCTCAATTTTTTTATGTTGTATTTATCATATATAGTTTTATATCTTGACTTCTATCAACATATTGTTATTCTATGGGAAATATGTTGAATAGTCAATAATTAACATGTATATTGCTGTAAATAAGTTAATTTACAATAAAAAAAAGACTGCTTATGCAGTCTTTTTAACCTATTTGTTATAATACTGTCTAATCAATTCCTCTTTTCCCATGTTTACTAGGGTTTTACTCATTAGTCCACCCAAATTTCCACCTTGTTTACCATTAGCATAAGAGGTTTTATTGCCTCCTGATGTATTAACTTCCATACCTAATTCATTTGCAATTTCCATTTTCATTTGATTTAAAGCTTCTCTTGCATTTGGATTTACAATTTTATTAGCCATAAAAACCTCCAATTATACTTTTTAGTATTATTTTTCTCAATTCATAACTCTATTATTTTGAAAATTATGGTTCTTTGTTTTTACCATGATTTACATGTATGCAAATATTAATTTATAGCAAATCCTATAATTAATAACATAATGGAGGTGCTAATATGAATAATCTACATCTTAGTGATGATGAATTGGTTGAAAATTTTGAAAGTGCCAGTCCTTGGTTTGTTGGTTTATATATGGAAACATTCCTAAATAATTTAAGTTTTTTATCTAATCGACAAGCTAAAAATGAATTTACATATGATATACATAGATATGATCCTATATTAATTGATGAAAATATCTTAGATATTTATAATAGGGTTGAATCATTATTGAAAATAATTAAAGGTAATAGAGTTCTCGATGCTTTAAAAATGGTTGTTGATTACGATACTGATACCATTTACGATATTTATGCTCGCGAGGAAGCAATTTACTTATTAACTTTAATCAAAAATGGAAAAATCACTTTACCAGTATCTAATTAGAGTAAAAAATTAATACTCTCAGTAATAAATTTTTATTTATTACTGAGAGTATTTTATTAGTTATACTTTAGTTTAATAATTCCCCTTTTATTTAGATAAAACTTTTTATAAATTTCTTATCTTTAATATAAATTCACTTTATTTGTCAATTGATACCGCTACATAAGTGGTGCAAATACTCTAAGTATCGCCTGCCATAAGGCATATCTTCTACCATCTTTTATATCTTGATCAGAAAATTCCCTACTTTTTGAAATTGTATCTAATGCATCTTTTTTAATATCACTTAAACATTTACATTTATATAAATACACTCCACACTCAAAATGTAAGTATAAACTTCTATAATCCATGTTTATTGTTCCCACTGTTGCAATCTCATCATCACAGATAAATACTTTAGCATGAATAAACCCTGGAGTATATTCATATATTTTCACACCAGCTCTTATTAATTGAGGATAATAAGACCTTGTAAGTTTAAATACCGTCTTTTTATCCGGTATTCCTGGAGTTACTATCTTTACATCTACTCCCTTTTTAGCTGCTAAACAAAGAGCTGTCATAATTTCATTGTCAATAATCAAATACGGTGTAAAAATATATACATAGTTTTTTGCACTATTTATAATATTTAAATACACATTCTCTCCTACTACTTCTTCATCTAACGGTGAGTCTCCATAAGGTTGTACAAATCCATCACTTATTGTAGTTTCTAATTGATGAACTTCTGGCTTATAAATAGAAAATTCTTCGTCAGTTTGTCTATTAGAATTCCACATTTCTAAAAACATCATGGTTAAGTTCCATACACCTTCTCCCTTTAACATGACCCCTGTATCCTTCCAATGTCCAAATCTTATTTTTTCATTAATATATTCATCAGCTAAATTTATCCCTCCTGTAAATCCTGTATGTCCATCTATAACTGTAATCTTACGATGGTCTCTATTATTCATTACAAGGGATAATAAAGGTTTAAAAGGATTAAAAGCAATACATTTTATACCTTTTTTCTCTAAAACCTTATCATATCCATAAGGAAGAAGTGATATACACCCCATATCATCATACATTAGCCTTACATCTAGTCCTTCTTTAGCTTTTTGTTCTAATATTTCTAAAATACCATTCCACATCTTGCCTTCTTCTATTATGAAATATTCCATAAATATATATCTTTTTGCCTTTTTTAATTCTTTAATTAAATCCTCGTAATTATCTTCTCCCACACTATAATATTTAACTTCTGTGTTTTTATACATAGGGAATCCTGATGCACAATTTATATAGTTTACATGTCCAAATACTGTTTTATTTTCTTTCTCAACTTCTTCTAATACTTTTTGATTTTGTTTTAGGTATTTACTAGTTATTTCTTGAACTTTCTCTAAGCGAAGTCTCATATCTTTAGATGGTTTTTTATTTCCTATTAAAAGATATAATAATCCTCCTGTAATATTAAATATTAGTATAGGTATAATCCAAGCTAGTTTATAGGCTGGATTATCATTTTTATTTATAATCCAAAGTACTGCTAGTGCACTTATTATAGTACATATAATTGATGCAATTGCTGAATAGTGGCTAAATTTTATCAATAAAAATAAAAATATACCAAGTTGAATAGCAATCATTAACCCAACAACTACCATTCTGCTAAATAAAAACCTTAATATTTTCATTAACTCTCTCCCTTCAAAATTATATATTAGTAAAATATAATTTTTTAAATTATAGCATAAGTAAGTTTTTAAGCAAACTATTTACTTTCTATTGTATTTATAAAACTCAAGAACCATTAGCCCTTGAGTTTTTTATACCTAAATTAAGTTGTCATTTTTTAATAAATTATATAAAGTCGGATTAAAATTAAATTCTTTCATTAATGCTTTTACTTGTTGAAGAGATTTTTCTTTTTTAATTTTTGATAAATTAGACTTCGATGCTCTTATTAATATATTTTTAGGAGAATGCGATATATCGATAAATTCTAATAGTTGAGTCTTGTATCCAACACATTCTAATAAATTCCCTCTAACCGAATCAGTCATAAGAGCTGCTACTCTTTCTTGTATAATTCCATATTTATTTAAAATGTCTAGGTTTTCAGCCTTCATTTGATGGTTGAATTCATGTTGACAACAAGGTACTGAGAATATCATTTTTGCATTCCATTTTATTGCATTGTATAATGCATAATCAGTTGCCGTATCACATGCATGTAAGGTAATAACCATATCTACCTTATTATTATATTTGAACCCGTTTATGTCCCCAAGTTCAAAATGTAAATTATCAAACTTATATTTTTTAGCTATTTCATTACATTTTTTTATTACATCTTCTTTTAAATCCAAGCCTATCATTTTTACATTTATTTTTTTAATTTCTACAAAGTAATAATAAAGAACAAAAGTTAAATATGATTTTCCACATCCAAAATCTAATATAGTAAGTTCTTCATAATTATTTTTCTTAATTTCATCATCAATTATCTCTATAAATCTATTTATTTGTTTGTACTTGTCATATTTTGAGTTTACAACTTTACCTTCTTTTGTGAAAATACCTAAATCAATAAGTGGTTGAATAATCATGCCTTCTTTAAGAATGTAATTCTTTTCTTTGTTGTGTCCTTTGATAACCATATTTTCGTTATTACTTTTCTTTTTACTTAAAAATACTTTTCCTTTTTTAGATATTTTAACATCATAATTAGTATTACCTGACCAAGCATTTAATTGTTTGAAATTTTCTTTCATATATTCAAGTACTCTATCATTTAGATCTTTTTTCTCTATATTTTCATGAAACACTTGCTTATCTGTAAACTTTTCAACTTGATAGTATTCTTTATCATTTTTTTCTTTTAGTTGAAAAACTATCTTGTTGTATTTTATGTCTTTATTTTTTTTATTACTTATAACTACTTTTATTATATTATCTTTACATATTTCATTTATTATTTTAATTGTATCGTCCATTCATATCACCTATTTTTCATTTTTCTTAATTGTATTACTTATTATACCATTAAGTATTATTATATAACTAAATTTTTTATATACTTATAATACTTTTTAATATAAATAGTAATGATATTTCTTATTCTTGTTATATTTTCTCTTATTTTTGATATTAATAATGATATAAGCAGGAGGTACTTTTTATGAAAGAAAATTTTAATCCCAATTTATATCATGGAAAACATAAGAGTAAAAACTTCTTCGAAGGATGGTACTTCAAAATAGTTGATAAAAAAAATGATTATAAACTTGCTATAATTCCTGGTGTCTCTTATGGTAATGACAAATCTGATCATCACTGTTTTATACAAGTTATAAATGGAAAGGAGTCTAATTTTAATTATCTATCTTATAATATAAATGATTTTAAATATAATAATAGTAAATTTAGGGTATGTATTAATTCTAATATATTTACTTTGAGAAGTATGAATCTATCCATAGCTTACAATAATTTAAATATCCACGGTAATCTAATATTTAAAAACTTAGTTAAATGGCCTGATAGTATTATTAATCCTGGTAGTATGGGATTTTATAATTATTTAAAATTTATGGAATGCTATTCACAAGTCTGTGTTCTAAACGGATCTATTGTAGGAGATTTAAATATTAATGGTGTAAATATAGATTTTACAGGTGGAAAAATATATATCGAAAAAAATTGGGGCAAGAGTTTCCCAAAATCTTGGTTATGGATTCAAAGTAACTCTTTTAAAAGTAGAAAAGCTTCTGTAAGTTGTTCTATAGGAACTATACCTTTTCCAATAAAGAACTTCACTGGTTTTCTTATAGGTGTTACCTTAGAAAATGATTTCTACAGTTTTACTACAATTAATCATAGTAAAATTAATATACAGCATTTTGGTGATGATATCTCCTTAACTGTAACTAAAAAGAATCTAAAATTAACCCTAAAGACTTTTACAAATCAAAAAGATTTCTTAGTCTTAAAAGCTCCTAATAAAGGCTCAATGAAATCCACTGTAAAAGAAACCATAAATGGTCAAGTTTATATTCTTCTAGAAGATACTAAATTAAATAAAAAAATATTTGAAGATATTGGTCTTAGTGCTGGAATTGAATATGGAGGAAATTTTTCCGAACTTTTCAAGTAAAAAACAGATAAGTTTGAAAAACAAACTTATCTGTTTTTTATTCTTCTTCATCTAACAAACATAATAATTTTTCATTTATAATATCAACATTTACTTGAGTAAAATTTTCAATTGCTTTTCTTTTTAATCCTCTCAAACTAAGTTGTATTTTATTATGAAAATTCCCTTCTTTTTCATTATCTTTTATTAGATTTAAAAAATCTAACAAAGAATATATTTTAAACTTCTCTATTTGTCTTTCCTTTGCCATATTTTCCAAAAGGGCAATAATGATATCTTGATAATTATCTTCTTTATTTAAAGTTAAATACTTAGATATATTAGGTAATATAAATTCAAACAACATTCTTTTGACAGGAATATCTTCTAGTCCCATACTTCTTCCTATATCTAAAATTAAGTCATCAGGTAATTCTAAAAGCTTATTAAAAATTAGGTCATCATCTACTGGTTCTATATAATACTCTCTTCCCCTTAACTTTCTTATAGCCTTAATTGCATCATAATAACCAAGTTTAATATTTCTGTGAGCTAAATCTTTTGTGAAAATAAATGTTCCTCCCAAATCCATAGAGG
The DNA here is from genome assembly GCF_000808015.1 of Terrisporobacter othiniensis. GTDB lineage: Bacteria > Bacillota > Clostridia > Peptostreptococcales > Peptostreptococcaceae > Terrisporobacter > Terrisporobacter muris. The sequence goes on along the minus strand of NZ_JWHR01000057.1, from coordinate 6,210 downwards.
GTTGAATTTCAACAACATTAGTATTTTCATCAACATGTTTCAATTTTCTACTAGAGTTTAATCTTATAGCTATTATCTTATCATAATTTTTTTTTGCTAAAAGACTAACTGGACAATTATCATAAAGCCCTCCATCTAAATACGCCTTGCCATCTAGTGGTTCCATTTTTAATCCTGGATATCTAGCACTTGCCATTATATAGTCTTTTATTTTTCCCTCTGGAATATCTTCTTTAAATACTTCTATGGGACTTAAAGGCCCTAATTCAACAGTAACGAGTCCAAAATCTATATTACTATTTCTTAATTTTTCCTCATCAACTAGTTCATCTACAACTTTTCGTAAATTTTCTGTATCGATTCCTCTATTAGCAATTATCTTCTTTGCTTCGCCGGAAAAATAGGATATTGTTTTTATATCAAGGTTTCTATTTATTACATTTGCCATATGCCTATCTTCTATATCAAATAGTTGTTGTGGTGTAATATTACTCCACATATCAAAACATTTTTCAAAGTCGCCCTGAGCAACCATAGCTGCATTAAAAGCACCTATAGATGTTCCCACTATTCCATCTATTTCATACCCTTCTTCTAATAAAGCTTTAATTGCTCCAATATGAAATGCGCCTCTTGCTCCACCACCTTCTAAAGCTACCCCTAACATAAGCTATCATCTCCCCCATTAAGAGTAATTTTCTTCTTTAATTTATATTATAGCAACTTGTTAGATTTATAAGTAATTTAATTTCAAAAAAAGAAGCTATTTAATAGCTCCTTTTTATATTATTTATTATCTAACTCAAATAATATTACTTGATTTTCTTTTATTGTTTCTTTAGTATTTATAACCCTTTGATTTGATGATCCTCTTAATATAAGAGATATATTTTTTTTATCTTCTTCAAACTTGCCATCTACTAAAATATCTGCATATTTAAAAATTTCTTTTTGAGCTTCATTAAAGTTTTCAACAGTATAACCTGTCCACAAATATATTTTTTTATCTGGATATTTATCTTTAAATGTCTTACATACATAAATAACTCCCTCAATATTTTCGGGACAAAGAGGTTCTCCTCCTAATATGGATAAATCTCTTTTTATATTGTGTTTATCAATATTATCTATAATATAATTTAGTTTATCTTCAGTAAACTCTTCTCCATCTGTAAAGCTCCAAGTCTCTCCATTAAAGCATCCTTTACAATGGTGAGGACAACCTTGGGTCCAAAGAGACATAGTAATCCCAAATCCATTTGCTATATCATTATCTTTAATTCTATTTATTCTCATATTATTATGCTCCTTTTAGTATTTGGAATTTTTAAAACTAAAATTTAACCTTATTTATTCTTTTTTTCATAAGGCATCATACAGCACATAGTACCTTCTGGACATGGTCCAAATTGACAACTTGCCCCAAGAGTTTTAGCAAATAATGTACTTACTTTTTCAACTTCGTCTACCATGGCCCATGCTAATTTATTGATTTCTTCCTGTGCTCTTCTACAACATCTATGATGACAGAAGTTTATTAAACTTCTTAAATTCATTGTACATATTATTTTTGTTTCACAAGCATTTGGGAATATATATCTAGCATTTTCAATTGCTTTCTTTTCTAAAGTTGAACATAGCTTTTTATATGATGTTCTTAATGATTCTACGAAATTTTCACACGATTTATGTTCTTCTTTCCATACTTCAAATTCATCTTTATCTATACTACATTTTTTCAGTTGAATATCTATTAATTTACCGTACATTTCCTCATTATAAACATAATCATATATTAATTTATCAACTATATCGTCATATAATCTTTGACTATCTTCCATATGATTTTTGTAGCTCTGCTCTAATATAGGATTATTTTTTATATCTTGTGGAATTACGTATTCAAACTGAGTTTCTTTAACATATCTTTGAGATTGTTGGCTATAAGATGCTATTCTATGTCTAACTAATTGATGTGTTAAGCTTCTAGATACTCCTTCTATAGCAAAAGTAAAGCTAGTATGTTCTAGCACGCTTCCATGACCAATAGAAGTAATCATATTTACAAATCTTTCAATACTTTCTGGTGTTTGCTTTTCCATTAAATCATCAATATTTGATGGTGAATAACAAAGCTTACCTGCTGTAGCTATAACAAGCTCTGGATTCATTGTGTGTGATATAAGTTTTACTCTTAATTTTGTTTCCATTATTTACTCTCCTCTTTTTCAGCAATTTCTATTGTTTGTTCAATTAATTCTATTACAGTCATTTGACCTACCCCATTTGGTACAGGAGTCAAGTTACATTGTTTTTCATTTACTATAGCATGATAATCTTCTTTACACACATCACCACACATTTTTCCTTCTTCATTAAAGTTAATTGATACATCTATGATTGTAGTATTATTAGAAAAATCTTCTGTTCTTAGGAAATTAGCTTTTCCTACTGCTGTGACAACTATATCCGCTGATGCAATCTTATCCTTTAAATTTTTAGTTTTACTATGTGCTATAGTCACTGTGGCATTTTCTCTCAAAAATAATTGTGCCAACGGCTTTCCAACTATACTAGAACGATTTATTATAAGAATGTCCTTACCTTCAATATCTATTTCGAATTCTTTTAATAATGTCATTATCCCCCTAGGAGTACATGCTACATTTCCATCTAAATTAAGTGCTAATTTACCCATATTTCCTACAGTAAATCCATCCACATCTTTTTCATCTTTAATAAGATTTGTAAGGTAATCTTCATCTAAATGCTTCGGTATCGGTAGTTGTAATAGAACGCCTGTTACACCTTTATCTTTATTTAAATCTATAATAATTTTTTCTACTTCATCTTGACTAACATTTTCATCTAAATGAATTATTTTGGAATCTATTCCAACTTCTTCACACTTTTTAATTTTATTTGATACATATTTTCCACTTGCAAAATCTTCTCCTACTCTAATTATTACTAGAGAAGGTTTTTTACTTAATTTATTTACTCTGTATTTTAATTCAGCTATTTTTTTTGTTACTAATTGTCTAGCATCTAGTAATGTCATTTACTTACCTTCCTTTTAATATCTTTATGTACAATAGAAAAGGCGCACAAGCACCTTTTCCTCTATAAATGTAATACTCTTTCTCCAATTTCTTGTGTACGACCTTTACCCCACATATTTGATCCTATATAACCACAAGTTCTTCTCATAACTTGCATTTCATCTTTATCTTTATTTCCACAGTTTGGACAATACCATTCTAAATTATCATCTAACTTTATTTCTCCAGTATAATCACATGCGAAGCAAACATCTGGCTTAGTATTTATTTCAGCGTATTGTATATTATGATAAATATAGTTTATGATTTGTTCAACAGCTGGCAAGTTTTTACTCATATCTGGAACCTCTACATAACTTATGCATCCGCCTAAACTTATATCATGGAATTTGCTCTCAAACTTTAATTTAGAGAAAGCATCTATTTCTTCAGAAACATGAACATGATATGAGTTTGTATAGTACATTCTATCTGTTACATTTTTTATTTCTCCAAACTTTTGCTTATCTATTCTGCAGAATCTTGAAGTTAAACTTTCTCCTGGAGTTCCATAAAGACCAAATCCAAGTCCAGTTTCTTTTTTCCACTCGCTACATTTATCACTTAAATAATTCATTACTTGAAGGGCAAACTTTTCACCTTCTTTTGTTGTATGAGATACCCCAAGCATTGCTTGAGTCATTTCATATATACCAACATATCCTAGAGAAAGCGTTGAATACCCGCCATCTAGTAAAGAATCAATTTTCTCACCTTTTTCAAGCCTAGCTATTCCACCATGTTGCCAGTGAATTGGTGATATATCAGATGTTGTCCCTTTTAATAAATTATGTCTAACCATTAATGCTTCTTTACAAAGATCTAATCTTTCATCTAATATATTCCAGAATTTATTCATATCTTTTTCTGCTGTTAATGCAACTTGTACTAAGTTTAAAGAGATAACCCCCTGATTGAATCTTCCGTACCATTTATAATTTCCATTTTCATCTTTCCAGTTACTTAAGTGTGATCTGCAACCCATTGGAGGGAATGTTTCTCCATCATAATTTTTTCTCATCATTTTTGCACTTTGATAATCAGGTACTAATCGTTTTGTGTTACATTTTGCAGCAAGTTTTGTTATATAATCGTATTTCCCACCTTCTAAACAGTTGTGTTCATCTAATAAGTAAACTAATTTAGGGAACTCTTCACCTATTACTTGACCTTTATAGTTTTTCATTCCCTCTAATCTTTGTACTATCATTTCTTCACAAATTAATGCCATTTCTCTTTCATATTCATGACCTTCTTCTATTTCTAAATATATAGTACAGAATGGTGACTGACCATTACTCGTATGAAGAGTTGACAACTGATATCTAACAGTTTGTATACCTGATTTTAATTCTTCCATCATCCTCTCTTCAGCTAGTTCTTCAGCCATCTCAAGAGAGTATTTTTGTTTGTATTTATTTAAATATTTATTGTACGATACCCTTAAAAATGGTGCTATATGTTTTATTGTTATTGTATTTCCACCGTATTGAGCACTTGCTATTTGGGCTATAATTTGAGTAACTATAGTGCATGCTGTTCCAAAAGATTTTGGAGACTCTACTAATTTATTATTAATAACTGTTCCATTAGTTAACATATCTTCTAAGTTAATTAACATACAGTTATGTATCGGCTGCATTGCATAGTCCATATCATGATAATGAAGAACACCTTCGTCATGTGCGTGAACTATATGGGCAGGTATTAGCTTTCTTCTGGACATATCTTTAGATACCTCTCCTGCTACTAAATCCCTTTGAGTAGAAGCTAATACACCATTTTTATTTGAATTTTCATTTAAAACATCTTCATTACTTTTATCTAACAAGCCTAGGATGCTATCGTCTGTTGTATTTATCGTTCTCTTAAATGATTGTACTGCTCTATATCCTTCATATGCTTTAGCTGTCAGTTTTTGCTTATAATCAATTAACTTTGTATACACCATTTCTTCTACTTTATAAACTGTTGCACTCGTATCACGTTCCATACAAATAGCTTCTATATCTTCAGCTATTTCTTTGGCTATTTCTGGTATATACACTCCACTACCATATTTCATCGCTTTTAATATAGCATATTCAATCTTATTTTTATCGAATTTTACAACTTTTCCATCTCTTTTGATTATATTTAACTCTGTTTTCATAAGCATCTCCTTTTGATCAGAATGATATCTATTCTTATCTATATAAATTAATTTTTTAATCTTTTTATGTAAACCTATTGACTTTTATAGAAGTTTCATACCCATTATCCTTTTAATAAAACACTATATATAGTAATCACCTTGTATATTCTATACTACATATGGTGTTTAATCAAGTGATTTATTTTTAATTTTCCAACTTTATTTTTGTCAATACTTTTTAAATTTTTAGCCACCAACCTAAGATTAAGGTGTACAAATACATTGAAATTTTTTTATAATTTTTTACATAATTTTACAAAAATTCATTATTTCATATTAATTAAAAATCAAATAATTCTAACTGTATTTTCACACAAAAAAAGAAATATAAAATGAAATTCATCATAATATATTTCTTTTAATTAATTTTATTTAAATACGATTTCTATTTTTTCTATACTTGGTTCTAATTTTATGCATTGCACTTTTGCTTTTTCAAACATATATTTAGATGCTTTTGTTGAATCTGTTTGTGCATATTTATCATCTAAATAATATACCTTTTTTATACCAGATTGAATTATATTTCTAGCACAATCATGACAAGGGAATAAATTAACATAAATACTGCACCCCTCTAAAGACTTTCCTCTCGCATTTAAAATTGCATTTTGTTCTGCATGAACTACATATGGGTATTTAGTTTGAAGAAAATCCCCTTCTCTTTCCCATGGAAAATCTTCATCACTACATCCATTAACAAAACCATTATAACCAATCGATACTATTCTATTATTTTTATCTACTATGCAAGCACCAACTTGTGTTGATGGATCTTTACTTCTCATTCCTGATAATAAAGATATCCCCATAAAATATTCATCCCATGATATGTAATCTGTTCTCTTCATTATTTTCTCCTTTTATATAATTATCCGCTTAATTTTGTATTATATATTTTTTGTAATATAAAAT
>NZ_JWHR01000056.1 GCF_000808015.1 Terrisporobacter othiniensis | reverse complement strand
ATTTAAAATCTATATGATGAATATTTTGAAAAATTAAAATTTATTTGCAATTTAAAATAATTATAATATGTTTGCAAATATAACAAAATTTGATTATACTTACTTATAAACATTAAAAAATTACAAATTTTAGAGGGGGAGACTTCAAATGGAGGCTGTATCGAAAAATAAACTAAGTCAAAAGAAAGTAAAAAACACAAATTTAGAAACTTTCATATTTTTAGCTGTATTAATAGGTGGATTTGGATATGTAGGTAGCATTATGGGAGTTGGAATTATGTTTAAAGTTATTATGAATACTGCTCATGATTTGCTTTTAAACACAGTGTTTTTAATAATGGCTATGGCAGTACTAGCAGGAGCTGTAAGTGCACTTTTCTCAGAGTTTGGTGTTATATCTTTGCTAAATAAGATATTTGCAATATTTATGAAACCTTTATATGGTATGCCAGGAGCTAGTATAATTGGAGCAATTACAACTTATTTATCTGATAATCCAGCTATAATTGCTTTTGCAAAAGATAAATCTTTCACAAAATATTTCAAAGACTATCAAATACCAGCATTATGTAATATAGGAACAGCATTTGGAATGGGTCTTATAGTTACAACTTTCATGATTTCACAAGGAAGTGAATATGTACTTCCAGCGCTTATAGGTAACTTAGGAGCAATAATAGGAAGTATTATAAGTGTTAGAATTATGCTTCACTTTACAAAAAAACATTATAATTATGATGCTAAAAAAGATGCATTACATAAAAGTGAAAAAATAGAAGAAGTACGAGAAGTTAGACCAGGAAATGTATTCCAAAGAGCATTAGAGTCAATGCTTGAAGGTGGTAAAAGTGGAGTAGAACTTGGTATGGCAATAATTCCAGGAGTATTAATTGTATGTACATTAGTTATGATTTTAACATTTGGACCATCGACTGATCCAGAAACAGGAAAAGCTATCTATACAGGTGTTGCCTATGAAGGTATAGGTTTACTTCCTATGATAGGTGAAAAATTAAACTTTATATTAGAACCTTTATTTGGATTTACTTCTCCAGAAGCGATTGCATTTCCTATTACATCATTAGGTGCAGTTGGGGCAGCAATGAGTTTAGTTCCTAAATTTATAACTGATGGAATAGTAACACCAAATGACATAGCAGTATTTACAGCAATGGGAATGTGCTGGAGTGGATATTTAAGTACACATGTTGGTATGATGGATGCATTGAATGCAAGATCTTTAACAGGAAAAGCAATTCTTTCACATACAATAGGTGGACTTTGTGCAGGTATATCAGCACACTTTATATTTATGCTTATTGCTTAAATATAAAAATTAAATAATTAGTATAAACTGAAAGCTGACTTCTTAAATTAATAGAAGTCAGCTTTTAATTTTTATTTAAAGAATAATTTATATATATGTATATAAAAT
>NZ_JWHR01000055.1 GCF_000808015.1 Terrisporobacter othiniensis | reverse complement strand
ATAAATTCAATTAAACAAAGACGAAGAAAATAAAAAATATACAAAAAAGTATGTTTTGTATTTTGAAGAAGAAATTTTAAAAATTGTAAGAAAGTATAAAAAGAAAGATGATATTAAAATAATTTTTATAGTAAATTTATTGGGTGAATATAGATTAAATACTTATGAGATAAATGAATTTTTATTTAGCTGTTTAAATACAAAATCTAGCTATTTAAGAGTAGGGACTTTAAAATCTCTTTCTAAAATTGGAAATACAAAAAATTTCTTAAAATCATTAGAGTTTATATCTAATGAAGAAAAATATGTTAATAGTAAAATATTAATAGACATACTAGATATATTTAATGGAGATGTTGAAGAGTTAGACAAAGCATTATTATTAAAATTTGATATTTTTAACAAGTATATTCAAAAAAATATAATAGAGCATTTAAAAAATAGAAAAGTTGAGTTGGCAAAAGACAAAATCATAGATATTCTTAAAGATGAAAGTTTAGATAAAGAAGTTAGAATAAGTGCTATAAAATATTTCTCAAAAATACATTATAACCATGCTAAAGTAGAAATAAAAAAATTATTAAATCATGAAGAGTGGGAGTATAGAGCAATAAGTGCTTCCACACTAGGTAAGTATAAGGAAGAAGATGTTATTGAAGCATTGCTAGACAGTATAACTGATTATAACTGGTACGTAAGATATAATTCAGCAATATCTTTATTAAGTTTTGAAGAAGATAATATAATAAATAAAGCAATAGAAAAGAATGATAGGTATTCAATAGATATTTTACTTTATGCAATGCTTAACCAAGGAAAAATATCTTATGAAGAGTATTTGACAAAGATAGGAAAGTTAGAGGTAAGTCATACATGTTAAAGTTAATAATTGACGCTATAAATATATTCTTTTTTTACTATGTATTTATCTATGCAATAGTATTCTTTATCTCAACAATTTCTTCAGTATTAGAACTAAATGAAGATAGACATAAAAGAAAGTACTTTAATAAGTTATCTATAAAAAGTAATGAAAACTATGTGCCAGTTTCTATATTAGTACCTGCTTATAATGAAGAAAGTACAGTAGCTGACTGTATAGAATCATTAGCTCATCAGGATTATCCAGACTATGAAATAATAGTGATAGATGATGGATCAAGTGATAATACATCTTCTGTTGTTGTAGATAGATTCAACTTGAAAAAAGTAGCTAGACCAATAAGACGGTTAGTAAATTGTAGAAAAGAAGAAAGCATATATGAAGGTGTTATAAATAATAAAATAAAAATAACACTTGTAAAAAAAGAAAATGGTGGAAAAGCAGATGCTCTTAATATGGGGATAAACATTTCAAATTATCCACTATTTATATCACTTGATGCAGATTCAATATTACAAACGGATTCTTTAACTAATATTGTAATGCCATATATGGAGGATGATACTACTGTTGCAGTAGGTGGTAATATTAAAGTGTCAAACTCAGTAGTTTTAGATAATGGAGAGGTTGTAAAAATACTAACTCCCAAAAACTTATTTGTTATATTCCAAACTATTGAATACTTTAGGGTATTTTTAACTACAAGGGTTTGGTTTAATAAATTTAATGGAAATTTAATTATTTCAGGAGCTTTTGGATTATTCAAAAAAAGTGCAGCTATTAATGTAGGTGGATATGATACTAATACCATAGGAGAAGATATGGATTTAGTGCTTAAATTACATTCTTTTTATAGGAAGAATAAATTGCCATATAGTATAAAATATTCACATAAAGCAATATGCTGGTCACAAGTACCTGACAATTACAATGACTTAAAAGGTCAAAGAAGGCGTTGGCACATTGGGCTTATAACAAGTTTATATACACATAAATATATATTTCTAAATCTAAAGTACGGATTAGTAGGAGTATTCTCATTTTTATACTTTGTAATTTTTGAGATGTTATCTTGTATTATAGATGTATTTGGATTATTACTAATTGTAGTTTCATACTTCTTAGGATTTTTAAATATAGACTTTTTATTTACATTTTTAATTGTATATATAGGATATGGTGTAGTAATTTCTATAGCATCTATAATATTGGAGAGCTATAGTTTTAGAAATACATTAAACTTTAAATCTGTATTTGTATATACAATCTTTTCAGTGTTAGAAAGCTTTGGGTATAGACAAATTTGTGGATGGTTTAGACTTAGTGGTTTCTTTGGTTATAAAAAGAGAAAACATCAATGGTCTAAAATAAGTAGAAAAAGCCAAAATAAAATTGCTGATTCTGAAAATCTATAAAAATAGTTATAATAAATTTAATAG
>NZ_JWHR01000054.1 GCF_000808015.1 Terrisporobacter othiniensis | reverse complement strand
TAATTAGTTTCTGTTAGCATGGGGGCCATAGTATATAGTATAATCGTATTAATTTTAAAAGTTGATTCAACTGATTATATTATTGATATAATAAAATCTAAAATAGCAAAATAAAAATATTTTGATGTTATATAGATAAATATAAATTTGTAGGTGAGTTTTGATATACTATATTAATATAGTGCGAATTTTATTTAACATCAAAATAGGCTAGTATATTACTAGTCTATTATTACACTCAACTCATCTTATATATTTAATTTACCTAACATCCAAGGGAAGTAATTATTAATTATATATACTAAAGGAACCTCTATGATAAGAAGTATAATTAATAATAGCGTTCCTCATAAAATTTTGTTAAAATCATTATTTAAAATAATTTGACATATTCGAATAATGTTTTGATTAGATACTTTGTTAAAGTTAATGTTACTTTTAGATTTGATAAGTATAAAATAAAATAGATTTGGATGACATAGCCATTGATATAAAATCAGTGGCTTTTTTACTTACTAGGGTATTATAACAGTCTTACGGTTGTGGATAAGTCATGTAAGTAAGTGATATTAACGACTTTAAAAATGTAAAAAGTATAATTTTGAGCAAGGTCGTTGCCTAAAATTTCACAACGCCCACACAGTGGCTTAAAGCGATAGCGAAGGCATCTTGTTGGCGACATGAGCGAAGCGAATTTTTTGCTATAATTAAGGGATAAATAATAATTTGATAGGAGAGTTTATATGAAAATAAGAGAATATAAATCAAGTGATTGTAATGAAATTGCTGATTTATTTTATAATACTGTTCATTGCATCAATGCAAAAGACTATACAGAGGATCAGTTAAATGTATGGGCCACAGGAAATATTCATATTGATGAGTGGAATGAATCTTTTTTAAATAACTACACAGTAATTGCAGAAGAAAATGGAATAATAATTGGTTTTGGTGATATTAATGATGGAGGTTATTTGGATAGATTATATGTACATAAGGATTACCAAAGTATTGGTGTCGCAACAGCAATTTGTGATAGATTAGAGAAAAAATATGAGGGAAAGTGTATTACAACTCACGCATCTATAACGGCAAAATTATTTTTTGAGAAGAGAGGGTATAGAGTAATAAAAAAACAATTTGTAGAAAGACATGGTGTGAGGCTAATAAATTATATAATGGAAAAATAGATAAATTCCAATTTGATAAGTATGTTTAATTCACCAATGTTATATATTTCGAACTAAGAAAGCATCAATCTAAGATGCTTTTTTTAGTATTAAAAGATATGGATATGTTGGACAATTATGAGATAAGTTTAACACAATAAGTTGAAATTTTGGAAAAAAGTTACAAAAATGTCATAAAAGTTACGAAAAAGTTACAAAAAATATTTTTAAAATATGTAAATTATGCTATACTATGTAACATAAAGTAATTAATTCCAATAGGATGTATACTTTTGTATAAATTTATATTTTGGAGGAGAATAAAATTATGAGTATAAGTAAAAATTACATAATGGCAGGAATGCTAGCTTCAGCACTTGTTGTACCACTATCAGATGTAACAGATTCTCATGCATCTGAAATAAGAGTAACTACGGCTAGAGTTCATTTTAGAACTGGAGCTGGTACAAATTATAGTTCTATGGGTGTATTAGATGAGGGAACAAAAGTTACTTATCTATCATCAAGTGGAAACTGGACAAAAGTCCAATATAATTCTAAAACTGGTTATATATGCAGTGATTACCTTGAAAAAGAACAATCAACTTCAACAACAAGCACTATGTATGTAACACCAGATGTTGGACTAAACGTAAGAAAAGGTCCAGGTACAAGTTATTCAAAAGTAACAACATTATCAAAAGGAACAGCAGTAACTGTACATTCAACAAGTGATGGATGGAGTAAAATAACAGCAAATGGAGTAGAAGGATATGTTTCAAGTCAATATTTAAGCAGTAAAAAACCATCTAGTTCAAATGGATCAACTTCAACAACAAGCACTATGTATGTAACACCAGATGTTGGACTAAACGTAAGAAAAGGTCCAGGTACAAGTTATTCAAAAATAACAAAATTATCAAAAGGAACAGCAGTAACTGTACATTCAACAAGTAATGGATGGAGTAAAATAACAGCAAATGGAGTAGAAGGATATGTTTCAAGTGAATACTTAAGCAGTACAAAACCATCTACTGGTTCATCAGATTCATCTAATTCATCTGGTTCAACTAGTTCATCAGTAAATGCAGTTTTAAACCTTGCAGCTAAGCAATTAGGGAAACCTTATGTTTGGGGAGCACAGGGACCAAGTTCATTTGACTGTTCAGGACTTACATACTATGTATATAAAAATGCAGCTGGCGTAACACTACCGAGAGTATCATCAGACCAAAGTCGATATGGTACTACTGTAAGTAAAAGTAACTTAAAAGCAGGAGACTTAGTATTCTTTGACACTAGTGGATCTAACAATGGCGCAGTATCACATGTTGGTATATATGTTGGAAATGGAGAGATGATTCACGCATCTTCATCAAAGGAGAAAATAGTACAAGTTAGTATAGAAACTTCTTACTGGAATAATGCATATGTAAGAGCAAAAAGAGTTTTATAATACTAACTATAAATTAGAAAGTGATTGATTATAAAGGACATATTAAATATGTATTGTACCCCAATTGTTGGACCAAGATTCTAACAGTTGGGGTACTTTTATGTAGATATAAAGAGCGTGATATGAAATTACAAGTGAGATAAAATGTAAATAAATATAATATATTTAAAATATTTATGATATTATTGAACTTGAAAAGGAATTAAACTGTTATTATAAAGCTGGAGCAACAAAAGTTTATCTTCTCCAAATAGGATAGTAGTAGGTTCAGTAGGGGTTAAATATGTTCCTAATAAAAATGTTGAGGTTTGCTATGGATTAAGTGAAAAGTCTGAGCGTAATGTATATATGACAGAAGCTGTTAAATCAATGTGTGAATGGGCATTAAAGTAAAATAGTGTTATAAGTATAATTGCTGAAACTGATTTAGAATACTTCTACATGCCCCAAAATAGGACAATACGAGAAAAAATACTTATTGATTTGGAAATTATTAACTTATATATTTTAGATGAGGAGTTTTATGAATATCAAGATGACTTAGAAGTGATGGTAAAGAACTATATTGTAGAACATATTGATGATTAATATGAGTATTTTTACGTATAAAAGAAATATTATACATTTAAGATAAGGGGGAAAAATGATAATAAGGATTACTTATGATAAAGGTATGAATGACGAATCATTTGTAAATATATATTGTCCAAATAGAATAAACATAAAACGAAAGAATTTGAAATCAAAATTCTTTGAATGGTATGATATCTTAGATAATGAAGAAAATGAATTAATTATAAAAATATCTGAAGAGATTGAAAGTAATGGCTTAGAAATTTATATGATTTATTGGATAAATAATTATTTATTAGATTACGATTATGGAGATAAAGCATATTTATTGAAAAATAATGAAAAATTTAGAAATAATTATGATATTAATGTAAATAAAAATTCAAAAAAGTGCAAAATTATAAATAAAATATAAATACAAATACTTAAAAAAAGGCGAAAAACCCATGTTCCATCAATCCGAAGCTGTTATCTC
>NZ_JWHR01000053.1 GCF_000808015.1 Terrisporobacter othiniensis | reverse complement strand
TGATTGAAATAAGTTTTAAATTAGATGAAAAAGACAACAAAATAATTTGTACAATTTTGGATACTGGAATTGGAATTAAAGAAAGTGACTTGAAACATATATTTGATAGGTTTTTTAGAAGTGACAATGTGAGAAATAAAGATATAGATGGTTCGGGTATTGGTTTATCCATAGCAAAAATGATAAGTATAAATCTTAATTGTAAGATAAAACCATATTCTGTAGTAAATGAAGGGTCTAAGTTTGAAATAATTATACCTAGAGAAATATCTTAAACAAAAGTTTTTATAATTATAAAATGGGTATAAATGTAATATAATAAATATATATCCATATAATGTTAACTTTTATTAAAAAAATTAATATTATATAGTGATACATTAGGAGGAGAAATAATGGCTAAATTAGTAAATAACTCTCAATTTTATAATAAGATTAGAACATCAGATAAATTAGTAGTAATGGATTTTTTTGCAACTTGGTGTGGACCTTGCAAAATGTTAACACCAATATTTGAATCTCTAAGCAAAGAGATGTCGGACAAAGTTGACTTTGCCAAAATTGATATTGATAGAAGCCTTGAAGTAGCTCAAGAATATGAAATAGTTTCAGTTCCAACAATGATAATATTTAAAAATGGAAAAGAAGTACAAAGGATAGTAGGGTTTGTTCCAAAAGAACAAATAAAATCTAAAATAAAGGCTCACTTATAAGAGCTGTGGATTGTGGTGATGATAATGAGATATGATATAGCAATAGTAGGAAGTGGTCCAGCTGGGCTTTCGGCGGCCATAAATGCAAAGATAAGAAACAAAAATATAATATTATTTGGAAATGAAAATTTAAGTAATAAGCTTGAAAAGGCTCCAGAAATCAACAACTATTTAGGTTTTTATGAAGTTAGTGGAGAAGATTTGAAAAATAGATTTAAAGATCATATAGATAGTATGGGAATTGAAGTATCAAATAATAGAATTACAAATATTTATGCCATGGGTGATTACTTTGCTTTAATGAGTGGTGAAAACATGTTTGAGGCTACTACAGTTATATTAGCAACTGGTGTTCAATATGGTAAACCAATTAAAGGTGAAGAAGAATATTTAGGTAGAGGAGTAGGTTATTGTGCTACTTGCGATGCACCTTTATACAGAGAAAAAACTGTAGCTATTATAGGATATAATGAAGATGCGGAAGAAGAAGCAAACTTCTTAAATGAAATTGCTTCTAAAACATACTTTATACCGATGTATAAACATGAAGGTCTTATGAGAGGTAATAATTTAGACTCAAACATAGAAATCATAAATGAAAGACCTACTGAAATAAAAGGAGAAATGTTAGTAAATCAAGTTTCATTTAAAAATATTGCAATAGATGTGGATGGAGTTTTTGTAATAAAAGATAGTGCATCACCAAGAACTTTAGTACCAGGACTTGAGGTTGATGGATCACATGTTAAAGTTGATATAAATATGAATACAAATATTGCGGGATGTTTTGCATGTGGAGATATTGCTGGCAAACCTTACTCTTATATTAAATCAGCAGGGCAAGGTCAAGTAGCAGCAATTAATGCAGTATCGTATATAGATAAATTAAAGATAAGAGAAAAAAATAATAACTAAAATTTTTAAGAGTTAATATTAATGATTTTTATTTTAAAAATCTATTATAATATTAACTTTTTTTGTTGTAATAAGATATAGATATTAGATTAGATAAAATTTTAATATATAAAAAATAATTAATTTAAAAATGAATTTTAAAAATACTTGATAAAACTAATTAAGAGAACTATTATTTAATTAAGTAAGTACTTAAATAAAAAAGAGGTATCCATGGAAACTTTAATAAAAGTGTTTAAGGCATTGAGTGACGAAACTAGATTGAAAATTTTAATGATAATATCTAGAAAAGTCATGTGTCAAAAAGGTATATCTAAACATTTACAAATTTCAGACTCCGCAGTTTCTCAGCATATTAAAATATTAAAAGAAGCAAATATTTTAACAGGATATAAAGAAGGATATTATGTTTTTTATAGAATTAATGAAGAGGTTTTTAATGAATGTATATTCTTTATGAAATTTATAAATGATGATAATCATAGTTTTATAGATATGACCAATATTGAACCTAATAGAAATTGTTGTGGTAATACTTGTAAAGGCAAGTCAAAATGTTGTAGAAAAAGGGAGGATTTAAAATGAAAATTTGTATACCAGTAGTAGAAAATAAGGGTATGGAAAGTAGTCCATATAATCACTTTGGGTCAGCTCCAAAATTTTTAGTTGTAAACTTAGATGGTGAGGAAATTGAAGTAATAGATAATGGTGATTTAGATCATGAGCATGGAAAATGTCAACCATTGAAAGCATTAGCTAACAAATCTGTAGATGTTGTTATAGTAAGAGGTATAGGTGCAGGAGCAATATCTAAATTAAACAGCATGGGAACAAAAGTATTTAAAGGTGTTGAAGGAAACGTAAAAGAAAACCTTGAATTACTAAAAGAAAATAAATTAATGGAATTTACAGTTAATAATGGATGTAATCATCATGACTGTGGAAATCACTAGAAAATAAAAAAACATCTTGAAACTAATATTAGTTTCAAGATGTTTTTTTATTTAAATTTACTCTATGGTCTTAATATTTTTCTTACACTCTTCAATTTTATCATAAAAAGTACTTAATGTTTCCTCTAGCTGATTAATATCAATATCAGAAATATCATAGTTTAAAAACAAATTTTCTACATCTGTTGTCAAAGAAGTAATGGTATTATTTAAATTTAAAAACTTATTAAAATTATCAAGTTTTATAGCTTTTTTAAATTTGCTTAAATCTTTTTTTATGAATGAAACTATTTCAATTTCTTTACTAAAGATACCCTTACCTAATGGATAAGGTTCAATTCTTTGTAAAAAGTATTGATTTTTATGATTGATATTATAAGTATAAGTTATATCCAAATCATCAATTTTAAACTTAATAAAATATAAATAACCTTTAACTTTTGTTATTTTTGTAGCACCAATTTGTCTTAATAATATTTCAATAGAATCACCTTTTGTACTATATGTATCTATGATCGTCATTACATCACCATCCCCATTAATATCTTAATAATAAATATATGGTTGAAATAAAAATTGTTAGCAACATGACTGGAAAGCCAAGTTTAAAATATTTTTTAAAGGAAATATCATATCCATGTTTTTCACCAATATTAGCTAAGACAACATTGGCTGAAGCTCCTATTAATGTTCCATTTCCGCCAAGACAAGCACCTAAAGATGTTGCCCACCAAAGTGGCATTACATTCATACCTTGAGATTCCATAGTAAGTATTAAAGGAATGAGTGTAGCTACAAATGGTATATTATCAAGGAAAGATGATATTATAGCTGAAATCCATAATATTATACACATTGTATAAGTAGTATTTCCTTTAGTTAGGTTTATTAGTAATTGTGCAAGGCTATCTATGACACCACACTCTGAAAGTCCGCCTACAACTATAAATAAGCCTACAAAAAATATTATAGTACTCCATTCCACACTGCTTATTATTTCATTTGCATCTTGCTTACCTATAATTAACATAATACATGCTCCAGATAAAGCAATTATAGAAGATTCTATATTTAATTTGCTATGAAAAATAAATCCTAATAATATTAAGAATAATACACAGATACTCTTATAAAGTAGAGATTTATCTTGTATAGCTTTTTCTTCATCAAGAGAAGTAATACATGCCTCATTAGCCATATTAGAAATATCTTTTTTATATATAATTTTAAAGCATATAATTATTGAAATTAAAATAATTATAACAATAGGGCCAAGATTAATAATAAAATCAGAAAAACTTAAATTAGCAGCACTACCAATCATGATATTTGGAGGGTCACCTATTAATGTAGATGTACCACCAACATTAGATGCAATTATTTCTGTCATAAGAAAAGGAATTGGATTAACGTTAAGTATCTGACATATTACAATAGTCATAGGTCCCACAAGTAATACTGTAGTTACATTATCTAGTAATGCAGACAATACGGCTGTAATAAGAATAAAATAAATCATTATTCTCCAAGGATTACCTTTAGATTTTTTTGCAGTATAAATAGCAATATATTCAAATAAACCAGAATTTTTAACTATGGATACTACAATCATCATACCTATTAGCACGCCAATAGTATTGAAGTCTATATGTGAAATAGCTTTGTCTAAAGTTAAAACATTGGTAATTATCATAAGGACTGCACCACTAATAGCAGCTACAGTTCTATCTATTTTTTCTGTGATTATAGATAGTATTACTGCTGTAAAAATTAAAATTGATATAATTTGAGTATTCATAAAATCACCTCCATACTCATTAAGTAGTTAGAAAAACTAGCTATATTGATATTAGCATAAATTTCCAAAAAAGTTAATTAAAAAAAACTAACTTTAGATTGTTATTATATTAATTAACAAATAAAGAAATATACAAATATTTTTTTATGGTTTAAAATAGATATGATTGCTTTGTATTATAAAAAAATGTTAATATTTATGATGGGGGATATGGAGTTATTAAACAACTTTGTTAATACGGTTAATGAGTATTTATGGGGCCTTTAAGATTTAAATAATAAACTTGTATTAAGGAAGGTATTTAGGATATAATTATTAACAAACACAAGTT
The DNA here is from genome assembly GCF_000808015.1 of Terrisporobacter othiniensis. Lineage (GTDB taxonomy): Bacteria > Bacillota > Clostridia > Peptostreptococcales > Peptostreptococcaceae > Terrisporobacter > Terrisporobacter muris. Next base: position 2,827 of record NZ_JWHR01000053.1, on the reverse strand, counting down.
CGCATATAGGAGATGAAATATGTATAAAAAACCTATAGAAATATTGGAAAAATATTTTGGATATAAAGAGTTTAGAAGAGGACAAGAAGATATAATTAATTCTATATTAAGTAAAAAAGATGTAATTGCAATAATGCCAACAGGCGGAGGAAAGTCATTATGCTATCAAATTCCAGCACTTCTGCTAGATGGTATTACCATAGTTATATCACCCTTAATATCTTTAATGAAAGATCAAGTAGATACATTAAATTCAATGAATATTAAATCATCATATATAAATAGTTCTTTATCAGATAACAAAATAAAAGACATATTAAATGGCGTGTACAATAATGAGTACAAAATTATATATGTGGCACCAGAAAGATTAGATAATTATGAATTTATAAATTCCATTAAAAAAGCTAATATAAGTCAAATTGCAGTGGATGAGGCGCATTGTATATCACAATGGGGGCATGATTTTAGAAAAAGTTATACTAAAATATATGATTTTATTTATGACTTAGAAAAAAGACCTATAGTTACAGCTTTTACTGCAACGGCATCTACTAAAGTAAAAGAAGATATAATAAAAAACTTAAGATTACAAGATTATAAAGAGTATAGTACAGGGTTTAATAGAGATAACTTGGAGATTGATATAGTTAAAAACTGTAACAAAAAAGAATATATACTAAATTATATTGAAAAGAATAAAGAAAGTAGTGGAATTGTATATGCAGCTACGAGAAAATCTGTTGAAGCTATTTATGAAAGTCTAAAAAGGAGAGATTATTCTGTTGCAAAATACCACGGTGGACTTAGTAATGAAGAAAGACAACATTATCAAGAGTTATTTGTAAATGATGAAAAAAATATAATGATAGCAACAAATGCATTTGGTATGGGGATAGATAAAAGTAATATTAGATGGATTCTTCATTATAACATGCCACAAAGCATAGAAAATTACTATCAAGAAATAGGTAGAGCGGGAAGAGATGGAGAAAAGAGTAAATGTACTTTATTATTTTCACCACAAGATATACAAACACAAAAACTACTTATTGATTCGGGCATATCTAATATGGAAAGAAAACAAAGCCAGTATATTAAATTACAACAAATAATAGATTTAGTATACAGTAATGATTGTTATAGAAAAAATATTTTAAATTACTTTGGAGAAGAGTTTGAAAATAAATGTGATAACTGTAGCAACTGTTTAAATAGAGGCATCATGGTGGACAAGAGTGAAGATGCAATGAAGGTAATATCATGCATTATTAGAATGAAGAGAAGTTATGGTATCAATATGATTGTGGATGTACTAAGAGGATCTAAAAATAAAAAAGTTATAAATTTAGGTTTTAATACTTTATCTACATATGGTATTATGAAAAACTATAAAAGTGAAGATTTGAAAATATTTATTAATACTTTAATATCTCATGGGTATTTGGATATGGTAGAAAGTGTTTCAGGTAATAATTCTTTTGCTACTATTAGAATTAATAATATGTCTAAAGAAGTAATAAAAGGAAATAAAAAGGTAATGTTATATGAAATTACTTCACAAGAAGATGAAAAAGAAGTTAACTATCTATATGATAAATTGAAAGAGATAAGAGCTATTGTTGCTAAGGAAAATAAGATTGCACCGTATATGGTATTTTCAGATTCAACTTTGATGGAGATGAGTAAAAAATATCCTAGTAATAAAGAGGAAATGCTACTTATATCTGGTGTGGGAGAAGTTAAATTTGATAAATATGGTGAAAAATTCATTGAAGAAATAAAAATATATATAAATGAAAATAATGTGGAAATAAGTCAGATAAATTATGAAAATGATAATTTAAAACAATATGATGAATTTTTATATGTAAATAGTAATAAAGAACTTTACGATAGACTAAAGGAGCTTAGAGCCTTTTATGCTAAAAAAGAAAATACTATTTTTTATAAAATATTATCTAAAAATACGTTAAAAGAAATAAGTGGAAGATATCCAGTAAATGAAAAGGAATTATTAGATATTAGTGGAATAGGATCAGTGAAATATAATAAATATGGTGAAGCTATTATTAAGGTTGTGAAGGAATACTTAGAAGAAAAAAATATGAATCCTAAATGGCAAGAAAAAGATAAGCTTAAGATAGTTATAGATGGAGATAATCGTAAGAATAATGAAATAGCTTTAGACTTACTTAACCAAGGTAAAGATTTGAATGATGTAAGTTTAGATGTTGAAGTATCTCAAGCTACCTTATTAAATTATGTTAATGATTATATTTTAGAAGGAAATGTTTTGAATTTTGATTTAGAATTAAATGAATATTACAGTGATAATGAAAAAAATTTGATTTTAAAAGCTATTGATGAGTGTAAAAGTCAAAATTTAAATTTAATCAAAAAAATACTTCCACATACCATTAAATATGAAAGTATTATGGCGGTAATAATTGAAAATAATTTGAATTTGTCAGATAAAAAGAAGGAATTATGTTAGAGATTATAGAATAGGTTATATTATTAATTATACTTATGGGTGGGGGCTTAATATGGAGAGATGGAAAAAACTTAATGTTTTTGTAAGTTTAGGCGGTCTAGCATTTTTTATAATCAGTTTACTTTTTGTGAAATATAATCCTTTAATTCTTTGTTTAGCGGCCTTTGGACTTGGTGTTGCATGGAAAGGATTTAAGAATATTTATAAAAATGTAGAACCACCGAATATGGAAAAAGTAACAGATCCTTATGATAATAACATAATAAAAAGTAAAAAGAAAAAAAAGAAAAGAAAAAGATAATTATTTATAAAGCCACAGTATATTATTAC
>NZ_JWHR01000052.1 GCF_000808015.1 Terrisporobacter othiniensis | reverse complement strand
ACTAATTTATTTTATTTTGAATTTCTTCTAAAAGCTCTTCCTTAGATTTTAATTTTTCATTTATCTCACTAATTTCTAAGTTTATATTTTCATTTCTTTGATTTATATTTTCTTTATTTGCATTTAACGTTGACAACTTATTACTTACATCTTGCTTTTCATTAAGTAAGTTAATTATCTCATCTTTTAAATTTTCTATTTTATCATTTAACTCTTCTATCTTATTTTTATTTGCTTCATTTTTCTCAATAAAAATGCTAATTTGATTTTTAAATTGATTTATTTATATTTTCTACTTCTTCCATATTTCTTTTTATCTTAGTAGAACTATTGTCTTTTCTTTGATTTAATAAATTAATCTCATAATCCTTTTTATCTATTACAGATCTAATAGAGTTAATATACTCTGTAGATTTTTCTATAGCTTTATCTATTTCTTCTATTTGAATGCTTACTTCCTTTGAACTTTCTTCAAAAGCTATTTTTTCTTCATCAATATTTTTTAATTCTTGGCCTAAAACGTCATATTGACTATTTATTTCACTTAATTGTTTTTCTATTCTTTGTATTTCTCTTATATAGTTATTTACTTCTATTTTTTTTAATTTTTCACTAAGGTCTAAGTATTTTCTTGCCTTAACTTGTTGATTATATAATGGCTTTATTTGATTTTCTATTTCCACATATATATCGTTTATTCTATCTAGATTTTCCTTAGTATTTCTTAGATTTCTTTCTGACTCAGTCTTTTTATATCTATACTTTGATATTCCACAAGCTTCATCAAAAACTTTTCTTCTATTTATTGGGTTATTACTTAAAATTTCATCAACTTTTCCCTGTTCTATAATAGAGTAGCCATCTTTTCCTATACCTGTATCTAGTAGAATTTCTTTTATATCTTTCAATCTACAGCTTTTATTGTTTAAATAAAATTGACTTTCACCATTTCTATAAGCCCTTCTTTTTATGGTAACCTCGCTGTAATCTATATTTAACTTTCCATCTGAATTGTCTATTGTAAGAGCTACTTCACAGAAATTCATAGGTTTTTGATTATCAGATCCTGCAAATATAACGTCTTCAAGTTTATCACCTCTAAGACTTTTTATACTTTGTTCTCCAAGAACCCACCTAACAGCATCAGATACGTTACTTTTTCCACTTCCGTTGGGTCCTACTATTGCTGTTACACCTTCTTTGAAGATTATATCTGTTTTGTTTGGGAAGGATTTAAATCCTTTTAACTCTAATCTCTTTAAATACAATGCTTGTCTCTCCCTTCCTTACAAAAATTCGTTGCACTCATGTCGTCAACGAGATACTTTCGCTAACGCTTCAAGTAAATCCGTTACTCAAAATACGCTTGGCCTGAGCGACTACGTCAGCGAAACACTTCATGTCGCCAACTATATATCTTCGCTACCGTTTCATATATATCCGTTGCTCAAAATTTGCTACGTTTAAATTAAAGGTTATAAATATTATATAGTTCTTTGTACATTTCTTCCGATTTAATATTTATTTCCTTGTTATCATCTAGTATTATTATGAATTCATCTTCTGCTAAATTTTCTGGTTTTATCTTCATATTAATATTAAGTTTATTTTTGAAGAATAATTTATTACTCTTCTTATTTCCAACAACTTTTGATATATTTTTATTATTTGTTTTTACTTCAATATTGCTTACAGTCTTATTTTGTATAACAAGATAATGTAAGTAGTCTTTAATCATTTCCCCTTCAACTAATTCCCTAAAAGCTGGATGATAAGGCCCATCTACTATTCCTTTTCCAAGCTGTATGTCTTCTGTTGCTTGTAATCCAACTCTTATAACATTTATGTTGTTAACATAAAATAAAACTAAAAGCTTTTTAACAATTGAAATACATTGTTCTAATGTAAAAGGCTTATATTCCCCTTTATTTAATAAAGTTTCCAGCCCTGTATCTCTTACTACTAATGTAGGATAAATTCTTACGCAGAATGGATCTAGTTCTATGAATTTTTTTGCTGTTTCTATACATTTTTCTTCTGTATCAGAAGGTAGTCCAACCATCATTTGAAGCCCTAAATTTATACCAGATTCTTTAATTAGATGTGCACTTTTAATTACACTTTCTATATCATGTCCTCTAGCACTATCATGAAGAACCTTTGCATCCAATGACTGCACACCAAGCTCTATAATTGTAGATTTATATTCTTTTAATCTATTTAATATGTCCACACTTATACAGTCTGGTCTAGTTGACATTCTTATATCTGATACTAAACCTTTGTCCACATATTCCTTCGCTACTGATAGTAATTCATTTTGAGTTTTTTCATCTATCGCTGTAAAACTACCGCCAAAAAATGCAATTTCCACATTAGCATCTTTTGGTATAGTGGGTAAGTACTCTTCAATAATATTTCTTGCTTCTTCACTAGTAACTTCTGTACTAACTCCTGTTATTTTCTTTTGATTACAGAAAATACAATCATGAGGACATCCTCTATGTGGTACAAATATTGGTATTATTCTTTTTTTCATTTTATCAACCTCTTAATCTAAAATTTTTGTGATTTAAGAGCAGATTTAGCAGCAACTTGCTCCGCATCTTTTTTACTTTTACCTTCTCCCACACCTAAAACTTTATCATTGATCCCTACTTCCATAACAAATCTCTTGTTATGATCTGGACCCTTTTCTTCAATCAACTTATACCAAATATGCTGCTCACCTTTACTTTGTAAAACTTCTTGCAGATATGTTTTATAATCTCTAAATATTTTACCTTCAATAGAGTTTTCTATTATTTCTTCCATAAATCTAAATATAAATTTACTCGCTTCTTCTAATCCACCATCTAAATATATAGCTGCAATTATTGCTTCTAAAGCATCTGCTAAAATAGATATTCTATCTCTTCCACCCGTAGCTTCTTCACCTTTTCCAAGTAATAGATACTCTCCTAGATGAATTTGTCCTGCAACTTCACTTAATGATTCTTCACATACAATGTTGGCTCTTAATTTTGTTAATTCTCCCTCTGGAAGATTCTTTTCCTTTTTAAATAAATAATCACTTATTACTATACTTAAAACTGAATCTCCAAGAAATTCTAGTCTTTCATTGAATTTATAATTTTTATTTTCATTTGAATATGAACTATGAGTTAATGCTTCTAATATATAGCTCTTCTTCTCAAATTTATAATTAATTGTATCTTCAAATTTACTAATGTTATAAATTGCTTTTTTATTAACGTTCATTGTTCCTCCTTAAATTATTATATCATTTTATAGTTTACTATTTTTAATAAAATAATGCAAAAAACCTATGGAGCAGAAAGCTTCATAGGCAAAATATTTTAATAATTTTGTGTTCTATTTTTCATCGTGATCTTCGCAGCTGCATCCACATCCACAACAATTCTCTTCATCTTCTTCTGATGATAATATTATTGCTTGGCAGTTAGGACAAATAACATCTACTGAATCATCAAATAATAGTTCCTCGTCTATGTCAACTAAATCACCACAATTTGGGCATTCCATTTCTATGTAACTTAATTCATCTTCGTCTTCGTAATCTTCATCATCGTAGTCGTCATAATCATCATCAAAGTCGTCATCGTCTTCTTCATATAATACATCTTCTAAATCTGATAAATCTTCGTCAACACTTTCAACATAGTCAACTAATTCATCATAATCTTCTTGCATGTCGTCTAATGTGTCAGCTAAGTTTTCCAATACATCTATTATCTTGCATATCATTTTGCCTTCTTTAGTTTCGCTTTCTATTTCTAAACCTTCTGCCAAGCCTCTTAAGTATGCTACTTCTTCGCTTAGATACTTCATAAGTTAATACCTCTCTTTCAATTTTATTTATAAACTAAAAGCTCATATATCATTATTATTAAGATATATAAGCTTTTTATACATTAAAATATTAAACTCTTGATAAATATTCACCAGTTCTAGTATCTACTTTTATTTTGTCACCTTCATTTATAAATAAAGGTACTTGAACTACTGCACCTGTTTCAACTGTAGCTGATTTAGTTACGTTTGAAGCAGTATCTCCCTTTATCCCTGGCTCAGTTTCAGTAACTTCTAATTCTGCAAAGTTTGGAGCTTCCACTTGGAATGGTTGTCCTTGGTAGAATCTTATAGTCGCTACTTCATTTTCTTTTAAGAATTTTATAGCATCTTCAACTTGCTCATAGTTTAAAGGTATTTGATCATAAGTTTCTTCATCCATAAAGTAGTATAATTCACCATCATCATATAAATATTGCATTTGCTTAGTTTCTATTAATGCTTTTGGGAATTTATCACTTGGATTGAAAGCCTCTTCTCTTATAGCTCCTGTTTTTAAGTTTTTGTATTTTGTTCTTACGAAAGCTGCACCTTTTCCTGGCTTAACATGTTGGAAGTCAACTATTAAACAAGGTTGTCCATCTTTTTCGAAAGTTACACCTTTTCTAAAATCTCCTGCTGTTACCATATCTGTTCCTCCATCTAAAAAATTTGTCATCATATTTAGCCTGATGATATCTATTAACTTCATCCCAATATATATCATCACATGAATTTAAATTTTTAATACACAATATACTTAATAAGTAAATTGCATATTTTTACAAAAATAATTTTTTCTCTTAATATAATATCATATATTAAGTTATTTAAACAAGTTTTTAACTAACTACTTTATTATATTTTTATAATTTATCTCTTTTTTTATACAAAATTACCTAGTTCAAATAATGTTACTTTAGCTAAAAATTAACCTTGTTTGAGAAACTGCGCTGAAAAATTATTTAATTAATTTTAATTTTTTTATTATATCTTCACAAATTTCTTCTCCAGTTTTATTATCTGTATTTATAATTATATCTGCAGCTTTTAAATATCTTTCTTTTCTTTTATCCATTAAAGTAGCTATATATTCTTCATTCATATTATCATTCAAAATTGGTCTACTTTGGCTATTTCTAACCCTTTCATATATAGTACTGGGACTGGCTGTAAGCAATATTACTTTACCCATTTGTTTCATTAATTCAATATTTTCATCTTTTATTACTATTCCTCCTCCGCAAGAAATAATAATATCATTCTCATTTGATAGTTCAACTAAAGTATCTTTTTCACATTTTCTAAAATATTCTTCTCCATATATAGAAAAAATCTTATCAACAGTTTTATTTTCCTTTAATTCAATATATTGGTCTGTATCAATTTTTTTTATTTTTAATAATTTACTTAATTTTTCTGATATATAACTTTTACCAGTGCCCATAAATCCAACTAATATAATATTAGTTTTTTCTAATTTAGAATTTTCTTGGAAATATTTATTTATTATATCTAAAAAAATATCTAAATCTTTAACTTCTATTTGACCTGGAGCGGAAGCTTTTGAGCCAGAAGCAAATGTTAAGCAGGACCCAAATATTTGACCACTCATACGACTTATTATCCCTTTTTTTCCCATGGAAATTGTTATTATAGGTGTTTCCTTGTATTTTTCTTTCATTATAGTTGTAACTTCTAATAATTTAATTACATCTATATAAGTATTAGGCATAACCGCCAACTTTGGAATATCTGCATTTAGTTTTTGCATATTTATTAAATCTTCAATCATTTCATTTTTTTGTGGCGTTTTTTCAAAATCATGCTTAGATATGATGACTTTAATATTGTTTTTATGAGCAACCTTAACTAACTCAGCTATCTTTGCTTCTCCAATTCTCAACTCCACATCAATAATATCAGTAAGTTTTTTTTCACATATGTTTTTATATAAATCCGTATATTCTTTTTCGCTTAGGCATATTTCACCACCTTCTTCTTTGCTTCTAACAGTAAAAATTAAAGGTTTTTCATTTAAAATCATTTTTATTTTACTTAACAAATCACATACTTTTTCAATATTTAAAACATGGTCAAAAAAGTCACATCTAAGTTCAACAATATCAACATTACTTGAATATATTTTTTCACATTCTCTTATTATTTCATCTTCAGTTTTACCTACTACAGATGTACAAATTTTAGGTTTTCCACAACCTAAATTTATATTTTTAACTTTTACATAATTCATATTATTCTCCATATATCCTATTTTATAATCATATATATTTTAATTTAATTAGATTGTATACTATTATTATATCATTTGAACATCATTCAATCAGATAATTTTATTTAAATATAAAAATATAAGTAAATTATTGTAAAACACTGCAATATAATGTAATTTATAAATATAGATATGGATCCCATATCTTTAATTTGTTTTTTGTTATGTGTTGTTTAGAAATGTTTATTTATGTGTGTATGTAAACGGAAAAAAGAGTTATCTCAAGATGATTTTTAAATCATTAAAGAGATAGCTTTTTTTACATTTTTTCACAGTAAATCGTACACAGATTTTGATCTTAAAGCACATGTCTTATAATTACCTCAATATAAAGGTCATTATATATTTTCCTAAATATTCATTAATTAAAATAAAAAGAAACCCAAGTATAATTCTTGGGTCTCTATATATAAAGTTAACTAATAACTCATTATATTTGTCTTGCCACATCTACTGCCTCTTTGATACAATTCAATGCTCTTCTAGCTTTAATTGCGTCTCCTATTATATGATAAGGTATATTATTTTCATCACAATATTGTGCTATTTCCTTATAATCGCGGGATCTTGAACCTATTGATACAACGATATTATCACAAGGTATTTCTTCTAAAACTCCTTGTTTATCAATAATAACTGAATTTTCTTTTATCTCTACACATTTAGCATTAGCTATAGTTGTTATTCCTTCTTTATATAAATTCTCCATTACACAAATTTTACGAAGTTGCCCCAAATCTTTTGCTACTTCATTTAACATTTCAACAACAGTAATCTTTTCAACTTTATCTGAAAGATACTCAGCAACTTCAAGCCCTACTAGTCCACCACCTACTACTACTATATTTCCTTCTAATTTAACTTTACCAGCTAATACATCATGAGAATTCGTAACATTAGCTAAATCAGAACCAGGTATATTAAGTTTTATTGGAGAAGAGCCTACTGCTACTATAATTTCATCGGGGTTTATACTTTTAATCACCTCAGATGTTACATTTGTAGAAAGCCTAATTTCAATACCTGCTTTCTCACATTCTTTTCCCATATGAATAGCTGCCAATTTCATTTCTTCCTTTCTTGGCGCTGCTCCAGCTAATACAAATTGCCCTCCTAATGAGTCACTAGCTTCACATATTACTGGAATATGTCCTCTATCTTTTAAAGTAGTTGCTGCTTGCAATCCTGCAACTCCTCCACCAATAATTAGCACCTTTTTAGGTTTTTCAGTTTTTCTTAACTCATATTCCTTCTCTCTTCCTAAGGCTGGGTTTCTTAAGCAAGTTATAAAAGGAACATCCTCAGAAACATATCCATCATAGCATCCTTGGTTACACCCTACACAACGTATAATGCTATCAGTTTCTCCCCTCATTGCTTTATTACAAAACTCTGGATCTGCAAGTTGACCTCTTCCTATTACAACCATGTCTGCTTTACCACTTTCAATAATTTCATCCGCTTGCTTAGGATCATTTATTCTTCCTACAGCAACTGTAACTAAGCCAGTCTCATTCTTTATTCTTGTTGCATTATCAACATTAAATCCTCTTGGTAAATCTACTGGTGGTACTTCATATTTAATAGCTGCACTTGAAAAGTTTCCTCTTGAAACATCAACTACATCTACACCTGCATTCTTAGCTAATTTGCAAAACTCAATTACCTCTTCAATAGTTAAACCATCTTCAAGATAATCATCAAAAGCATCTATTCTCATAAATAGTGGCATATCTTCTGGGATATTATTACGTATAGATTCTATACATTCTATTAAAAATCTTGAGCGATTTTCAAGAGATCCGCCGTACTCATCTGTTCTCTTATTAAAGGCTTTACTTAAGAAAGAGTGTGGCGTATAGTTATGTCCTGCATGGAATTCAACAGTATCAAACCCTGCTTCTACTGCGCGTTTTGCCGCTGTTCCAAAAGCCTCCACTGCTTCTTTAATTACTTCTTTGCTAGCTCCAGGTATTACATTATTAGGAGCCGCTTGAAAATCACTAGGTAATACAGCAGTTGCCGTTGAATCTCCGAAAAATAATACCGCTGATCCGCCTAGCCATAATTGAGCACCAGCTAGACCTCCGGCTTCATGAATTGCATCAGTTAACTTTTTCATTCCTGGAATATATTTATCATCAGATATTGCTAAAAAATTTTTGGGTGATGATTTACTATATACAGAGCATACTTCTGTAAAGTTTAAACCATTTCCACCTTTTGCCCTAGCTACATGGTAATCAATCAGCTGATCTGTTACATATCTATCTCCATTAAGCATTTTTGTCCCCATAGCAGGAAAAACAACTCTATTTTTAATTTCTAATCCCCTTATCTTTATAGAACTAAACAAATTATTATAGTACATAATATCCCCTCCGAAATTTATATTTTCTAAAATTAATATTCTTGTCTTTATATTATTGTATGCTCTTTCTGTAATTAAATCAATATGTTTTAAACAAATTGTTTTAATTACACAAAAAAATATATCTACTCTTTTGTAAATATATTCTCTACTTATTTACTTATTCTCTTTTAGTATACTTAATATATATCTTATATACTCTATTCTTTTTTCTTTATCACTTATAAGTTCATTTTTAAACTCCTCTGTATTAGCATCGCTAGTCGGATAAATAATTGATGATAAAAATATCATTTTTGTATATATAAATTTATTTTTAGGCAATTTTACTACTCTTTCTAAAACTATATCTAACTTTTTATTCATCGAGTCTGTAACATCTATTATTTTTTTTGCCATCTCGTCATCTTTATCTGCATTAGTAGCTTCTTTTAGCATTACGAGAACTCCTGGATATCTTAATATATATTCCATTATTTCATTAACACATAGAATTAACTTCTCTTCATCACTAAGCTCTTCATTATCAAGCTTAGAATAAGCTAAAACCATATTCTCAATATAAAATAACTGCACATTTTTCACCATTTCATCTTTACTTCCAAAATAGTAATTTATCGCACTTACATTTACTTCTGCTTCCTTTGCTATAGCTCTAATTGGAACATTTAATGAACCATTTTTCCCAAATAAGTATAGTGCCCTATCTAAAATTTTTTCTTCTATATTTTTAAGTTCTCTCACTTTTTCACCTCATCTAAAATTTAAATTTATACTTTTTAAGTTTATAACTATACTATATTTCAATCAAACTATTTATAGCTTTATCCCATATTAATATTCACAAATAATATTATATCATAAGACTATTTATGAATATTACTTTTCTAATATACTAGCATCAATTCATTTTTGTCAAACCAGTCATGACTATATAACATATACTAAAGCATCATCATACAAACTATCATTGTGATTTGTAATGGTTTTATTACATAAAAATAGGGCGATTAATATCTCCCTATTTTTATTCAAAAGTTTTTATGTAAGATTTAAAATCTGTTTCATATTTTTCATCATTTTTACTTAAATTAAGTTTAATAGATACCTTGTTATTTTGTATCATTACAGAGATAAAATCAATGTAGTCACCTATCTCATATCCACCAGTTTCACTATTCCCACTACTATTTAATGTATTTATAAATACATTTTATTGAGTTTATTTTTATATAAGATGAAGTATCTCCATTTATAGTATTTCCATTTAAATCGCGTATACTTATAATTCCATTACTATTTTCTATAGTTTTATTAATTTGAAAGCACATTTCTTCACCTTGTTCATATAATTCCACATTATCCTCAATAGATTTTTTATATTTATTCCCGAAGAATAAAAATGAATATAAACTTAGGGAAATAGTAGCTATAATAAATAAAGATATTATACTTTCTAAAAGCAAGTAACCTTTTCTATTTTTCATATATTCCCTCTTTGTATAATACCCTTCCGCTTACTGGTACTATTGTAATATATTTATAATTATCACCTTTATTAATACTAATTGTTCCACCTCCATTTTTATATAAACCACTAGTATAAAAAGATATTAAAGAATTATTTTGACCTATGGGAAAGTTTAAGTTTACATTCTTAGGTAAATACACTCTCTTATCTTCTTTTTTATTTCTATGTAAAATATAAGACCATTTATTATCTTCACTAATAAATCTAATATAAACATTAGGATTGTCTAGCATATTCTCTCTTCTAACATAACGTATATCTGAGCATAATTCCTTTGCAAAGAATTCGATTTTATAATTATCACCTTCGTATTTCATAAAACAAATGCTAGACATGATAACTATTATACTTATTGTTACTATAAGTTCAAGTGTGGTCACATTCCTTCTCGCTTCATATATTATTTCTCCTCATAATTGTAAAATGTAATCAAATCGCCTTCATTTATTTCAACAATTTCATCACTATCTATATTCTCAGGATCAACTACCATGTTTGAATCTTTATTTTCTTCTTGTTCACTCACATTTACTTCTTGTGAACTATTGTCTACTTTACCAAACCAAGGATTTTTAATTTTGGTGCTTATTAACGCATATTTATCATGATTATTAATTTTACTTTTTGTTAAGATTTTATAATGAATATATTCTTTTGTAGAAAAGTTATTGTCATAAGCCATATCTATAGTTCTATTCGTAAGACCTGTATTTTCAATTTTTTTCACTTTATTTATGAATATACCACTATTGTTCTTAGTTAAATAATTATAAAATTCATCTTCAGTATTTGTATTTTCTATAGCATATTGAACTTCTTTAAGCATGTTACTATAAATAAGTTCAATAACTCCTATATTCTCTTCTTTAAGCTTTTCAGTTTTGTATTCTAATTCACTAATTCTATTATTACTTAAAATCAGACTAGAGCATGTAATACAAATCAAACTAATTATTGAAAATGTAATAATAGACATAATTAAAATTGAACCTTTACTCTTTTTTCGTAACATATGTATTAAGTTCCATTTCTCTATTTTCATCTGATATTTTGACCTTTAAGTCATAACAGTTATAATAGCTAATTGGAGTAACTAAAGTTTTAACTTTAAAATTATTAATAGTTTTCTGTGTATTATATCCTTCAGTATTAATGCTATTTTTTATTTTATTTCTTTCATCTTCAATTATCTCCTTAGCTGTATATAGCATTTGTCTATTACAATTATTTTTCTTTAGTAAAATTATATTATTGTGTAATGTTGATGTGATTATAAATACTATCATACTAACAATAAATAAGCTTATTACACATTCTAGAGTTGTGAATCCTTTTCTTTTAATCCTCATCATCCTTTCTAAAGTATTACTTTAGTGAATTGAAATATATATTCTTTATTTCTTTAAGGTCATCCTCACTTGTTTTTATATTTTCCCATATTTCATAGGCTAATAATCCTTGATTGATTAGCATATTAATGCCATAAACAACATTTAAATTATTCTTCTTTGCCCAAGATAATAACGTAGTCTCATGGGGTTTATATACAATATCACATACCAGTAAGTTTTTAGGTGGATTTATATTAACATCTATCGGACAATCCTTAGATTCCATTCCTATCGGCGTTGTATTAATTAAGATATCAAAGCTATTTAAATCATTTTCTTCAACTGGTTTTATATTGTAATTAGTCTTACTTTGGAAGTTGCTATTAATTAAGTCGCAAATGCACTTTGCATTTTTTTCACTTCTATTTCTAATTTCAATATAAGAAACTTCGTGATTAGCTAATTCTACAGCTATACTTCTACAAGCTCCTCCAGCACCTAAAATGATTACTTTTTTATCTTTTAAACTATAACCTTCATCTTTTAAAGATTTTATAAATCCTATACCGTCTGTGTTATAACCTATCAACTCATCATTTACATTTTTTATTGTATTTACAGCTCCTATTAGTAGTGCATTTTTTTCTACTTTATCTAGGTATGGAATTATCTCAACTTTATAAGGAATTGTTACATTACATCCCTTCATATTAAAAGTTTTTATACCTAGCGCTACATTTTGTAAGTTGTTTTTTTCTATTTCAAAACACATATAAATATTATTCTTTTTATATTTTTGTGATAAATAATTATGTATGCTTGGTGAAAAGCTTTGACTTACAGGCTGTCCCAAAAGACCTATTAGTTTAGTGTTAGAATTTATGTTCATGGTAACTCCTTTATTATGTTTATTATCATATATCTTGTAATTTATACTTACTTATCTTAACTACAAGTCACATATTTTTTTATATTCATTATAGATAAAATTTTCATCAATTATTTTAATAGTTTTTTCATTATCATTAATATTTTTTTCCATATTAAACTCCATCTCAATTAATATGCAATCGTCCTTATTCGTTTTCATGTCTACTTTTCCCTTATATTTATTAATAATTAATTTGGCAATAGACATACTTAAATTAAGAATTTTTTCTTCATAATTATCAAGATATTGTTCATAGTTATATCTCTTAAAATTTTCTATCGTAATAATTACTTTATCTACTTTAGTTTTTATATTAAAATCAATCGTGCTTTTTATTCTAGAATTTTTCACTACTACAGACAGTAATGTAAGAATAGCTTTAGTAATATCATCTGAATCTATTCTTGTATATATTTCCTCTTCTTCTGTATCAAATACTATGTTAATACCTTTGTAGGCTGTATACTTATTTAACTGAGTAACTATATCTTCACATAAAGATACAATATCATAAATATTATTACTTTCTTTATGATTATCTTCTTCTAACTTAGATAGTTCCATTATTTTATTTATTAGTGTAATCAAAATTTCCACATGTTTTTTCATAACAAATATACAGTTTGCAAATTCTCCATTAGGCTCTCTTTTAATAATATCTTTACAGTTTCTTTCTATAAATTGATTGCTACTATGTAATAAGTTGGCTGGAGTTAGCAGTTCATGTGACATATTTATAAAGAAGTCATCCTTATCCTTATTAATAATTTCACTCTCTAAAATTTCCTTTTTCATTGATTCTACTTTAATTTCTTCAGTAATATCTCTGATTATAAGTACCATTTTATTAGATTTATTAACATTAATAAGCACAACACTACTTTCAATATTTACTAACCCTCCATATCCATCCTTTAATGTTTTTCTTATATACTTAATATTTTCATTTATATTGCCAGAGCTAATAGCTATATCATTATAAATTTCATCTAAATCCATATTCTCTATATCCTGAATTTTAAATAGTTCAAAGAAAGTATCGTTAGCATACTCAAACTCTTTACTTTCATAATCTAATACGCATATGGCCTCTGGTATAGTATCTATTAAAGTTTTATATTGATTTGTACTCATTTCCAATTTACTAAGTAGGTTTTTATAGTTAGATATATCCTTAATTTCAATCAAACTAATTTCCTCATTATCCTCAATAAATTTTATCCTGTCTACATATAATGAAATTTCTTTATTTTCGCCATCAATATAATTTATCTCACCTTTTGTAGCACTATTTAGAATTATATTTTTAATAGTACTATTATTTAAATCTATATCTAACTTGTTATTATTATAAATTATTTCTTTATTTTTTTCTAATATTATAGAGTATGGAATATTTTCAACTATTTTCTTATACTTTATGTCATTTTCTTGTATCTTTAATGCAATTTTCTTTTCATATGTAATATCTGATAATATACAAATCACGCTAGAAGATTCATATTCTTCATATAAAGAAAATACACATTCAAAAATCCTACCATCTTTTGTACTTATTTCTGTAATTACACTTTCGCTATAATATCTTGCATTTTCTATACTTTGTAAGAATTTTTCTTTTTCAATCATATTATCATTTAGAAAATCATCCAATTTTATTGCTGCATGATAATCATTATATGAATGAAACATATTTTTGAAAACAACATCATTATTAATAATATAGTTCTCTTCATCGATCAATAGTGCACTTTTCTTAAACTGCCCTAAAAGAATATGTAAATTTTTTTCTTTTAGGTCATAGTCTTCTTGTAAAATTTTGTTAACCATTCTGTAATTATTTAATCTTTCATCATATAACTTCATGTTTATTGCACTTCTATTTAAATTACTTTCCGTTTTCGAGTATTTTATGTTAGGTTGCTCAATATAAATTATATAAGTTTTAAAAAATATAACTGAAACAAACAATAAATCTAAAAATATATTACTATATATAAGC
>NZ_JWHR01000051.1 GCF_000808015.1 Terrisporobacter othiniensis | reverse complement strand
GTAATATACTAGTATATTTTGCTATTTTAGATTTTATTATATCTTTAATATAATCAGTTGAATCAACTTTTAAAATTAATACGATTATACTATATACTATGGCCCCCATGCTAACAGAAACTATTAATCCTAAGAACTCACTAATTAAGGATATTTTTGCAAAAATTTTCAACACTATAATAGCCATTACACAAGATGCTAAAAATGTTTTAAACAGTGTCATTAAAATACTCATTGCATTAAACTTTCCTATTTTCTTTCTAAGATTAAACAATAAAAAACATATAGCTATTATTGCCGAAATACTTGAACCTAAAGCAAGTCCTGATACTTTCATTGTTCTTATTAAAATTAAGCTTAATAATATATTAGATATAACACATAATATACTATTTTTCATTGGAATTTTGGTGTCTTCTAAGGAGTAAAATACCCTTACAGCAACATCTCTCATTCCTGCCGCAACCATACCTATAGCATAGCAAGATAATACTTGAGCTGTTATAATAGTTGCACTTTCATCAAAGGCACCTCTTTCAAAAAGTACTTTTACTATTGGTTTTGACAATATAAATGCACCTATAGAAATAGGCATAATAATTAATATAACAGAATTAATAGATTTACAAAATGTAATCTTTAGTTTTCTTAAATCCTTTTTTGAACCTAATTTAGAAAATACAGGATATATTACAGCTGTTATTGATGCAACAAATAATCCTGTAACAAACATATTTAATTTATATGCATAATTTAATGCAGATAAAGAACCTGTTACTAAAAAAGATGATAAATTCTTATCTACTAAACTATTTATTTGATATGCTGATGCTCCTATCAAAACAGGTCCTATAGCTAAAGCCATCTTCTTTATATTTTTATCAAACAAATCAATATTTAATTTGTATCTAAATCCCTTTTTACAGCAAAATGGAATTAAAAATATCATTTGAATAAAAAATGCAAATACAGTTCCATATGCTAAGATTTCTACACCAAAAGTTCTACTAAGTAAAACTGATATTATTATTGATATATTATATGGTAAGGGCATTATACCTGTAATCAAAAAGTAGTCATGTATCTCTAAGTACGCTTTTAATACGTATGTTATACATACTAAACCAACTGAAAATAAAATAATTCTTGTTAGTTGTATGGTAAGCTTAAGTCTCTCTCCTTCAAATCCTGTTGCAAACAATTTAACCAATGGTTCTGTGAAAATCCAACCTAAAATTGATACAATTAATGATATAATAAATATAATATTTATAACATTGCTTGTGAATTTTAAAGCTTTTTCCTTTCCACTCTTTTCTTCTATTGATGTATATATAGGCATATATGTACTTTGAATAGCTACACATAATAGCGATATAAATGCTACCGTTATGATATTCAACGCCATTAGATATGAATCTGATATAACACCAATACCATACACATATCCAATAACTAAATCTCTTAAAAATCCAACAATCTTTGATATTATTGTTGCGATAAACAGTATGGATGCTGATTTTAATATTTTAGACATCTAAATTCCTCTTTTCATGTTAAGTTGTTTAAATATAATAAATCTTCTATGATTGTGTAAGAGTAATATGAATTGAAAACATATTAGTATACTTTATATATTATATACATATAATATATTATTTAATTACTTAGTACAATTTACAATAATGTAAGAAAGATTTGCTTTTATCTAATAGTGCAATGTGACCATACATTTAACTGATCCTGTGCATAATCTTTTGCATTATTCATTCTCTTTATTAAATGCCTGCTCAATATCTCCATCCTCGTCCATGAACACTATGTCTCCAACTGTAAATAATTCTGTTTCCATAGTACTAGAGGGAACTGTAACAACTACCTCTTTCCTTTTATTGTTAACAATAGTAACTTTATATTCAGTGGATTTATTATCTTTTTCTATCATCTTGATAGTGTATCCTTCTTCTTCTATCTGTGCATTAACAGCTTTATCTTTTGCTGAGCCAATAGCAAGTCCTACTAACATACCAATGCAAATTCCCATGGAAGTACCCATGGCTATATTACCACCAAATAATCCACCGAAAGAAGTTCCAAATGAAGCACCAAAACACATTCCAAGTGACATACCTATTGCCATATTTTTACTTGTTTTTTTCATTATATTATCTCCATAAATTCAGACTTATCTATATGATATCAAAAATATTCTTAATTCGCATTATATAAAATTCTACACTACCACAATTGAGACATACACAGGCTTTTACACGATCTTGAAGAATATTTGTAATTTCTAAGTAATCATCTTTATTTATTTTTCTTAAAATTAATCTATCAGTTTCTATCATTACATCATCCATAGAAAACTCCCCCCTAATTTTTATTTGGTATTATATTAATATTGTTCATCATGTATAGCAATCATATAAAAAAAGTCACCAAAGTTTAATAAATATAAATAATACCAATAACTATGTTAATAATCATTGGTATTACTTTATGTAGGATTAAATTATGGAATTTCTATTTCTATTACTTCATCATCAAGGTGTTTTTCATTACCATCAATACAAACAACAGGTGTTATTACTATTTTTTCTTCTGTTCCTTTAAGTTCAAAATCACAGTAAACTGTATTTTCAGTATCTGAAATACCACTATCAAGATTCATTAAATCTTTACCATTTTCATCTGTTACTGACAAGAAGAAATATGTATTATCTGAAGTGTCTCCTTCTATATCCATCTTAACCTTTGCAGATACAGGAGATATCCTTATATCATCAATCTTCAACTTGCATTTTATATTTCCTTCACTTATATCAATAGCTTTGTTAATTTCAACAACTTTCATATCATTAGATATATTAGAAGTATTTATAATAGTATTAAATTCCCATGTTCCAAGTTCCTTACTTAGCCATCTACTTGACTCTGTTTTTGACTCACCTATATCAAAGTCTTTAAATTTAATTTTCATATCATAATCTTTATTTTCCTCTAAATTTTTAAGTATATCAAAGTCTTTATCAACGACCCCATCTCCATCAGTATCAATTCTAGTTAAATCAACAATATATAAAATTTCTTTTTTATCCTCACCTCTTACATTCCTTTGATTAATTGCTCCACCTTGACCAGGAAAAGACATATCGCCTATTGTGATAAGGGGTAAATCTGGTGCAAAGTCCTTTTTATTAAATCCGTTTTTCTCTAAATCAAAATTACTATAATCAATCCCCAAACTTACGATTAATTGCTTATCATCAAGCATTACATCTCCTAAGTTAAGTATCAATCCATCTTTTTCTAATGATTGGTTTCCTTCAAACTTATATTTATCAAACTCTCCTGAGTCTCTATCTAAAAAATACTCAATACTATTTACTAATCTATTTATATATGCCAATGCTCTCTCATTTGTAAGAGCTACAGAACCTAAAACAAGTGTGGCTGATACACTTGCTACTATCAATTTTTTATTTACTTGCTTTTTAGATTTTATCTTTGATTTCATTATATTTTTCATTTTTTCATTATCAGTTTTTACTTCAGTATATCTATCAAATTGAATTTTTTCGTTATTTAATACTTTATATTTGTCTATCATTTTATTTACCTCCATTTTCTAGTAAAGATTTTCTTATCTTGGCCTTACCTCTAGATAACTTACTATGGACACTAGAAATAGCTAATTTCTTATTCCGTGCTATATCTACTATACTTTCACCTTCTAGATAATATCGTCTAAATATTTCTTCATCCTCTTTAGATAAGAAGTTTAAGGTCTCGTTTAATTCTTCTTGAATTTCTATATTTAATAAATTTTTATCTATATATGGTGTCTCTTCATCTAATGTAGATGATTCCATCTTATTTAGATATTTTCTTTTATAATCAATTGCTTTATATTTAGCTATTGCACATATCCAGTTTTTAAAAGAATTTTTATTTTTTTCAAATCCATCTATGTTATTCCAAATAGCCAATAAAGTATCGCTAACACATTCTTCTTCATAATTAATAAGAGCACCTAAATGATACCTAACTACAGAAGTAATAAGGCCATTGTACTGATCTATTAACATTTCCATTCCTTTTTCATTTTTCTTTTTTATGTATTTAATCATTAATTTATCTTGCAAGTTACTTCCTCCTCACTGTAAAAGCTTTTACATTAGTTAATTCGTAAATTAATATCAAAAACTTGCATGTTTGAATATTTTTATTTTATTGTTCATTCTAATATCAACAAAGTCCAGCAATATTATTTGCTGGACTTTAATTTCGTAATATATTAAAAAAGCGACTATTCTTTTTTTAATTCTAAAAGTGTAGGTGTTATGTTAAGTACAATAGATAGAATAGTTAAAACCCTGAATAAATTTTCCATAGTAGGTACTACATCGGCTAAAGCAGCCCAGTCATTGGCTTGTACCCATTCAGATACAACGGAGTATCCTGAATAAATTGTCAATGCTGTAAATGATAATCCTATTGCCATTGCAAGTTTATAATTTTTTCCTACTTTATACATATAAAGATTTAAAAAAGTAGCCACTATGGCAATACCCCCGAATATTATCCACATATTTTTACCTCCCTTTTATTTCGCATTATATAACATTGGTGAATTAGAATTTATCAATCTCATATTAAGCAAAGTTACAGATGTAGTGCCTGTTTCTAACTTTTTATTAGATATGCGATTATTTACTGACATGTCTACACTAGAGACCTTGCTTCCATCAGATATAACTATATAAGCTTCCCTTATTTTCATACTAACTCCCCTGTCAGATTATTATTTATACCTTAATTATATCAAAAAAGCCACTGATTTTATATCAATGGCTATGTCATCCAAATCTATTTTATTTTTATACTTATCAAATCTAAAAGTAACATTAACTTTAACAAAGTATCTAATCAAAACATTATCCGAATATGTCAAATTATTTTAAATAATGATTTTAACAAAATTTTAGGAGGAACTCTATTATTAATTATATTTCTTATCATAGATGCTCCTTTAGTGTATATAATTAATAATTACTTACCTTGGATGTTAGGTAAATTAAATATAAAAGATGAATTGAACGTAATAATAGGCTAGTAATATACTAGTATATTTTGCTATTTTAGATTTTATTATATCAATAATATAATCAGTTGAATCAACTTTTAAAATTAATACGATTATACTATATACTATGGCCCCCATGCTA
>NZ_JWHR01000050.1 GCF_000808015.1 Terrisporobacter othiniensis | reverse complement strand
ATGAAACCCTATGCTCTTTAGTTGCCTTAGCTATACGTTTATAAGGATTAGATTTACGTATTGGACAAATAATATTATATTTGCGCATTATTCTTTGGATTTTCTTTCTATTCATTATTACTCCAAATTCATTTTCTAATGTCATTTTTATAGATCTAGATCCTTTCTTATATCCACGATGATTAAACGCTTTTAAAATAATATCTCTTGACTTTAAATCGTTATCTTCCTTAGTATTTCTGTAGGTCTGTGTATTTAGAAATTTATAAAATCCTGAAGTGGAAATATTTGAAATTTTGCATAGTTGTTTGGTCATTCCTTTTAAATTAAACTTAGAAATCAAATTATATATCAATTCAAAAACTTTAGATGGATTTAATTTATTATTTTTCACCTGCCTTTCGTTTACTTCTAACTTTTTTACAAGTTCAAGCTCCGCTTTTAAATATTCAATTTCAGCATCTTTTTTTGCTAAAATTTCTTCTAATGTTAATTCACGATTAAGAGTTCTACCCGAATTTAATGTTCTTGTATTATCTAAACCAAGAACACCTTTATCACTATATGATTTTCGCCATCTACGACTAGAGGATTTAACACGTTCAATTTCAACTATATCAATATCAAATCCAGCATCTTCAAATATCTGTCTAGGTGTTTTCTCTATTTCATATTCAGCAATAAAATGTAATTTAAATTCATTAGTATATGTAATTCCTTTTTCAGTTATGTTCTTAACATATTTATTTATAGATGATTTTTTAATTTCTTCACTTGAAAATATTTTTTTACTCATAATAATTCAACTCCTTTATAACTATTTTACATAAAAATAAATCCTATACAAGTAGACACGTTTTTTTCTCTTGTCCACTGTATAGTATCCACTTTAAATTATAGGATAGTTTTTATTTTATGCTTTAATAAAATTCACTTTAAATTAGGAATAAAGGGTATAATATTTTTAAATAGAAAAATTAATCAGAAAAATAGGAGAAATAAATGAAATATAATAAGATGATTAAAGCTAAGTTTATAGAAAGGCCTAATAGATTTGTAGCTTATTGTGATATAAATGGGGAAGTTGAAAAGATTCATGTGAAAAATACAGGTAAATGTAAAGAGTTACTAGTACCTGGATATGAAGTATACTTAGAAGAAAGTAATAATCCTGCTAGATCAACGAAATATTCTTTAATAGCTGTAAAAAAGGGAGACAGGCTAATTAATATGGATTCACAAGTAACAAATAAAATTGTCTATGAATCATTAGAAGACAAATCATTAATACTGCCAGGATTTGATGAAGATATAACTTTGATAAAGCCAGAAAAAACTTATGGCAATTCTAGGTTTGATGTTTATATAGAAGGAAAAACTAAAAAAGCATTTATTGAAGTTAAAGGATGTACTCTAGAAATAGATGGAGTAGTAAAATTTCCAGATGCAAAAACAGAAAGAGGAGTAAAACATGTTAAAGAATTAATTAAAGCTAGAGAAGAAGGATATTTAGCTTATATAATTCTTGTTATTCAAATGGAAGATGTACTTTACTTTACTCCAAATGTAGATATGCACAAAGAGTTTGGAGATGTATTAAAGGAAGCTGACGAAAAAGGAGTAAAAGTTTTAGCATATGATTCAAAAGTAGAAATAGATAATATAGTACTTAATAACCCTGTAAAAGTAATACTATAAAAAGAACGCTAATCTTACTAAAATAAACAAAAATCATAATAATACAATTGATAAATTTACTAAATAAAGTTAAGATACTATTATAAAGAAAAAAATTTGAAAATAATTGAAAAATACTGATAAAATATTGTATAAATCTGTAAGTATTTGAAATTTTAATGGTATAATATAAAAAGTAAGATTATTAGGTGAAAGGATGTAGAACAATGACTAAAGAACTATCTATGCAAGAGCTGTTAGACCAACAAGAACAACTACTTAGTTCAATAAAAGTTGGAGAGACTATAACAGGAGCTATAACTAAAATAAATAATGATGAAGTAACTGTGGGCCTTAATGTAGGTTTTGACGGAGTAATTCCAACAAGTGAATTAAACTTACAAAAAAATCAAGAAGTTTCTGATGTATATAAAGTAGGAGATGAAATATCTGCTGTCATAACTAAAGTATCAGAAAAAGACTGTACATTAAAACTATCTAAGTTAAGATTAGATATGGTAAGTGATAAAAAAGAATTAGAGCAAGCACATGCTGATCATAAAATAATAACAGTAAATGTAGTAAAAACTATACAAAGAGGAGTATTTGCTGCATATAAATCAGTTGAAATATTTATACCAATATCTCAACTAAACACTAAATTTGTAAACGATACAAAAGAATACCAAGATGCTAACTTAGAAGTTTATATAATAGAATTCAATGAAAAAGCTAATAAAATAGTAGGTTCTCACAGAGAAGTATTACAAGAACGTTTAGACCAAGAAAGAAAAGCTAGAAAAGAAAGAATTCAAGCTGAAAGAGATGCAGAGAGACAAAGAGTAAGAGAAGAAAGAGCAGCTGAAAAAGCTAGAGTTAAAGCTGAAAAAGAAGCTTTAATAGATTCTTTAGAAGTTGGACAAAAAAGACATGGTAAAGTAACTAACATAGTAAGTTACGGAGCTTTCATCGATTTAGGTGGAGTAGAAGGTTTAGCTCACATAAACAACTTATCTTGGAAGAGAGTAGAATCTGTAGAAGATATGTTACAATCTGGACAAGAAGTTGATGTTTATGTATTAGATGTAAATAAAGAAACTGGAAGAATAGGATTAGCTTTAAAAGACATAAACAACGATCCATGGGACTTAATAGCTAAAGAAGTAAATGTTGATGATATAATAACTGGCAAAGTTGTTAGAATAATAGACAGAGGTGCTTTTGTTGAAATAAAAGAAGGTGTAGAAGCATACTTACCAATATCTCACTTAAAAGAAGAAAGAGTTGCTAACGTAAGTAGTGTTGTAAACCCTGGAGATGAAATAACAGTTAGAGTATTAACTTTCGATCCATCTCACAAAAGAATGTCTGTATCTATAAAAGACGTTAATAAAGAGCCAGAAGAAGATTACAGTGAATTCTTAAATAAAGAAGAAGATTTAGGAGCGACTATAGGAGATTTATTAAGAGGAAAATTAAATAATCAAGAATAATAAATAAATTTTTAAGCCATATTGCCAAAGCTCTATGGCTTTTAACATATTATAAATTTAGCAATAAAGGAGAAGACATATATGAAAGCTATAATAGATTTACACACACACGCCTTAGCTAGTGGGCACGCATATAGTACAGTAAAAGAAAATATAGAATATGCTAAAATTAATGGGCTAAAATATTATGGTCTATCAGATCATGGTATAGATATGCCAGGGGGACCACATTTATTTTATTTCCACAATTTAAAAGTAATACCTAATGAAGTTGATGGTGTTAGAATATTAAAAGGAATGGAAGCTAATATTATAGATTACGATGGAAATATAGATGTAGAAGTAGATAAATATATAAGTGGACTAGATTATGTAATAGCAAGTCTTCACACTGTATGTTTAGAACCTGGAACCAAGGAAGAAAATACAAGGGCAACTCTAAATGCAATGGATCATAAATTAGTAAAAATTATAGGACATCCAGATGATGGTAGATATGAATTAGATTATGAAGCTGTTGTTAAAAAAGCTAAAGAAAAAAACATCTTATTAGAATTAAATAATTCATCATTAAACTCAGGTTCATTTAGACCAAATGCTCGTGAAAACTATATAGAGTTATTGAGTTTATGTAAAGAGCATAAGGTAAGAATTATTTTAGGTAGTGATGCTCATATTTGTTATCAGGTTGGTATATTTGACAATGCTCAAAGCTTACTTGAAGAGCTAGATTTCCCAAAAGAGCTAGTTATTAACTACCATGAAGATGATATAATAGAATTTTTCCAACTTTAAAAATTAAATTTGCACTTAAATTCAAACCATATTATAAAATAATATGGTTTTTTATGTTGCATTTTTGACACATAAATAAAAAGGTAAAAAATATAAAATAATACAAAAAATAGTCGAAAAATGTTATAATATAAAATGATTTTGAGAATTAATATTAAGAGGGAGTTATGGCAATGAATCAAAAGAAAGTATATAGTACGATTGGAGTTATACTTTTATTTGGTGGTTTTTTATTATTTTGTGGGGCAAAAAATTTAACACAGGCTAAAGAGCTAGCTGCCAAAAATCAAGTATTAGACTATGATATGTCTAACTATAGTGATGATACTGAAGTAGACAGTCAATTAAAAAATGTTCAAGAGTTGGTATATAAATACAAAAATGGAATAGCAAAATTAGTGAATAAAGAAAATGGACTAAAATCAAGTTATGAACCAGATGATTTAGTTATACCAAAAGTTAATACTATAAAAAGCGATATTTATTTAAGTGAGTGTGCTTCTAATAATTTGGAAAAAATGTTTAAGGATGCAAAAGAAGAAGGGATAAATCTTTATTTAATAAGTGGATATAGATCTAGTAGTTACCAGGAAGAATTATATTCAAATTCTTTAATACGCAAAGGAAAAGAATATACCCAAAAATATGTGGCTAAAGCTAATCAAAGTGAACATCAAACTGGTTTAGCAGTTGATATATCTTCAAAATCCATAGGATATAAATTAATACAGTCTTTTGAAATGACAGAAGAAGGCAAGTGGTTGGAAAAAAATGCTCATAAATATGGATTTATATTAAGATATAAAAAAGATAGAGTAGAGGATACAGGTTATGGTTTTGAGCCATGGCATTTTAGATATGTGGGACATAATATAGCTAAATATATTTATGAGAATGATTTGATACTTGAAGATTTATATAAATTGCCTTAGCGCAAAGAGCATCTAAATAAATAGATGCTTTTATGCTAGGCAATTTTAATTTTTATTTTCTATTATAAACCTAGTGTCAATTCTAGGAGAAAATCCGCTCTTTAGATGTTTCTTATTTTTTAGTATAAACTTAATAAAAAAGAACATTCCTATTAAAAATAATAGTAAACCAAAGGATAAAGAAACTATGGCATCAGTATTAGTAATTGGAGAAGTATTAACAGATGCATTAATATCTAACTGAGGCAAAAATGCAATTAAGTTATTTAAAAAATGAACAGTCATTGGAATTAGTATATTTTTATACTTGATGTATAAGATACAACAAGCAATACCAAAAATAAAAGCACCTATAACTGCTAATTCAATATGTAAAAGTCCAAATACTAAAGAGGAAATTACAATTCCTATGTAGATATTGAATTTTCTACTAATTCTTTTAAATATGATGGCTCTAAAAAATAATTCTTCCATGATAGGGGCACTAACAACGGTAATTAGCATGGATATGAATAGTCCACCATAAGTAGAAACTTCTGATACAGATGATTCGGATAAAAGATTATTTAGCATATTTGGTAAAGTAAAATAAACTATACCTATTAATAATAGACTGATGCCCATAGAAAGGCATAGCTGAGTAGCAACAACACCGCCTAATTCTTTTATATTTATTTTTTTTATATAATCCTTAATCATTAATAATAACTTATTTTTATTAACCCTAAATTTATATAAAAGTATTATAATAAATAAAACTGTTGATATTAAAGATAATAAATTATCATTATCTATTAAATTAATATCACTACTTAAGTAAATAATAAATGCTCCTAAAATCACAATAATCATAGTGAAAATATACCAAAATACTGCTGGTATAATTTTAACTTCTTTAAACTCTTTTGTAAAATCCAACATATTAAACCTCCTCATATTTGCATACTAATAATTCATAATAAATTCATATTAACACTATATAATTATTTATTATAAAAATGTGAAAAATACACAAAATCAATATAAGTATAAAAATATAGTATCAGAAACATTGACAAAATACCTTATTAAATTTACTATTTTATATAAGTCATTTTATAACTTTATAACATTATATTTAATGTTAAAGACATATATGATGGGTATATATAGTAATAAATACAGAATAATTATTTAGGAGATATCTTATGAAGGAAAAAAAACCTCAAAAAAAATCATGGTTATATTATTATGGGATAATACTTCTTTTACTAGTAGTACTTAATTCGTTTATTTTTCCAGCTCTATATAATATGAGTGGAAAAGTAGAGAATGTGGACTATGGAACATTCCTTACAATGGTTGATGAAGGAAAAGTAAACCAAGTAGACATTGACAACTCAAAACAAATTACTTTTACTGTTAAAGATGAAAAAGAAAAAGTTTATGTAACTGGTCAAATGAATGATGATGATTTAGTAAATCGTTTATATAAAGCAGGCGTAAAAAAATTCAACCAAGAAATACCAAAGCAAGATTCACCAATAGTTGAGTTTATTCTTTATTGGGTTTTACCAACAATATTAATGATTGCTTTACTAAACTTTATGATGAAAAAAATGACAAATAGAATGGGTGGCAGAGGCGGCCCAATGCAATTTGGTAAGAGTAATGCAAAAATATATGTAGAAGCACAAACAGGAAAGACTTTTGAAGATGTGGCAGGACAAGACGAAGCCAAAGAATCATTAACTGAAATAGTTGATTTCTTACACAATCCTAAAAAGTACGAAGAAATAGGTGCATCAATGCCAAAAGGTGCATTGCTTGTTGGACCTCCGGGTACAGGAAAAACTTTACTTGCAAAAGCAGTTGCAGGGGAAGCAAAAGTACCATTCTTCTCAATCTCAGGCTCTGAGTTTGTGGAAATGTTTGTTGGTATGGGTGCTGCAAAAGTTAGAGATTTATTCAAACAAGCTCAAGAAAAAGCTCCATGTATCGTATTTATAGATGAGATAGACACTATAGGTAAAAAACGTGATGGCGGAGGAATGGGTGGTAATGACGAAAGAGAACAAACGCTTAATCAGTTACTTACTGAAATGGATGGATTTGATGGTAAAAAAGGTGTTGTAATACTTGCAGCAACTAATAGACCAGAATCTCTAGACAAAGCACTACTTAGACCAGGACGTTTTGACAGAAGAGTACCAGTAGAACTTCCTGACTTAAAAGGTCGTGAAGATATACTAAAAGTTCATGCTAAAAAAGTTAAAATGGACGAAGATGTTGATTTCAACGGAATAGCAAGAGCAACAGCTGGAGCTAGTGGTGCAGAACTTGCAAATATAGTAAATGAAGCAGCACTTAGAGCAGTTAGACTAGGAAGACATAAAGCTACACAAGCTGACTTAGAAGAATCTGTAGAAGTAATAATAGCAGGATACCAAAGAAAAGCTGCAGTTATTTCTCCAAGAGAAAAGAAAATAGTAGCATATCACGAAATAGGTCATGCATTAGTTGCAGCTAAACAAACAGAATCTGCACCAGTGCACAAGATTACGATTATCCCTCGTACATCTGGGGCTCTAGGGTACACTATGCAGGTAGAAGAAGGCGAAAGAGTACTTATGTCTAAGGAAGAAGCTTTCAACAAAATAGCAACATTTACAGGAGGTCGTGCTGCGGAAGAAATTATCTTTAATTCTTTCACAACAGGTGCCTCTAATGATATAGAACAAGCAACAAGAATAGCAAGAGCAATGGTTACTCGTTACGGAATGAGTGAAGAGTTCGATATGATGGCTCTAGAAACAGTAAATAATCAATATTTAGGTGGAGATGCATCGCTAATGTGTTCACCAGAAGCATCAGCTAAGATTGATAAAGAAGTATTAAGTATAATAAAATCAGCTCATGATAAAGCTACAAAAATACTTGAAGAAAATATTGATAAATTACACGAGCTTTCTGATTTCTTATTAGAAAAAGAAACTATTACAGGTGAAGAGTTTATGGAAATCTTAAACGGAAAATCTGTGGCAGAAGTTAAAGAAGAACATGATGCTAAAGAAGCAGCTAAGAAAGAAGCAGAAAGACTTGAGATTGAAGAAGCAAAAGAGCAAGAAAAAAGAGCAGAAGAACAACAAAAACGCATAGAGCAAGAACTTGAAAAAGTTGAAGGAAATGTTGTAATAGAAGATGTTAAGACTACTGATGATGAAGAAAAGTAGAATTAAATAAAAAAAGCATCAACGTTTAAGTTGGTGCTTTTTTTAGAGAATAAATATGTTATATATTTAAAGAGAATCCTAGTTGATGCAGTCTCTTTTTGATAAAAGTAAATGATAAATATATATGGATAAGTTGTGATATATAATGTTATCAGAAAATTTGTTAATGAAAAAACTATGCCGAAGTGGTGTTCAAAAGATTTAAGAAACCATTACGTGCGCATATACGTGCACTAGTACCTATTATACCTATAATTACCGTATATATAAGCTCAATATAGATTATAGGAACAGTAGGAATGCACATAGGTGAAAGCATCTGAATTGATTTAATTCAAGGTGTGTCTAAGAGGCGTTCTTAGAGTTGTATAGGTTACAGTAGGAACAGAAAAAATGGTATTTAGTGTGCCCAAGAAGTTTTTGTGTTTTTGAGAAATAAAGCTAACCTCTCATCTTATGTATGAGTTTTATAGAAAACTTGGAAGTTTGATATATAAAGATATATAGAAGATTAGTTAATTTTTTACATAAAAAATTAACTAATTTACTTCTAAGAGATGTACAATTTATATTATAAAAATAGATAATTAAAGTTAAAATTGTAAAATATAAATGTAAGTAGAATATGGATTTTCATGGAGGAAATGATGAATAAACTAAAAGATATAAAATTAAAAAATCAACTTATAATATCTACATATATAATGCTTTTTATTTTATTTATATTTAAGCCAACCCTAATACCAGGTATAATTAGTAAATTTATAACAGCATTTAAACCATTTATAATTGGTGGAGTAATTGCATTTTTATTAAACTTGCCAATGAAACTTATAGAAGAAAAAATTGTAAGGCCTTTATGTAAAAAGAATAAAAGTTTATCAAAAATGTCAAGGATTATATCCCTAGTATGTACCATTGTAATAGTAGTAATCTTAATGTGGATATTTATTAGCTATATAGTACCTCAGTTAGCTGATAGTTTAAGATCTTTGACTAATGATATTCCCAAATATATAAGTGGTCTTCAAAATGAAATAATGAATAAAGTAGACCAGCTTGATATGTTGAAAAATACATCTTTTGATATACAAGCTATGATACAAAAATTGCTATCTTTTGTTCAAAATTTTATTAATATGTTTATTTCTAATGTATTTAATTTCACTATAGGAATAACAAATTTCTTTATGAATTTATTCTTGGGAATAATAATATCCATGTATATTTTACTTAGCAAAGAAAAGCTAATTTTACAATTCAAAAAGCTTATATATGCATTTTTAAATGAGAAAAAATGTGAAAGAATAATGTATATTTTAAAGTTAACAAATAATAAGTTTTCTAAATTTATATTGGGTCAATCAATGGATGGATTAATATTAGGGACAGCATTTTTTATAGTTTTTTCTTTACTTAAAATACCTTTTGCATTGTTAATAAGTATAATGATACCTATTCTAAATTTTATACCTATATTTGGAACTTATGTAGGTATTGGAATATCAGCATTTATAATTTTGATGGTGGAACCAAGAACTGTATTGTTATTTTTATTTTTAGTATTTACAATACAACAATTAGATGGAAAGTTTGTTTATCCTTTTGTAGTAGGAAACTCCTTAGGTCTTTCTCCTTTATGGATATTATTGGCTATTGTTGTGGGAGGAAATTTATTTGGTGTAGTAGGTATGATTCTTGGAATGCCTCTTACTAGCGTAGTTTATGAATTATCATCAAAAGCAATAAATGATAGAATTAAAAAGAAAGATATTACATTTAAAAAGAATGAGTAAAAATAAATTTATGTTAAAAATATTTTTTATAGTTGACAAATATAAATAAAATGCATAGTATAAATATTAACTAAAATAATCATAAAATTAAAATATAAAATATAAATAATTTATAATATTATTTATTAAAAATATGGTTATAATAATAATTAATTTATTTCAATAAATAAGAAAGGAGGTAAAATTATGAGCAAAAAACTATTTATACCAGGACCAATAGATGTAAGTGAAGATGTTTTAGTACAAATGGCTAACCAAGTTATAAGTCATAGAGGAAGTGAAGCATCAGCTTTACAAGAAGCTATAACAGAAAAACTTCAAGATTTATTCTATACAAAAAATAATATTTTATTATCAACATCCTCCGGTAGTGGCCTAATGGAAGGCTCCATTCGCTCCTGTACATTAAAGAGAGCAGCAGTACTGTCCTGTGGTTCATTTGGAAATAGATGGCACAAGATGGGTGTATTAAATGGTGTTCCAGCAGATTTATTTAAAGTCGAATTAGGAAAAGCTATTGAGCCAGAAATGGTTGATAAGGTATTATCTACGAATAAATATGATACAGTCATGGTAACTCATAATGAGACCTCAACGGGAATTGCTAATCCAATCAAAGAAATTGGAGAAGTAATTAAAAAATATGATGATGTTGTTTATTGTGTAGATGCTGTTAGTTCAGCAGGTGGTATAAAAATCGAAGTAGATGAATCAAATATAGATATTTGTTTAACTTCGCTACAAAAGGCTTTAGGATTACCACCAGGAATGTCTCTTTGCACCTTCTCAGAAAAGGCAAAGAAAAGAGCAGAAAAAGTACCTAATCGGGGTTATTATTTTGATTTACTCGCTATCTATGAGTACATCAATAATAAAAATTATCAATACCCTTCAACACCTTCCCTTTCACATATGTTCGCTTTAAATTTCCAACTTGAAAAAATCTTAAAAGAAGGCCTAGATAACAGATTTAGACGTCATGAAGAAATGGCAAATCTAGTTAGAAAATGGGCTCAGGAACACTTCCAAATTTTTACCGATGTAAATTATTTGTCTAATACCCTTACCGTTATCGAAAACACACAAGGAATCAGTGTATCAAATCTCAATGAAAAATTACAGGAAAGAGGCTTTTTAATAGCCAATGGATATGGAGACCTTAAGGAGAAAACATTTAGAATTTCTCACATGGGCGATTATACAGTACAAGATGTAAATGAATTATTAATTAATATTAATGAAATTCTAGGATTTTAATATTAAAAATTTTAATTTGTGTTATTTGTTGTACAAAATTTTAATTTCAAAATAATAATTTGAATATTGAGAAATTTCTTGATATTTATGAGGTTAAAAATTAGAAGGGTAAAGCTCAGGCAAAGTGAATTTTAAGCAACGGAGTTTTCTGAAGCGCTAGTGAAGAAATCTCGTTGGCGTCACGAACGCAGTGAGTTTTTGGAGGTAATCAATATGTGTAAGATATTAGTAACAGATGGAATGAACAGAAATGCTATTAATAACTTGAGAAAGTTTAATATAGATGTTGAACATAAATTTTATGATGGTTTGGAACTTGGCGAAAAATTAAAAGATAAAGATATACTAGTTATTCGTTCAAAAAATGTGATAACTAAAGAAATTATAGATAAAGCATGTGAAGGCAATACTTTAAAACTAATAATTAGAAGTGGTGTAGGACTTGATAATATAGATGTTGAATATGCAAATAAAAAGGGCATCAAAGTTATGAATACTCCTAATGCCAGCACGAGATCTGTAGCAGAACTTACAATAGGTCAGATAATAACTTTATCAAGATTTATAAATATTTCAAATATAACTATGAGAGATGGTCAGTGGAACAAAAAACAATATGTAGGGACTGAAATACATGGAAAAACACTTGGAATTATAGGCCTTGGTAGAATTGGAAAAACTGTTGCAAAAATGGCTCATGCAGTAGGAATGAATGTAATATATTACGACATACTTGGAGAAATGAAGTGTTGTAATGATTATACTTTCTGTACTTTTGAAGAAGTATTAAAAAATGCAGATTTCTTAACTATTCATATTCCTTTGGAGAGAAATCAAGGATATTTAATAGGTGAAAAAGAGTTCAATATGATGAAAGATAGAGTTTATTTTATCAATCATGCTAGAGGTGGACTAGTTTGTGAGGAAGCTTTAATAAAAGCATTAGATAGTGGAAAAGTTGAGGCAGCCGCTTTAGATGTTTATGAAGAAGAGCCAAAAGTCAACTTAGAACTTGTAAATCATCCGATGGTTTCTCCAACACCTCATCTTGGAGCTTCTACAGTAGAAGCACAAGAAAGAATAAATAAAGAGATTATAAAAATAATATATAACTTTTTAGTAGAAGAAGAAATAATTGATGATGATATGAAAATTGCACTATAAGAATAGATATTAATAAACGAATATATAAATTTAATTTTATAATACTGGGGAGGAAGAACAATGGCAAATATAAAACCTTTTAGAGCAGTGAGACCTGCAAATGAATATGTAAAGATGGTGGCAGAACTACCTTATGATGTGATGAATAGAGAAGAGGCTAAAAAAATAGCAAAGGACAATAAATATTCTTATTTACACATAGATAGAGCAGAAATAGATTTAGATGATAATATAAATGAACATGATGAACAAGTATATTTAAAAGCTAAAGAAAATTTAGATAAGTTTATGCAAAATAATGTATTTGTAAAAGATCAACAAGACGCAATTTATATTTACAGAGAAATAGTGAATGATAGATCTCAAACTGGTATAGTTGCTTGTGTAGCAGTTGATGACAACATAAATGGAGTAGTAAAAAAACATGAGTACACTAAACCAGATAAAGAATTAGATAGAACTAATCATATAAAATACTGTAATGCAAACACAGGAACTGTACTTTTAACTTATAAAAATCAAGAAGAAATAGAAAAAATAATAGATTATTATGTTTATTTTATGACACCAATATATGACTTCAAAACAGAAGATGATGTTATTCATACTATCTGGAAAGTTGAAAAAGAAAGAGATATAATAGACTTAATAAATGAATTTGCTAAGATAGATAATTTATATATAGCTGATGGTCATCATAGATGTGCAGCAGCAGAAAATATAGCTTTGGAAGAAAGAAGAAAAAATCCAAACTATACTGGAGAAGAAGAATTTAACTATTATACAGCTATGATAGCTCCAGATAATAACTTAAAAGTTATGGATTATAACAGAGTTGTAAAAGATTTAAATGGATTTACTGAAGAGGAATTTTTAAATAAAGTAAAAGAAAAATTTATTGTTAGAGAAGTGAAGAAAAATTACAAACCAGCTCAAAAGGGGAAAGTTGGAATGTACTTAAATAATAAGTGGTATGAAATAGAATTTGGGAAAGAGTACTTAGAAGGTGAAGATGTAGTTGAAACTCTAGATATTTCTATACTACAAAATCATATTTTGGATGAGATACTGGGAATAAAAAATCCAAGAGTAGATAAGAGAATTGATTTTATTGGGGGAATTAGAGGAGCGGAAGAAATAGAAAGAAGAGTAGATGATGATATGCAAGTTGGATTTTTAATGCACCCAACACACATAGAGGAATTAATTTCTGTGGCAGATGATAATAAGATTATGCCAGCGAAATCTACTTGGTTCGAACCAAAGGTAAGATGTGGACTTTTCTTACATGAATTAAATTAGTATAAACTATTGGTTGCATAAAGAAGAAAAAGCAAATAAAATTAACAAAAAAACAGAAGTATAATAATTATACTTCTGTTTTTTGATTAAAGAAATTTATAATTTACCTAGTTTATGGATAGGTTATAAACTCAAACATATTTAAATGAAAAAATGTTACTCAAGCAACTTATATATCTAAAGTGAATTGCTCACATAGTAGTTCGAGTGAATCAAATTTTTTATTAGATTATTGAATTATTTTTAGCATTTTCTTTTAATACTGTTTTAGCAAAATCAATAAAAGATCTTTCCACATTACTTAGGTAAGAACTATTCAAATATGAAATAGAAATATTCCATTTTACTGGAGAATTTTCTATATTAAATAAATCAAATTCATTCATAGGTTTCGTAGT
Organism: Terrisporobacter othiniensis; assembly: GCF_000808015.1. Lineage (GTDB taxonomy): Bacteria > Bacillota > Clostridia > Peptostreptococcales > Peptostreptococcaceae > Terrisporobacter > Terrisporobacter muris. The sequence goes on along the minus strand of NZ_JWHR01000050.1, from coordinate 44,429 downwards.
ATTTAATATCATTTCAGAAACAAAACAAACTCCAATTCCAGATGTTGCTAATCTAAAAGCCGTAGCAGTATTAGAAGTCTCTAAAATAATTTTTGGTTTGAAATTAAATAAATCAAAAACATATTCTGTAAGTTTTCTGATTCTATGATTTTTTTTAGTAAGTATAAAATCTACATCTTTAAGGCTATTTAAATTAACTATATTTGAATTTATATCGAGCAAATGTTGTGAATTAAGATAACCTTTTTTGCATGCAAGCATAATCTTTTCTTCATACAAAAGCTCACAAGTAATCCTTTTATCAGTACTTGGTAAAGATGTTAAAACCAAATCAACTTTACCAGATAAAAGGCATTCTTCTAAATAATTAGAATCCCCCTCAATAACATGAATATCTATGCCAGGATATTCTTTTTTAAATTTAGGTAATATTAATGGTAATACATGAGTACCTCTAACGGAGGGGATACCAATTGTTATCTTACCCTTTTTCATAGTAGAAATGTCGATAAGTTCCTTCTTTAGATTACTTTCCAAACTAAGTATTTTTTTTGCTGTTTCTACGTATTTTTCACCAGCATAAGTAAGAGATATTGGATTGGTACTTCTATCGAAAAGGGAAACTCCTAAATCCTTTTCCATATTAGAAAGTATGCTACTAAGTGAAGGTTGTGATATAAAAAGTTCACAAGCTGCCTTAGAAATACTTCTACATTCGGCGATAGTTATAATGTATTTTAGTTTTTTAAAACTCATAAAAAGCTCCTTAAATTTAGAGTTAAATATTTATATATTATTTATTATAACATAGAAATAGATACGTGAATAAAGCATAAAAATTAATAAAAAAGATGCGAAAAATGTAGAAGAACATCAAAAGAACACCTGGAGGAAATGTTGAAAAATAAATGCTTACACCATATTTCACATATTTATTACTGTTGAATTTTATTGAATATAAAAAAATAAGAATATATAATGGTTATTGAATTGGACAGATAATACATTTCCAAAATAAAACGGAGGAGCACAGTATATGAAATTATTAGAAATAGCAAATGCTGGTACACTAGAATCAAGTGATATACAAGTTATAATAGAACCAAATGAAAATAATGGCATAGTGATAGAACTTGAAAGTGTAGTTAAAAATCAGTTTGGTGATCAAATAATAGATGTAATGATGAAAACGTTACAAGAGTTAGATGTAAAAGATGCAAAAATATTTGCAAATGATAAAGGCGCAATAGATGCAGTAATAAAGAGTAGGGTTCAAACTGCAGTATATCGTTCTGCAAAATCTAATGATTACAAATGGATGTAGGGGGAAAAAAGATGAAACTAAGACGTTCGATGTTATTTGTGCCTGGTAATAATCCTGGTGTAATAAGAGATGTTCACATATATAAACCAGATTCAGTTATGTTTGACTTAGAGGATGCTATAGCAATAACTGAAAAGGATTCTGCAAGATTTTTATTACATAACATGCTAAAAAACTTTGGAAGCTACTATAAAGAGTTAGGTATAGAAACTGTAGTTCGTATAAATGGTCTTGCTACAGAGTTCTGGCAACAAGACTTAGCTGCTGTAGTAAGTGCAGGAGTTGAAGTTATAAGAATACCTATGACAGAATCTGTAGAAGATGTTATGACTGTTGATGCAGAGATAGAAAAAATAGAAAAAGAATGTGGAATGGAAGTTGGTAGCACTAAAATAATGGTTGCTATAGAAACTGCTTTAGGTGTTATGAATTGTTTCAATATAGCTAAGTCACCTACCAAGAGATTGATAGGTATGGCGCTAAGTGGAGAAGATTTTGTAACAAGTATGAAAACTACAAGAACTCCAGAAGGAGATGAGTTATATGTTGCTAGAGGAATGATAGCTATGGCAGGTAGAGCTTGTGGTCTTGAAGTATTAGATACAGTTTATGCTGATGTAAACAACGATGAAGGATTTTTAAAAGAAGCTAACTTAATAAAAAGAATGGGATTCGGTGGGAAATCGCTTATACATCCAAGACAAGTTGAACTTATACACGATGTATTCACTCCAAGTGAAAAAGAGATAGCTAAAGCACAAAAAATAGTAGATGCAACTGCTGAAGCTCTAAAACAAAACTTAGGTGTATTCACTGTAGACGGAAAAATGGTAGACAAACCAATAATAGAAAGAGCTCAAAGAGTATTACAGTTGGCTGAAGCTGCTGGTGTTATAGTTGGAGGTGAAAATTAATATGCAAACTAAAAGAGTAAACGCAGAGATGTTAAAAAACATAAAAGGTTACGAAAATAGACAAGCTTACAATGCTCCATATTCTTCATTAACTGGAGATGATAAAGTAAATAGTGATAGTTCTAACATAAAAGAACAAGTAAGAAGAGATAAATTAGTATCTTCTCTAAGAGAAGCTATAGAAAAATGTGAAATAAAAGATGGAATGACAATATCTTTTCACCACCACTTTAGAGCTGGTGACAAACTTTTAATGCAAGTTGTTGATATATTAGCTGAAATGGGGATAAAAAATCTAAGAATAGCAGCGTCATCATTAACAAGTGCTCATAATGGACTTGTTGCTCATATAGAAAATGGTGTTGTAAATAGAATAGAAACTTCAGGACTTAGAGGTAAATTAGCTCAAGCTGTTTCTGAAGGTGTGCTTGAATACCCAGCTGTTATACGTTCTCATGGAGGTAGAGCAAGAGCTATAACTTCAGGTGACCTAAAAATAGATGTTGCATTTTTAGCAGCTTCATCTGCTGACTGCATGGGAAATGCAAATGGAGTTAAAGGAAAATCAATATGTGGATCTATGGGATATGCTAAAGTTGATGCAGCTCATGCTAAAAAAGTTGTAGTTGTGACTGATACATTAGTTCCATATCCAAACTTCCCACAAAGTATACCACAAACTCAAGTTGACTATGTATGTGTAGTGGATGAGGTTGGTGATCCTTCAGGAATAATGTCTGGAGCTACTAGATTTACAAATAACCCAAAAGAGTTATTAATGGCTAAAAGGGTTGTTGAAGTAATGAAAGCTTCTGGATTATTTGTAGATGGATTCTCAATGCAAACAGGTTCTGGTGGAGCAGCACTTGCTGTTACTAGATTTGTTAAAGATGAGATATTAAAAAGAGATATAAAATTAAGTTATGCACTTGGTGGAATAACTGCACCAATGGTTGATTTATTAGAAAATGGATTAGTTGATCAATTATTCGATACACAAAGTTTCGATTTAACTGCAGCTGAATCTGTAGGAAGAAATGAAAAGCATGTTGAAGTAAGTGCAGATTTCTATGCTTCAATAGGAAATAAAAGTGCAGCAGTAAATAAATTAGACTTCGTTATATTATCAGCCTTAGAAATAGATACAGATTTCAATGTTAACGTTATATCTGGTTCTGATGGTGTAATAAGAGCTGCATCTGGGGGACATAGTGATACCGCTGCAATGGCTAAAATGTCTATACTTACAGCACCGCTTACAAGAGGTAGATTATCTACAATAATAGATAAAGTAACTACAGTTGTAACTCCAGGAAGTACAGTAGACGTAGTTGTTACTGACTATGGTGTAATAGTTAATCCAACTAGAACAGACTTAATAGAGAGATTCTCTAAAGCTAGAATCCAAATGTTAACAATGGAGGAAGCAAGAGCTATGGCTACAAGACTTCTTGGAACTCCAAAAGATATAGAGTTTACTGATGAGGTAGTAGCAGTAGTTGAATATAGAGATGGAAGTATCATAGATACTATAAAAAAAGTTAAATAAGAAGTTAGAGAATGATTTCCTTAACATATATTAATTAAAAAATGATTAAGTTATTAAGATAAAAATTAATAACTTAATCAACTTAATCAACTTTCCTTAGCACCTACAATGGTGGGAAAAGGATTTTTATGTTTTGTATGTTGGCTAAAGTTTTAGCTTTACAGAAATATTATAATAATTATATTAGAAGATGGGAGAAACACGAAAATGGCAACAATGACGGCAACACAAGAAAGGGTTAATAAAGAAACTCTGAAAATTTTCGGTATGGCTTGGTATGTATTTGCGGCAGTAGCAGGAATTGCATTATTAGCTATGTTTGGTGGTTATTTACCAAATAATACAGTAGGAGCATTTGCTATACTTTATACTCTAGGTATAATTTTAGGATGGATAGGTGACAGAATACCAATATGGAATACTTACATAGGTGGTGGGTCTATACTTGCATTCTTAGGATCTGCGTTTTTAGTTTATAAAGGTATAATACCAGAAGCAACAATAGAAACTGTACAAATATTCATGGATACTACAGATTTCTTAGATTTATTTATAGCAGTACTTATAACAGGTTCTATATTATCAGTTAACAGAAAATTATTATTAAAAGCTTTCGCGGGATACTTACCAGCAATATTAGCAGGTATAGTAGGAGCTATTGTTTTAGGAATTGCTGGTGGTATGTTAGTAGGAGTTTCTCCAAGTGATATAGCAACTAAATATGTATTACCTATAATGGGGGGTGGTACTGGTGCAGGTGCTATACCAATGGCAGATATATACGCTAAAGCGACTGGAAATGATCCAGCACAATGGTTATCATTTGGTTTATCAATATTAACAATAGCTAATATAATTGCTATCATGTCAGCTGGAGTATTAAACAAAATTGGGGAATTAAAATTCGGTAAAAAATTAACTGGTAATGGTGAGTTAATAAGAAATGCTGAAGATTTATCTAAATTAGAAGATAAAGAAGAAGTAAAAGTAACTCAAAGAGATATAGCTTGTGGTTTAATATTAGCTTGTGCATTCTATGTTGCAGGTAATATATTATCTAAAGTTATAGTTATACCTCAATTTGAAGTATTTGGTTCAGTTGTAAAATTAGACATACATAGATTTGCTTGGATGGTTCTATTAGTTGCAGCTGCTAATGTTACAGGTGTAATACCAGCGGAATTAAGAGTTGGAGCTAATAAATTACAAGGATACTTCTCTAAACAATTCTTACTAGTTATAATGTGTGGTGTTGGTATAGCTTTAACTGACTTAGGTGAGCTAATAGCTGCATTCACTTTCGGAAATGTATTAATAGCTGCTTTCATAGTTTTTGGAGCTATAATAGGATCTGGTTTAGTAGGTTGGTTAGTTGGATTCTATCCAATAGAAACTGCTATAACAGCAGGGCTTTGCATGGCAAATAGAGGTGGTTCAGGAGATTTAGCAGTTCTTGGAGCAGCTAAAAGAATGGAACTTATATCATTTGCACAAATATCTTCTCGTTTAGGTGGAGGATTAATGCTTATAATAGCATCAGTAGTATTCGGTATTTTTGCTTAATACTTACTTGGGGTTTAAATTTTAAAATAATATAATAAGAAAACATTTTTAGATAGAAAAGGGTATTGTACTTCACAATACCTTTTTCGCTTAATTTATGACTATAGGGGTGTAATATGAGCAAGAAAAATAAAAAAGCTAGAAAAACTAATAAAGAGTTATTAGAAGAAATAAGAGAAGAAGGAATGTTTAAAGAAGCTAGTGATTTTACCAATAAAAAGAAAAAATATGTGGCAGCTACTAATAAAGATCAGTTTATGATGTATGTACTTTTAATTGTAGCGCTATTAGTATTTGTATTTATAAACAGAATATTTGGAGTATAAAATTAAGGACGGTGTAGATCATGTATTATAATGTAGAAAGTATAAATCTAAAATCAAAGTATGAAACTAAAGAAGTATGTAAATTTTTAGAAAAATTTAGCTTAAAATATGAAGATGTTGATTACACTGTGGTAATAAGAGAAAATGATGATATTATAGCAACATGTTCTAAAAAAGAAAACGTATTAAAATGTTTTGCTATAAATGAAAATTATCAAGGATTAGGTTTATCTAATAACCTAATATCAAAAGTAACAGAGAAATTATTCTTAGAAGGTAGATATCACAGTTTTATATTTACAAAACCAGAAAACCAATTTTTATTTGAAGGTTTAGGATATAAAAATATATTTACAACAAATAAAGTAAGTTTATTAGAAAGTGGAAATAAAAATATAAATTCATCTTTAGAGAAATTGAAAAATGATTATAATATAGATGATAGTAAAGAATATGCTGCTTTAGTTATGAATTGTAATCCATTTACTTTGGGTCATAGATATATAGTAGAAACAGCAGCAAAAGAAAATGAAAATGTAATAATATTTGTAGTAGAAGAAGATAAATCCGTTTTCCCTTTTAAAACAAGATATAAACTTATAAAAGAAGGAACAAAAGATTTAAAAAACGTAACTGTGATACCAGCAGGAGAGTATGTAATATCATCAGCAACTTTCCCAAATTATTTCTTAAAGAAAAATGATGATGCATTAAAAGAATATACAAAATTAGATTGTAATATATTTGGAAAATATTTTGTACCTAAATTTAATATAACTATAAGATATGTAGGTACGGAACCTCATTGTGAAGTAACAAATACTTATAATGAAAGCATGGAAGAAATATTGCCAAAATACAATGTGGAAGTTAAACGTATAAGCAGAAAAGAAGCACAAGAAGATGTTATCAGTGCATCTAGAGTTAGAAAATTATTAAAAGAAGGTAATATAGAAAAAGTAAAAAACTTACTACCTAAAGCAAGCTTTGATTTTTTACTTAGTAAGGAAGGTGAATTGGTAATAAATCAACTATAATAATAGTTTATATTTTACCTAAGACAATATGGAATTAATAGCAGAATTTTTATTTGATAGAGATAAAAGAGTATCTTATCAAGAACAATTACTAAAAGAAAATAGAGATAAAACTCTAGTTACAATTAGAATAAATTATCCTGGAATAGAAAAATCAAACTATATAACTGATGATATTGTTAATATTATTTATAATGATATAGAAACTTATTATGGAAAATATATAGTTTTTAAACATAAATATAAAAATAAAGAGGGCATAATAGCTCATTTATTATTTGATTTAGACTTTGTAAATGTAAAGAAAATAATGATAAATATAGAAGAAGAACACATATTAGGTAGATGTCTAGACATAGATGTATATGCTATGAAAAATGAAAAGGTAATAGGCATATCTAGAGCTGATCTGTTTAAAAAGCCAAGAAGATGTTTTATATGTGAATTAGATGCAAAAATTTGCTCCAGAGCTCAAACTCATAGTATAGAAGAAATAAAAGTTTATTTTGAAGATGTATATAAAAAGTATAAAAAAGTAGAAAAAAAAACTGAGCTTTTATCATATGAAGTATCACAAATAGCACTTAAATCAATGATAAGTGAAGTATCTACTTTTCCATCCTTTGGGTTAGTATCTCCAATTAGTTCTGGCTCACATAAAGATATGGATTACTATACTTTTTTAGATAGTGCATTGGCTATAACACCTTACTTAAAAGAAATGTTTAAAATAGGGTATAGCTATCATAATCCGGAATATATATTTGATGCTATTAGAAACACTGGAAAAACATGCGAAGAAAAAATGTTTGAAGCAACAAATAATATTAATACTCATAAGGGTATGATATTTTTAATGGGAATTACAATAGCTGCTATGGGAAAAGTATTGTATGAAGATATGAAATTTAGTGAAATACAATCTATAATAAAACTTATGGTTAAAGATATCTTAGATGATTTTAAAGAATTGAATAAAAAAGAATGTTTAACTCACGGAGAAAAACTATATTTAGAATATGGATTTACAGGGATAAGAGGACAAATTAAAGATGGTCTTGCTGTATTATTTGACAATATAATAGAGAAGTATAGTTATAGTGAACTAAAGGAAAATGATCTATATACTCAAATATTAATAGAGTTAATGTCAAGAGTTGAAGATAGTACAATAGTTTATAGACATGATATAAATACATTAAGGAAGGTACAATTAGATGCTAAAGAATTATTAAACCTGGGTGGAGTATTCACTGATGCTGGTAAGAAAAGGTGTGAAGAGCTGGAAGAGATTTATATAGAAAAAAATATAAGCCCTGGGGGCTGTGCAGATTTACTTGCTATAAGTATACTTCTACTTAATGTGAAAAAGTTAATGTTTTAAATCATAAATATAAAAATCCCATTGTAGATTAACAAAATCTACAATGGGATTTTTACATCCACATGAATTTAAATTCTAAAGTAATGATTAGATAAATATTATTTATTGATTTCTTGTAAAACAACATCCAATGAATCATATAAATGTTTTTTGATTATCATTTCTGACAAGTCTCTATCGCGCTCAACTATAGATTTTATAATTTGTCTATGTTCTAGTATTGCTCTTTCTCTTCTTACAGGATCTTCAATAGAGATAGTTCTAAATCTATGAAGATAATTATTCAAATTAGATATCATATTAGGTAAAATTTTCATTTTGCTTAAATTATAAAGCTGAGAATTAAATTCGCTGAATAATTTTACTACCTCATCAATATTATTTTCTAAGCTCTCCTTTTGCGTATCATCTAATAATTTTGTGATTCTATCCACATCTGATTGAGTAATATGCTTCATAGCTTCTGTGGCTACAAGTAACTCTAGAGAACTTCTTATTTTATAAATTTCTATAACATCTTCTCTAGTTATTCTATTAACAACAACACCTAGTCTAGGAACATATTTTACTAAACCTTCGACTTCCAGTTGTTTTAGAGATTCTCTAACAGGAGTTCTACTTATATTAAGTCGGTCAGAGTATTCTTTTTCTATGAAGCGTTCTCCTACAGGAACTTTATGCTCAATTAATGTTTTTCTTATGCTTTCATAAACTACATCTTTTATAGGTCTATTTTGTGATAAATCAGTATTATATACAAATTCATCCATCCAATTTTTCATAACTGTTTCCTTTCAAATAAATATATATACTGCAATATAATTTTAGTTGGGTAAACGATTTTATATGAGAATCGAACTATTACCAACTTATACTAGAAAATGAGAATGTTTGTGTGAATTCTAGTTTATATCCATTAATAAATGGAGGTTAACATATGCATAATATATAGTTTTAATACATAAAAATTAATTTAAATTTTAACGATTTATTTTAAGAATATAATACAATAAAAAACAAATTTAGACAAGTAAAAAAAGAAAACGTTATTTAGATAGTAGAATAAAAAAATAGATATATATATATGATTTTTCTTATGACAAGTATATAAATTTATGTATTTTACAGTATAACTGATTGTAGTTATTATTAATATGCAAGTAAATAGCTTATTAATGATATAACAAATTCTATATATTTAAAAGATATTATGAAAATCTATGCATATTAGATATATAGAAGGCTTGTATATAAATTACTTATATAGATATTTATTAAGCTTACAATTAAATAAAATTTAAAAAAGAACTTTATATATTAAAAGAACACTAAAAAAACTTGGTATAAGATAATTTGATATATATAATAAATTATGCATAAGAAACAAGGAATAACTTAAAGGAACATTATAGATGATGAAAATGTTATTCCTAATATATTTATGGGAGGATTATGATAAGATGAGTAAGTTAAAAATAACTGAAACGGCACTAAGAGATGGACATCAATCCTTAATGGCTACTAGGCTTAGGACAGATGAAATAATACCTATCTTAGAAACTATGGATAAAGTAGGATATTACTCAATGGAAGTTTGGGGAGGGGCTACATTTGATTCATGTATACGTTTCTTAAATGAAGATCCTTGGGAAAGACTTAGACTTATAAGAAAACATGTAAAAAATACGAAGTTACAAATGCTACTTAGAGGTCAAAATTTATTAGGATATAGACACTATGGAGATGATACTGTAGAGCGATTTATAGAGTTATCTATAAAAAACGGAATAGATATAATAAGAGTTTTCGACGCTTTAAATGATGTTAGAAACTTAGAAGAATCTATGAAAGCGATAAAAAAATACAAAGGACATTGCCAATGTGCAATATCTTATACAACAAGCCCAGTTCATACAACTGAGTACTATGTAGAATTAGTTAAAACTATGGAAAGAATGGGTGCGGATTCTATATGTATAAAAGATATGGCAGGGGTACTTACTCCATACAATGCATATGACTTAGTTAAAAAATTAAAAGATGCGACTAAATTACCAATAGAATTACATACTCACTGTACAGGTGGAATAGCAGAAATGACATATATGAAAGCTGTTGAAGCTGGTGTAGATATAATAGATACAGCTATATCACCACTTAGCGGTGGAACAAGTCAGCCACCAACAGAGTCAATGTCGGTAACTTTAGCAGAAATGAATAGAAATCCAGAGTTAAATATGGAAGCTCTTTTAGAAGTAGCTGAATATTTCAAACCAGTTAGAGATAAATACATGGAAGAAGGAATATTAAATCCAAAAGTATTATTAACAGATCCTCAAACTTTAAAATACCAAGTTCCAGGAGGAATGTTATCTAATTTATTATCTCAAATGAAGCAACAAGGTGCAGAAAGTAAATACGAAGAAGTATTAAATGAAGTACCAAGAGTTAGAAAAGACTTAGGATACCCTCCACTAGTTACTCCACTTAGTCAAATGGTTGGGACGCAAGCATTATTCAATGTTTTAACTGGACAAAGATACAAAATGGTTCCAAAAGAAATCAAGGACTATGTAAAAGGACTATATGGACAAGCTCCAGCTGAGTTAGATCCAGAAGTTAAAAAGTTAATAATCGGAGACGAAGAAGTAATAACAGTAAGACCTGCAGATTTAATAGGTGCAGAATTTGAAGCTATGAAAGAAGAAGTAAAAAATTTAGCTAAAAATGATGAAGACGTATTGGCTTACGCTTTGTTCCCACAAATCGCTCCAAAATATTTAGAATCTAAATACAACAAATCTACAGTAGTAGAAGAAGAAAAAGCAGAAAGTAATATAACATACATAGAAGTTACTATGTAGAGAATAGGTGGTTAATATGCAAACAACATTTATGGAAGCTATCTCTATCACTGTATCAAGTATGGTTATAGTTTTAGCTACTTTATCATTAATAGCAATAATATTAAGCTCATTTAAATTTATATTTAAATCAGAAAAGCATAAGGCTAAAACGACGCCAGTGATAAATAAAGTGATAGAAGATGATGGCGAAGAAAAAATAGTTGCAGCTTTAGTAACATCTATAATAGCTGCAGAACAAGCTCAACACACTAACTTCCATGTTAGAAGTATAAAAAGAGTTAAATAATTTTAATTAAAAATAATTTAAACATTAAGTAAAAGGGAGATTAATAAAATGAGTATAAAAACATACAACGTTAAATTAAATGGAAAAGTTTATGAAGTAGAAATAGAAGAGGTAAAATCAGGGAAACAACCAACTATGTCAGCTACTCCAGCGGCAGCTGCTACACCAGCAGTGGTAACAGGTACAGGAGAAGAAGTAGTAGCACCTTTACAAGGAAGTATGTTCAACATATTAGTAAAAGAAGGACAATCAGTTAAAAAAGGTGATGTATTAGCAGTATTAGAAGCTATGAAAATGGAAAACGAAATAATAGCTCCAGTAGATGGACAAATATCAGCTATACATGTAGAAAAAGGACAAAACGTAAATCTTGGAGATGTAATATTAAACATAGCATAAGTAAAAACAGTTTAAGGAGGTACATGACATGGGTCAAATGATATTAGATTTCATAATGGAATCAGGATTCGCACAAATGGACATTAAACAAGTAATAGTTATAGCCTTAGCTTGCTTTTTCTTATACTTAGCCATAGCAAAGGGGTATGAACCTTATTTATTAATACCAATAGCAACTGGAATGTTATTAGCAAATATGCCAGGTGTAGATTTAATGAAAGCAGCAACAGATAGTGATAAAGGTGGATTATTTTACTATCTATACCAAGGGGTAAAGCTGGGAATTTATCCACCATTAATATTCTTATGTATAGGAGCAGGAACGGACTTTGGACCAATGATTGCAAATCCTAAAACAATGTTACTTGGAGGGGCTGCACAGTTTGGGGTATTCTTCGCATTCCTTGGAGCAATAGCTTTAGGATTCACAGGTCCAGAAGCAGCATCAATAGGTATAATCGGCGGAGCAGATGGACCAACTGCTATACAAACAACAGGTGCTCTAGCACCACATTTATTAGGAACTATAGCTCTAGCAGCATATTCATATATGGCGTTAGTACCAGTTATCCAACCACCAATAATAAAAGCTCTTACAACTAAAGAAGAAAGAGCAATAAAAATGGAACAAACTAGACCAGTTTCTCAAAAAGAAAAAATAATATTCCCAATAGTAGTTATGATAGTTGTTATAGGATTACTTCCAACAGCTGCACCACTTGTGGGAATGCTAATGTTCGGAAATTTAATAAAAGAATCTGGGCTTGTTCCTAAGTTAGTAGAAACTGCTCAAAGTTCTCTTATGTATATAGTAACTATTTTATTAGGATTAACAGTTGGAGCAACAACTAATGCAGAGACTTTACTAAGCGTACAAACTCTTGGTATAATAGCAATGGGGCTTGCAGCATTTTCTGTAGGAACTGCTTCGGGAGTATTAGGTGGAAAACTAATGTGTAAATTAACTGGAGGAAAAGTAAATCCAATGATAGGTGCAGCTGGAGTTTCAGCAGTACCAATGGCATCGAGAGTTGTTCAAAGGGTTGGACAAGAAGAAAATCCTTCAAACTTCTTATTAATGCATGCCATGTCTCCAAACGTTGCGGGAGTTATAGGATCAGCAGTAGCTGCAGGTGTACTACTTAAAGTATTTGGAGCATAATTTAATAAAATAAAAAGCTTTAAATATGTTTTAATTATCAGTATTAATAAAAATAAATTTATTTTAAAAAGGAAGATTTATAATGATAAAAAAACATGAAAAAGCGTTGTTAAAGACGTCAAAGTATTTTGAAACAGCACTATCAGTAATTATATTAATTCTTGTATTATTAGGCATGCTTGATTTATTGAGAACCATCTATGAAGCATATATAGTGAATTTTGAAACGCCAGTTCAATATGAGCAATTAAATAGTTTTTTAGCACAAGGATTGCTATTAGTAATAGGTGTAGAACTTGTTGTTATGCTTAGTTTACATATACCAGGTGTACTGATAGAAGTATTATTATGTGCAATAGCTAGAAAACTTATACTACTTCCAAAAACATCAAGTATGGTTGATTTATTCCTTGGAGTTCTTTCAATAGGCTTAATATTTGGCATAAGAAAATATCTGTTAAGTACAGATGAAAAACGTTGGAGCTTAAGTAAATTGTATAGTTTCAAACATGTAGAGATAGAAACTAGCAGAATAGAAAATGATACTAAAAATGTAGTTAATATGTAGTAAAAATATTATAACTTTGATTACTTAATAAAATAGCGACCTTTGAGTAGGTCGCTATTTTATTATTTATAATTAATTCATAGTATACACTTTTATCTATGGTAAATATATAAAAATATATATTTTACATTATATGTGACTCCATTTATTATATATTGTGAACAAAAATTAATCGTTAATAAGATTTAATTATAATTTTGACATAGGTATTAAATAATAGAGGAGTGGAATTATGAATTATAATATAGCTTTAATAAAAGGTGACGGAATTGGACCAGAAATAAGTAAGGAAGCAGTTAAAGTTTTAAAAGCAATAGAAAAAATATATGGACATAATTTTGAGATAAATGAAGTATGTGGTGCAGGAGATGCTGTTGATAAGTTTGGAAATCCTATTCCAACAGAAACTTTAGATGTTTGTATAGAAAGTGATGCAGTTTTAATAGGAAATATTGGCGGAAGTAAGTGGAACAATGAACCCCTTGATAAAAAACCTGTTAAAGCTATTTTAAAGATAAGAAAGGCATTAAATGTAACTTCAAATTTAAGACCAATAACTTTAAATCAAAATCTAAGAGAATTTTCACCATTAAAAGAAAGTATAATATCAAAGGGTATCGATATACTTGTAGTTAGAGATTTAGCTGGAAGCGTAATTTGTGGCGAAAAAAGATTAGGTGTTGGGGAGTTCGGTAGAGAATGTAGTGATTTAGAATATTACAATGAAGAAATAGTAAAAAGGTCAGCTAATAGAGCCTTTAGAGCAGCGTCTACTAGAAGAAATTTAGTATCAAGTGTTGATAAATCAAATGTACTTGCAAGCTCTATGCTTTGGAAAGAGGTTGTAAATGAAACGTCTATAAATTATCCAGATGTTAAAGTTAAGCATCATTTAGTTGATACAGCAGCTATGGAAGTTATATTAAATCCAGAAAAGTTTGATGTTATAGTTACTACAAACATGTTTGGAGATATATTAGCAGATGAACTTAGTCAAATAACAGGAACAGCATGTATGTTACCTTCAGCAGAACTAGATGTTAATGGCAAAGGATTATTCTACACCATCCAGATGAAAGTATAATAGGAATGGACAAAGCAAATCCTATAGGGCTTATATCTTCTGTAGCTTTAATGCTTAGATACTCATTTAACTTACATAAAGAGGCCGGTATCATAGAAAGAGCTATAGATTTGGCCATAGAAAAAGGATATAGAACGGAAGATATATTTAGTAAAGGTACAAAATTAATTGGGACTCAAATGATGGGGAATGTGATTTGTGATTGTATAAATGAATTATCAAGTGTAAATAAAATTGCTATCTAATAATTTAATAATATAATATGAAAAAAATAACATTCTATATAAAATGAAGGTTATTTTTTCATTGTTTTATAATTTATAGTTGCAAATCTAAGAATGATAAATTACCATTAAATCATAAAGTACCTTATATAACGAGGTATTTCATAAAGAGAGGTGAATGGACTTGTGGATTTAAATAAGGAATTACTAAAAGGTCATATCGATACTTTAATTTTATCCATATTAAATCAAGAGGATTCTTATGGATATGAAATAGCTAAAATAGTTAAAGATGAAACAACATTTGAACTAAAAGAAAGTACCATGTATGTTTCATTAAAAAGATTGGAGTCTAAAGGATTGATAAAATCTTATTGGGGTGATAATCAAGATTCGGGGGGGAGAAGAAAGTATTATAACATAACAGAAGACGGAAAAGAAAATTTAGATCTGAAGATTCAAGAATGGAATTTTATACAAGAAGTTATGAATAAATTTTTAAATAAGGGGAAATAGGTTATGAAGATAATAGAAGAATATTTAAATAGATTGTATAAAGATGATGACAGTAAAGATGCAGAAGAGATAAAAGAAGAGATAAAAGGACATTTAATTACTTCTGCAAGAGAGTATATGAATCAAGGATATTTAGAAGATGAAGCGCAAAATAAGGCAATTGAACAATTTGATGGTGGCAATGATGAAGATGCATCTATAGAATTACGATCAATTTATACGAAAAAAACAGATGTAAGAAAAGAAAGAGTGAAAAAACTGGCAGGTATAAGGCTTAAGATACTTAATATATTTGGTTGGTTTTTCGGTGCAGCTTGCTTATCTGCAGCTTTGAGCTTTTATAATACAGTTCCTAAATGGTTAATTGTATTGTTAGTAATTTTAATTATTATATTAATTATTTTGAGCATTGTAATCTCTACTTTAAAAATAAATATGGAAAAGTAATTAATAATAGAATAGGGGGGCTAGGAATGAAAGAAAAATCGTTATCAGAAGAGAATAAAGATAATGTAGAAGAATCAAAAGTAAATAAAAAGATTCGATTATTTAAAGATACAAAATGGGTATCTTTTGGAACTTATATAATGACAGTAGAGTGTTTTTGTTCTTCTAAGGGGGTAGCTAGTTATGTACCATTTATAAATAAAGTGGAATATGAAGAAACTAACATGATTAAGGCATCTTACAACAATGAAAGCTACTATATAGAGAATAAAGAGCTGTGCAAAAATGTATCTATAGGAGATAGAATAGTAGTAACTATTAAATATTCTTATGACAAAGATGATAATTTAATACACACTAATGTTCATCATAGTCATCCATATCCATTATCTTATAATTAAATAAATAGTATAAAAAGCCTTTAATAAATAAATTTATATTATTTAATGAAGGCTTTTTATATGCTATAAAATTATAATATTTTTTAATAGTATTATTATAAGTAAGCTTTTACTCTGTAAAATTATCATCTGTGCAGCTAACGCATTCAACAGATGATAATT
The DNA here is from genome assembly GCF_000808015.1 of Terrisporobacter othiniensis. Lineage (GTDB taxonomy): Bacteria > Bacillota > Clostridia > Peptostreptococcales > Peptostreptococcaceae > Terrisporobacter > Terrisporobacter muris. The sequence continues at coordinate 28,216 of NZ_JWHR01000050.1, read as the reverse complement.
TTTTATTTCTAAAAGGCTCTAAAAAGCTTTCTTTATTGAAAATAAACAATCCAATTAAAATAATTGTACCACCTAAAATAGTAGCTTTATCAGGTATTTCACCCATCATAACAAAACCTAAAATCGTAGTTAAAAATGGAGTGACAAACATATAATTGCTAACATAAGTAGTTTTTTCTGCCATGGAAATTGCCTTTGCCCAGGCAATATAAGCAAGTGCAGAAGAAAAAATTCCAAGTATTAAAACATATATAATATGTTCAATAGGAGCATGTATAGTAGGCTCTATAGCTGAAGGTAAGAAAATACATAAAAATAAAGTTCCTATAAAAATACTATAGGTACTTGCCTCTATTGCTGAATATTTCTTAGTTAGTTTCCTTTGAAGTAAATTATAAGTAGCAAGACAAAGAGCTGCTACTAAAAGCCAAAGCACACCTTCATTAATAGAAAAAGTACCATTCATTAAAGTTAAAACTAAAATTCCTATAAATTCAATTCCTATTGCAAACCATTGATATGTTTTAAGTTTTTCTTTATAAAAGAAAGATGCTAGAAAAGCCGTAAACACTGGAACCATAGCAATAACTATACTACCTGTAGCAGATGTAACCATACCAGTTCCCTTTGTAAATAAAATTACATAGATAAAGAAACCAATGCAACCAGAAAGTAGATAAGTAATAAAATCTTCTTTTTTAGGTTTGTTAATTTTCATAAAACAAATTATAACAAGTAAAGTTAATGATGCTGATAAATATCTTAAAAAACTTAAAGTATATACGTCAAAATATTGAAGGGCTAGCCTAGTAAAGACAAAGGCCATTGCCCAAAATATTATAGTTATAATTGCATAAAAATGATAGTTTTTATTCATAATATTTTACCTCCCACAATTTTTATATTTAATAAACGTATTAATAAGTGAATTATAACAGTTAATTAATCATCGTTGGAAAATTATTTAAATATTTTTAAGAATATAAATAAATACTATAGATAAAATTAATTTTAAATTTAAGTAAATATATAACTTGTAATTTATATAAAATTGAAAGGAGATGTGTTGGTAATTCAACACTAGGTAAATTATGTTTAGCATCATAGGATTAATTTTATCACTATTCCTTATTATGTTTTTGGCGTACAAAGGATATTCAACAATAATTACAGCCCCAATTATAGCTTTGTTAACATTGATTGTAACTTCAGGATTTAATAGTCACTTGATGGCAAATTACACAGAAGTTTATATGGCTGGCTTTGCAAGTTTTGTAAAAAATTATTTTCCTCTATTTATGACGGGCGCTTTATTTGCAATTTTAATGGAAAAAGCAAATTATGCTAAGTCAATATCACACTTTATAACAGAAAAATTAGGAAAAGAAAAAGCTATATTATCTATAGTTTTATCAGGTTCATTACTTACTTATGGTGGAGTTTCGTTATTTGTAGTAGCATTTATTTCTTATCCCATAGCAAGAACTTTATTTAAACAGGCAGACATCCCGAAGAGATTAATACCGGGTTGTATTGCCCTAGGTTCATTTACATTTACTATGACAGCTTTACCAGGATCACCAGAAATTCAAAATGTTATTCCTATGAAATACTTTGGAACAGACGCTTTTGCAGCTCCTTTGATTGGGATAATAGCCAGCTTACTTATGCTTGGATTGGGAATGTTTTATTTAACTAGGGAGGCCCAAAAAGCTAGAACAAATGGAGAAGGATATGGAAATCATATTGAAAAAGATGATGAAGAATTGATTAAGGATGAATTACCAAATATATTTGTGTCAATTTTTCCTATATTAATAATATTTGCAGCAAATTTATTTTTCTCAAAGATTTATTATCCTACAATTGATGGCAGCTATTTAGAAGGTTATAACACAGTTTTAAGTAATGTATCAGGAACCTGGAGTGTAATAATTTCTATTGTGATAGCTGATATTTTTTTAGTTTTAACTAATTTTAAAAAAATAAAAAATTTAAAAGTTGTTCTTGATGAAGGTGTAACTAATTCTTTTAGACCTTTATTAAATTCTTCTGCCATAGTAGGCTATGGAAGTGTTATTAAATCATTGGCTGTTTTTGCAGTAATACAAAATTTTGTGTTTAATATTTCTTCTAATCCAATAATATCAGAAGCTTTATCAGTAAACTTGATTTGTGGACTTACAGCCTCTGCATCTGGAGGTCTTACTATTACTTTAGATGCTTTGGCACCAGCTTATTTACAAATGGCCCATGCTCTAAATATATCTCCACAAATTCTTCATAGAATTGCATCATTAGCATGTGGAGGTCTAGACACATTACCGCATAATGGGGCAGTAATTACAACTTTAGCTATTTGTGGACTTACTCATAAGCAGTCTTACAAAGATATATTTGTGACCTCTGTAGTAATTCCAATAGTGGTAACATCAATTATTGTAATAGGTGTGAGTCTTTTTATAGTAATGTAAAATAAATGATAAATAAATCAATGAAAGTAGTATATAATTTAAGTACAAGATAAAATTAGAAGAGGAGTATAATTGGGGGGAAAAATATGGTTCAAACTATAATAAGAGTAGGAAGTCTTATTTTATTATTCGTAATAATAGCTAATATTTGGGCGCAAAAAAGAACAAAAGATGAAGCACAAAATAAAAATAATAAGAAAAAATAGCAATCGGATATTATAGCATCTTTGAAAAAAGGTGCTTTTTTAGATGTGATCTAATGAGATTGTAGCGCATAAAAAAGTATATATTTTAATAGAATAAGGGGGAAGATTCTATGAAAGATTTAATTAAGAACTATATAGTAGATTTTGTAAAAGAATATGAAAAAAGAGACGACATAAGTACAAGTTGGAGATTACCATTAGTTGGTTTTGCTGATGCTAATCATGAAGATATTATGCATATAAGAGATTGTACTTTTGAAGAACATTTAATGCCAACTGATGTATTAGAAGATCCCACTATTATTATTGCTTATTTTGTTCCTTTTACTAAAGATATAGCAGACTCCAATATAGATGGAGATTTAGCATCAGAAAAATGGACTTTAGCTTATCAAGAAACTAACGAAATGTTTATTAAGTTAAATAATCATGTTATTAAAAGAATAGAAGAGATGGGCTATAAGGCAGAAGTATGCAAGGAAGCAGGTAATTTTAAAAAAGATATATTAAAAAGTAAATGGTCTCATAGGCATATAGCTAGAGTAGCGGGATTGGGAACTTTTGGTATTAATAATATGTTAATTACTGAAGAGGGATGTTGTGGAAGATATTTTACTATAGTTACAAATTTACCTGTAAGTCCAGATAAACCATTAGAAGAAGAAAATTGTTTATATAAAAGAAGTGGAAGTTGCTTAGTATGTGTAAAACGCTGTTTTAGTGGGGCATTAAACGAGAATAATTATGATAGATTTAAATGTTATGAAACTTGTATGAAAAGTTTTAATAAGTATGAAAAATTATATGGCAATAATAAATATAAAATTGGAAATCCAAAAGGAGGAAGTGAAGTCTGTGGTAAATGTGTAGTAAATTTACCATGTTCATTTAAACAACCTTAAATATATTTTTTTACGCGAAAAAGAGCTAAGCGGCCTTAGCTCTTTTTCTGGTACATTTTTTAGGGTTTTATTTTACTATCAAATCATTGATTAATTACAAATTAAGATTGAGGGTTATTTTCACCACTTGTAACTCTTTCCTCCCAGAATGTAGCACCTTTTATACCAAGTGGAGTAGGGTCAAATGTTATATTATCCCTAGGAATTCCAAGTTTCATTTGTCTTTCATAATCTTTAAAACACTTAATAACTGTATTAGATAAAAGAACTATAGCAACTAAGTTTAGCCAAGCCATAAGTCCAACACCTATGTCACCCATTGCCCATGCAAGACCTGCACTCTTAATACATCCAAATGCAGTCATAGCAAGGATTGTAAATCTTAGAACATTAATTGCAGTTTTGCTTCCTTGGCCTTTTTTGAATTTTTTAACTAAATAAGTTAAGTTAACTTCTGCTATATAGTAATAGGCCATCAAAGTAGTAAATGCAAAGAAGAATAATGCTACAGCAACGAAGGCAGAACCAAATCCAGGGACTAAAGTATCTACAGCGTTTTGAGTATAAGCTGGGCCTATTTCTGGAATACCCAACTTAGGCATATTTTCAACGATTACTTTACCTGAAGCTTCATAATAAGTGTTGTAGCAGCCAGTCATCATAATCATAAATCCAGTAGCTGAGCAAACGAATAATGTGTCAACATAAACTGAAAATGCTTGAACGAAACCTTGTTTTGCAGGGTGAGAAACTTCAGCAGCTGAAGAAGCTTGTGGTCCAGTACCTTGACCAGCTTCATTTGAGTATACACTACGTTTTACACCCCAAGCTATTGTAGAGCCAATTATACCACCAAATGTTGCTTCTGCACCAAATGCAGACTTGAATATTAATACTAATACGTTTGGTAAGTCAGCTATATTAACTGCGATAATTATAAGTGCCATTAATATATATGCGCCTCCCATAAAAGGAACGATATATTCTGCAGCCGAACCAATTCTTTTTATTCCACCGAAAATTATAAGAGCAAGAATAACTACTAATATGATAGCTGTAATGCTTACATTAAGACCAAAAGCATTATTTACAGATATAGCTATTGAGTTAGCTTGAACACCAGGAAGTAATATACCTATGGCGATAAGTGTAACTACTGCAAAAGTACAACCATATATTTTGGAGAATTTAGTACTTCCAAATCCTTTTTCTATATAATAAGCAGGTCCACCACGATATTCACCTTCATGTTCTTCTTTATACAATTGACCCAAAGTTGATTCAGCAAAAGCTGATCCTGCGCCAAGGAATGCTGCAAGCCACATCCAAAATAGTGCTCCAGGACCTCCCCAGGCTATAGCTGTAGCAACGCCGGCGATATTACCAGTTCCTATACGACCAGCAAGTGCTGTACAAAATCCTTGGAAAGAAGAAATGCCCTTTTCAGATTTTTGTCCACTAAATAATAAAGCAACCATTTCCTTAATATTTCTAATCTGTGAAAATCTAGTTCTAATGCTAAAATAAATACCAACGCCAAGACAAGTCCATACAAGTGCGACACTCCAAACTACGGAGTTAATACTACTAACTATGTTTTCCATAAAATTCCCTCCTAAATTATAGTAAAAGAAACTGTATAAGAAAAATGATATGTTAAATATTTCTTTGATTTATTATAGTCCAATTAGGGTATAAATTTGTGTTAAAAGTGTGTAATGTTAATTTAAAGAAAATTAACAAAAATATACAAATTTAACATAAAGAAGGCAACAAAATATAATATAAAATTTAATTACTTTAAAAAATGTTATTATCTTTGTGATATAATAGTTAATCAGAGTTAATAATTAAAGATAAGAAAATAAAAATCTTGAGCGAAACGAATTTTAAGCAACGTATTTGTCTGAAGCTAAGCAAAGGCACATCGTTGGCAATATGAACGAAGTGAATTTTAAATATAGATTGAGCAGGTGATAAAATGGAAAATAAATTTTTACCAATTTGTAAAGAAGATATGATTGAAAGAGGATGGGACCAGTGTGACTTTATAATTGTTACGGGAGATGCTTATGTTGACCATCACAGTTTTGGGACAGCCATTATATCAAGGGTGTTAGAACACGCTGGATATAAAGTAGGAATAATTGCTCAACCTAACTGGAAAACAACTGAAGATTTTATGAAACTTGGAAAACCAAGACTTGGATTCTTAGTTAATGGAGGAAATATGGACCCTATGGTTAACCATTACTCTGTTAGTAAAAGACAAAGAGATAAGGACCTTTACTCACCAGGTGGAGAAATGGGTCATAGACCAGATAGAGCTACAATAGTTTATTGTAATAGAATAAGAGAAGCATATGGAGATATTCCACTAGTAATAGGGGGGATAGAGGCATCTCTTAGAAGATTTGCTCACTATGATTACTGGAGTGATCAAGTAAGAAAATCTATATTAGTAGATAGTGGTGCTGATCTATTGGTTTACGGAATGAGTGAAAGACAAATAGTAAGAGTTGCAGATGCTATAAATGATGGATTTGATCCTAAATATATAAGCTTCATAGACGGAACTTGTTATATGGCTGACAGCTTAGATGAAGTGTATGTAGATTATGTGTTAACACCTTCATTTGAAGAAATAAAAAAAGATAAAGTAAAATTTGCAGAGGCTTTTAAAATACAAGAAGCTGAACAAGATCCATTTAGAGGTAAGGCTGTAGTTCAACCTCATGGAAATAAATTTATGGTTCAAAATAAACCAGAACCACCTCTAAATAGAGAAGAATTAGATGAGGTATATGCACTTCCATATACTAAAAACTATCATCCTTCTTACGAAGCAAAGGGTGGTATACCGGCATTGAACGAAGTAAAATTCTCAATAGTAAGTTCTAGAGGATGTTTCGGAAGTTGTTCGTTCTGCGCTATAACTTTCCACCAAGGTAGAGCTGTACAAAGTAGAAGTCATGAATCAATACTAGAAGAAGCTAAGGAAATTACACATTTACCGGACTTCAAAGGATATATACATGATGTGGGAGGACCTACAGCAAACTTCAGACAAGAAGCTTGTAAAAAACAAATTACAGAAGGTAAAGGTGGATGTAAACATAGACAGTGTCTAGATCCGTCACCATGTAAAAACTTAAATGTTGATCATACAGATTTTATCAGTCTTCTTAGAAAAGTTAGACAAATACCAGGAGTTAAAAAAGCTTTCGTACGTTCAGGTATCAGATATGATTATGTAATGGCTGACAAAGATAATACATTTATGAGAGAACTAGTTAAACATCACGTAAGTGGACAATTAAAAGTTGCTCCAGAGCACGTAGCAGAAGAGGTGCTTTACTACATGCAAAAACCTGCTGGAGATACTTACGAAAGATTTAGACAAAAATTCTTTGCTATGAATGAACAAGTAGGATTAAAACAATATTTAATACCATACTTAATGTCTTCACATCCAGGTTCTACATTAAATAGTGCCATAGAGCTAGCAGAATATTTAAGAGATATTAAATATCAACCAGAGCAAGTTCAAGATTTCTACCCAACACCAGGAACATCATCAACAACAATGTTCTACACAGGATTAGATCCAAGAACTATGAAAGAAGTTTATGTACCAAAATCTAAACGTGAAAAAGCAATGCAAAGAGCTTTACTTCAATATTCTGCACCAAGAAATTATGATTTAGTTCATGCAGCATTGGTTGAAGCAGGTAGAGAAGATTTAATAGGATTTGGGCCAAGATGTTTAATAAAACCTAGAGAGGCTAGAGGGGCACTAAACAGACAATTTGATAAAAATAAAAAGAATAGTAAATCAAATGATAGAAATTCTAAAGGTGGAAGAAACAATAAGAGTACTGATAGAAGAAATTCTAATAGCAAAGATAGTAGAAATACTAATACTAGAGAGAATAGAAACTCTAACTCAAAAGGCAAAAAAAGAACTAAAAGATAGATTATAAAAATAGTAGCGATACCTATTGGTATAACTGCTATTTTTATGCTTAAAAAATTATATATGTATTAAAAATGAACAGAGCTTTTTATTAAATTTATAGATGATGAACAGGTAATTGAAATAATAAAAGGTGTATTTATGGTAAAAAGAGAGTATTTAATGATTACTTTAGATAAAATAAAGGAAAGCTATTCTTCATATGTAGAATATATAATTAATGATTTGGGTGTCAGTGAGAAGAAATTGGAAATTTTCAGGGAAAAATATTTGGCTTAAAATAAATATAAAACTCACAGCAAAATTGTTGTGAGTTTTATTAAGTGTGCCTCGCATATATACTAACCCATTTATAACTATCCTATAAAGTTTATAAACATTGTAATAATAGCAGAATTTACAAAGTCTATAAATAAACATCCTATTATTGGAACAACAAAATATGGAGTATGAACAAATCCATATCGGTTAGTTAACTCATCCATATTTGCTATTGCATTTGGAGTAGCTCCCATTCCAAATCCACAAGTTGCAGATGCAAATACAACTGCTTCGTAGTTTTTACCCATAACTCTATAAGTTATGATATAAGCAAAGCACCCAACAAGGATTACTTGAGCAATTAACATAACAATAAGAGGTAAAGCTAAGTCAAATAATTGCCAAAGTTTTAGTCCCATTAGGGCCATGGTTAAAAAGAATGATAAACTAAGTGAACCTAAAGTTTCAATTTCTTTTTCTGTGATTTCTTTTCCTGCAAGGTCATATATATTTCTTATTATGGCAGCAGCAATCATTGCTCCTATATATGAAGGGAAAGTTAATCCTGAGTTTTGTATAAAGTCAGAAATTATAGAACCAAGTCCCATCGCAATAAATAAGAAAGATGCACCAGTCATAAGTTTCTTTAAGCATAAAATATTTTGATTTTCCTCGTTAAAATCTCCGACTTCTTTTGGAGGAACTTTAGAGTTTTCATCATGAACTGTTTTTATTTTATGGTTGTGAATAAGGTTTCTAGCAACTAATCCCCCAATTATACTACCCATAATTAATCCAAATGTAGCTGAAGCTATAGACACTGTTGTAGCACCAGTTATACCCATACTTTCAAGTAATGGACCGAAAGATCCAGCAGTACCATGACCACCTATCATAGGTATGGACGCAGTGCAAAGACCAAGCAATGGCTGCAAGTTAAATAATGATGCAAGTGTTACACCAACTACATTTTGTAATACAACAAGTAAAATTGCAAGTCCAAGGAAGGTAATAACTTTAATACCACCTTGTTTTAATATTTTAAAGCTGGCAGTAAATCCTATACTTGTAAAAAATGTTGTCATGAAAATTTCTTGTAACGTTGTATCTAAGTTTATAGTAGCGATATCTGTAACTTTTAATATAAGAATTAATATTGCAAATATAAATCCACCGACTACAGAAGGAGGGATGCAATATTTTGAAAGTATAGAAAATTTATTTCTAATATATTTACCAATATAAAACACAATGGAAACTAAAGCCATGGTCTCATAGATGTTTAAATTAAATTCCATTTATTGTTTTAGTCCTTTCTTTAGTAAGATTTTGTATAAATTATATAATATATATATGATATATTATATAATTTTTCATGTAAAGATAAAACAATACATAAATAAATCTTAAAATATATTTAACTATATAGACATAGGATTAAAATATATGTATAATTATTCATTAACTAATAACAAGGATTGGAAGGAGAAATACTATGTTAAAAAGTATGTACAACCCAATGTCACAAGTTTTTAAATACTTATCAATATCTATAGTATTTATGTTTATAGGATATTTATTTGGATTATTTTTACCAACTAGCTTTATTTATATGGCAAATACGTTGGTAGTAGTATTAATGATTGGATTATTGATAATGGCTTTATTCTCTAGAAAAAGCATAATACCAAGAAGGTTTTCTATGAATTTTGTTTATCTGTTTACATTTATAGATGGAATATTAATGTCACCAATCATAAGATACTATGTAGGTAGTATGGGAACTGATATGGTAATAAGCATATTGTTAGCAACATCGGCTATATTTGGAGGACTTGCTTTTGTAGCAAATAGGAGTGAAAGTGGAAAGTTCTTAAGATTTGGCCCCTCATTGTTTATTGCACTAATTGTTTTACTAATAATGTCGGTAATAAACATATTTATAAGTGGAAGTATGTATAACATAATAATAAGTATATTCGGTATTGTAATTTTCTCTGGTTATATCTTGTATGATGTAAGTTTAATAAAAGCAGAGATAGAATACGGAGGAATAAATGATAGAGATGATTTATCAATTCATGTTTTAAATTTATATCTTGATTTTATAAATATATTCCTTGATTTACTTAGACTTGTAAAAGAATTAAATGATTAATAAATTAAAAAATCCCATGATACAAAAATTGTGTTGAGGGATTTTTTGTTATATATTATAATATGATCTCTTATAGTTTTTGTAAAACATATATATAATATAGATAAGTTTTATTTAAATATATAGTATAATCATATTATAAAGAATTATACAAAGGGGACAAAAATGGAGGAAGTTATTTTATCGAGACTAATAGATGAGCAATCCAATGGATTGATAGTACTAAATAAAGACTTAGTAGTATTATATGCAAATAAAAAGGTAAGAGAATTTTTCTCATCAGATATAAATCAATTACTAGGTAATTATATTAAATGTAATAATACTATTGTTGAAAATTCATATTGTCAACAAACTTCTAAATGCGAAGAATGTATTTTAAGTAATGCAATAAAACAATTAAAACAAACAAGTGATAATCAAGATCTAGAAAACCTTAAGTTTAATTCAGAAGGCGAATATATTAATATATCTTTGAAAATATCATATATGTGTGATTTTATAATTTTAGAATTTACTGACTTATGTAATTTATATGAAGAAATAAATTTTTTATCGAGAATGATGGATAAGTCTAAGGATATAATGTTTTTTAAAGATAGTAACCTAAAATATAAATATGTAAATCAAAGTTGTGCCGAATTATTTAATTGTGAAAAAAATAAATTAATAAATAAAAATGATGAAGAATTATTGAGACAAAAACATATTGATGAATCATTGTATAAAGGGCTAATAAAAGGATGTATAAATACACTGGAAAAAGGATACTCTAAGCAAGTTATATCTTATAATAAAAGACATTTTAATGTATCAATGGAAAAAATCGAAGATGGTATTTTATGTATAGGTAGAGATATAACTGAAGAAATAAATGCTAATAAAAGAGCTGAAACGGATGTATTAACAGGTTTATTTAATAGAAGAAAATTTATTAATGATATGGATAGAATATTAAAGTATAGTGGATACGGTTTTTATTTAGCTCTTATAGATATAGATAATTTAAAAGATCTAAATAATAACTATGGGCACTTAAAAGGGGATAAATATTTAGAAAAATTAGGTCAAATATTTAATAATGCTAACAAAGGAAGGTTTTATAGAACTGGAGGAGATGAATTCGCAGGGATTGTCAGATTGAATAAAAAAGATATTAAATTTATGTTTGATGATATTTTTAAAGAATTAGAGAATTTAAATTATAATCCACCGTTAACTATAAGTGTTGGGATTAATAAGATAGACATAAAAAAAACATATATTGAAAATTATAAAGAAGCAGATACTTTATTATATAAAGCGAAGAAAAATGGTAAAAATAGTTTCATACTAAATTAAAAAGCATGTTGAATACTCAACATGCTTTTTAATTATATAAATCTACAGCAATCTCACTTAGAGCTGACCTATCTAAGATTACCAAAGATTGTTTTTCCTTTTTAATAGTATTTTTTGAGCAAAGTTTATCTACTATTCTTAAAAAATGTCTGTAATTTGCTCCAAGTAGTTCTGATAATTGTGTGAAATTATCTGTAATCACCTTATCCTCAGGATTCAAATCACTTGGATATTGCAATTAGCATTTTCATCACAAGTTACTTCTACGTCCCAAATTACTTGAACTGGAGAGTAAAATCTAATAAGTAGAGACTTTCCGTTTGGTGTCGATATATATACCTTTGCTCTACCTTTTACAAAGAAGTAAAAATAATCTAAGGTATTTTCCTTTATACAAACATGAGAACCTTTCTTAAAATAATGAAGCTCCATATGGTGTTCTATATTTTCGGTAAAAATTTCATTAATTTGAAATTTTTTTATATAATAACTTAATTTACTTTTATCATTTAGTTTTATCATGTTTATATACTCAAAAAAATCAAAAAATATGTCATATACCATAATATCTAGTAATAATTTTTTGATACTATAGTTAAGCTAAGAGAAAAGTATTATATCACATAGGAGGATAAAATAACATTGAAAAAAATTGTATGCTTAATAACGGTACTTATAATGACAGCATCTTCATTAGTAGGGTGTGGAGGAAATAAAGATAATGCAACTAATAATGATGCATTAAAAGTTACAATGGTTACAAGTGTTGGTGGAGTTACAGATGGTAGTTTCAACCAAAGTGCTTGGGAAGGGCTTGAAAAGGCACAAAAAGACTTAGGAATTAAAGCAAGTTATATAGAATCAAAACAAGAAGCGGATTATGTAACAAATTTAGAACAAGCAGTAGATGGAGATAATGATTTAATCCTTGCAACAGGATTTCCAATGCAACAAGCATTACTTGATGCAGCTAAACATTATCCAGATCAAAAGTTTGCTATAGTTGACGTAGATTATGGAGATGAAACACCTGACAACGTTACTTGTATATCATTTAATGAGGAACAATCAGGATATGTAGCAGGTTTAGTTGCAGGAAAAATGACTAAAACCAATAAAGTTGGATTTGTTGGCGGAATGGATAATGTTGTAATCAGAAAATTCCAAATTGGATATGAAGCTGGTGTGAAAGAAGCTAATCCAGATGCAAAAGTTTTATCTCAATATGTTAACTCATTTGCTGATCAAGCAAAAGGTAAATCAATAGCTACACAGATGTACAATAATGGTGCAGATATAATATTTGCATGTGCAGGAGATAGTGGTTTAGGAGTACTTGAATGTGCTAAAGAAACTGGAAAATATGCTATAGGTGTTGATAGAGACCAATATGATATTGCACCAGACAATATACTTACTTCAGCAATGAAAAAAGTAAATGAAGGTGTATATAGCGTAGTTAAAACTTTAAAAGATGGCACATTTGCAGGCGGAAAAACTTTAGTATTTGGTTTAAAAGAAGAAGGTATAGGACTTGCACCATCAACTGATAAAAATGTTCCACAAGATGTAATAGATTACGTTAATAAAAAAGTGGAAAAAATAATAAGTGGTGATATAGTAGTTCCAAATAAATAAGTATATGTGAAAGAAAGTGGCTGAAATTTAGGCCACTTTTTATATGAATTTATTTTTATTGATGTATTTTTTCAAAAAGATGGAGTATTAATTATACTTCAACCTTTTTATGTGAAAAATAAATGATATAGATTTAAATTAGATAAAATTTTATAAAAATAAATGAAACTTTTTACGACTTTTATGCGTCTAATATATAGGAGATAGCCTTCTCTATATGACAGATTTGTAAGTTGAAATACAGAAGTTTTAGTGTGATAATGAAATAAAGAAGTTATGATTTTATAATCGTAAATATGAAGGGAGTTAATAGCTATAAAAAAATTTTTAAAGAAACTTTTAATATTAATATTAGTTGTACTTATGGGAGTATATGGGTATAAGTTTTTAAAAGAAAAATATATACAACAACTAAATGAAAAATATGAACAAGAAACTAAAAATATGAGTGAAGAAGATTTAAAAATAGTAGATGAAGTTATCTCTCTAGCAAAAGAAAAAGAAGGCCAGGAATATACTTGGGGTGGTAAGGGAGAAATAATAACTAAAGAAAGATTAGAAGAACTTATAAGTTATTATGGAGAAAGTTACTATCCTTTAGATAAAAAAGATTATATAGGAAAACAAGGATTTGATTGTTCGGGACTTACTTATTGGACGTACAAAACTGTAACAAACGTAAATATTGGATATTCTACAACTGAACAAAAAGAAGTACTAAAGGATTATAAAGTTCAAATGAAAAATATTCAACCAGGAGACCTTATTTTTACAACTAGACATGTAGTTATGTATATTGGTAAAGGAAAAGTAATTAACTCAGCTAGTAGGAATCCATATCCTACAGGAGGTATAAAGATAGATTCTGTTTTGCCCTACAAAAAAGGAAAAGTATATCGCCCAATAGATTATATTAATTCATATCTACGAAATAAAGGTTAGGAATCTAAATTCTAGTAGGTTAAATATTTTAGAGGGAGTTTTGTAAATGATAGATATAATAAATTTGAGTAAAAAATATGGAAAAGTACATGCATTGGATGATGTGTCTTTTCAAATAAAAGAAGGAAAAATCATAGGCATATTTGGAATAAATGGAGTAGGTAAATCAACCATATTAAAATCTATAGCTGGAGTAATTAGACCAGATAAGGGGAAAATCCTTATAGATGGTGAAGAAATTAACCATAAATTATATAATAAAATAGCATTTATACCTGATGTAGATACTTACTTTCCACATCTAACTATAAAAGAAAGTTTGGCATTTATGAAAGAATTTTATATAAATTGGGACGAAGAAAAAGCATATAATATGCTGAAAATTTTCAATCTTACTGATGATCAGATGATAAGTAATTTATCAAAAGGAAATAGAGCCAGGGTTAAGATTATTCTTGGATTTGCACAAAATGCCAAATATATTTTACTAGATGAACCTTTTTCTGGTATAGATATTTTTAAAAGAGAAGAGTTTATTAAAGCTATGGTTGAATATATTTCTCCTAATCAAAGTATTATAATAACCACTCATGAAATTGCTGAGATAGAAGAAATAGTAGAAGAGGTAATAATACTTCATGATGGGAAAGTAGCATTTAACTTCAATGTGGAAGAAGTTAGACAGAATGAAAATAAGTCTATTATAGATAAGATGAGGGAGGTATATAGGGGTGAGTAAGATCTTAATGCTCTATGAGATAGAGTTTAAAAGAATTAAAAAGGTTTATTTCTCTATCTTAAGCTTAATTATTATAAGTAATCTTATTTGGTTTATTTACAATTTAAATTTGGTAGCAAAAGAAGTTCAAAGAATATTGAATATAAGAGGTGGATTAGGTCTACTTAAATCAGAAGAGGTATATATGATTATAAAAAATGGAGGATTTATTTACTCATTATATAGTTTATCGTTCTTTTTTATGATTTTAGGGCTTATATGGTGTTTATATTATACCTTACTAACTTGGTATAAAGACTTTTCAAGTAAGACAACGGTGGCTTATACTTTGTTCACTCTTCCTTGTAATAAGTTTAATATATTTTTATCGAAGTTATTAATAGTACTATCATTTATATATGGTGTATTAGCAACACAGCATATATTGTGGATTCTAGAGATACTCATAATGAAAAGTATTACAAGTATTAATATTAGTGAAATTATTTATATTATAAATTATAATAGCTTAAAAAGTTTTTTATCTATGGGGATATCTATTTATCCATTGGAAATTCTTATGTATTATGTATTTAGCCCAATTTTAGCAGTTATAGTTTTGTTTACTGGAGTATTAATTCATAAATCTTTTGACAAGATAGGTGGGTTTTTAGGCTTATTTTATATGGCAATAGTTATATTTATGTATTTATATATTTCAAGTATCTCTATGATATTTACAGATGAACTATTAAGAAATCATATACTATACTATATAGTTACAGGAGTTTTATCTCTTATTATTTCTTATAACTTATTAAATAAAAAAATACATATTTAAGGGGGATATTATGGATAAAAGCTTTTCAAAAATATTTTTAATTACGGTATCATTAGCTATGATATTAATTATTTTCTCCTTAAACTTTATTGTAGAGGATGATTTAGATATAGAAGATATATCTGGGGATAGAAGTGCTCTTGGAAATATGAATATTGTTTATCAAAAGAGAAAAGGAATGTATGAAGCAGATAATATTATTATTTCTAAAGATGATGAAAAAATTAAAAAATATGTAAAAGAAGGTGTTACAAACTTTTCCATATCAAAAGAAAATGTTGATAACAGAGAATTATTAAAATTTTCAAATGATAAAAATAGTATATGTGAAACAGAGGATGAGATTGCAAGTGTATCTCTTTTAAGTACTTATTCACCTTATAATGGTGATGAAATGAAAGTATATATTGATATAAAAAATAAAAAAAGCTCAAAAATTAAAAATTATGAGATTCCCATAGATGATAGTATTGACGCAAATGGAGCAAGTATTTATCAGGCCTTACCAATAAGGGATAAGGATAATATTTATTTGGCTATTATTTCATCAGTCTATAAAGATGACAATATAGAAGAAAATAAATCATTGGATAATGAAGTTGATATGTATAAGCAAACTTACTTAAGTTTATTTAAATTAAATTTATCATCACAACAATCTAAGTGTATATTAACTAAATCATATGAACCTAGTGAAATGTATATTGATGGTGATGTTGGATTTGTAAGGGATAATGTTGCATACTTTGGTGTTAAGATAAAGGATGAAAAAAGCAAAGTAATAAATACATGTTTGTTTGGTTTTAATATTATTACTAAAGATATAAATATTATGAACTTAGGAGTTGGGAATAAAAATATAACCAATTATTATATTGATAATGATGAAGTTTTACTTTGTTGTGATGCAGATCCAATAAGTAAAAAAATAAATACTTTATTAGTAAATCTTAATAATAAAAAAATAGTGAGTGCAAATGAAATAGATTTAAAAGTTAAAGATGAGTACAGTACAGATATATTAGAAATGAGGCGAGATAATAATAAAACATACTTTATAATAGGTAATTATAAATATGATGATTATTTAGGTTATGATAATAGCTCTTCAGATATAGATTACTATATTTATGTTATAAATGAAAAGAATAATGCAATTTTATATAGTGGAAAAATAAAAGAAAAAAATATATATAATGTATCTTTTGGAATTGAAAAAGATGATGAATTGTAACAAAAACCCCCTTGGATTGTCTAAGGGGTTTTATTTTATTAAATTTGGATATAAAATATATGGCTAATATATCTTCTTGGAGATATAAAGTGAGCGAATTTTACATAATATTGAAATTTGGTAACATTCTTGTAATTATCTATGTTACTATTTTGTAATTCAAAGTAACAAGTGTGTAACTGTAATTTTTCAAGGGGTAATGATATTATAATAATATAAACAAAAGAAAAAAGACAGAAACTAAGAAATCTTAAAATAAATTACAAGGAAGTGTTGAAAAATGAAAAAAGGAATTATAGCGATAACATTATTATTAAGTGGAGCATTATTAATAACTCCAATTGCAAATGCAATCTCACAAAAAGATGAACAAGTAAATACAAAACCAGTAAAAGTTGAGCAAACTACAAATACTGAAAATACACACGTAATAAAAGATAATGAAGATAAAACAACACAAAGTGAAAATACTACTAAACCAGTTAAAGTTGAAACTACAGTTGTAGAAAATAAAGAACCTGCAAAAGAAGAAGTAAAAGTAGACGATAAGAAAGAAGAAAGTAAAAAAGAAGAATCTACTAAACCAGCTGATGAAGCAGTTGTAAAAGATGATAAAGAAAAAGAAGAAGTTCAAAGTGGAATGACAAAATCAGAAGCTGAAGCAGTTTTAAATAAATATATAAAAGACGTTGAAAAAGTTGATTTTACTTATACATATCAAGGTGATGAAAATACTTTTGAAACAATGAAAGAAAAAGGAATAAGAGGATATGTGTTTTTACCAAATATAGAAACTGACATGGCTTACTTAGTAGATAAAGATACTGGATCAATATACTTCTTCCATCCATCAGGATATCTTGAATTATTATAATAAAATATGATTTATATAAAAAGAACTTAATACTATAGAAAGTATGTATTGCACCCCAATTGTTGGACCAAAAATCTAATGATTGGGGTGTTTTGTATGACAAAATATAATTATAACTCTAAATTGAAAGTGATTATGATTTAATAGATGAAAACATATATATATGTTTGCTATAATTTTAGTAAAGATTTTAGACTACTATTAATCAAGGGGGGGAGTACGTATGTGGTTTGATAATTTTAGCAAGAAGAATTGTAAAAACTGTTATGCTTGTATAAGAGTATGTCCAGTTAATGCTATAGAAATAAAAAATGAACAAGCAAGAATTATAGAAGAAAGATGTATAGTTTGTGATGAATGCTATAGAGCATGTCCACAAAAAAATAGATTAAGTAAATCAGAGGTACCAGTTGTAAAACATTACATAAATAATAAAGAAGTAGTAGTAGCATCTATAGCTCCTAGTTTTGCAGCAGTTTTTGGAGAAAATAGTCATAAAATACCTAGTGTATTAAAACACTTAGGATTTTCTTATGTAGAAGAAACTTTAGTAGCAGCCCAACCTATAATTGATGAATATTTTAAATATATTAATAAAGATGATGATAAAAACTATATAACAACTCTCTGTCCATCCATAATCAACTTAGTAGAAAAACATTATCCAGATTTAATTGAAAATTTAATACCAGTAATATCAGCATTTGCTTGTCATGGAAGAATTATAAAGAAAAAATATGGTGAAGGCGCAAAGGTTGTATTTATAGGACCTTGCCTTGGGAAAAAAGATGAATCTAGATTTGAAAATAGTGTGGATGCTGTGATTACATTGGAGGAACTTCAAAGATGGATTCAACAAGAGAATATCTCTTTTGAGGATTTCGAAGAAAGTTCATTTGATGCTATTAGTCATTATAATAGGGTTTTTCCATTTGTATCTGAAAATACAGATTATTTTTTTGATTCAACTAAAAATAAAGAAGTAGTATCTGTAGATGGATCAAATGATTGCATAAAGACTATAAATGCAATTTTAAATAATAGAGTGAGTAATGTAATATTTGATATGAATTTCTGTGAAAGTGGTTGCCTTAGAGGATCTGGAATTGTAGACGATGGAGCTAGTTCATATGAAAGAAGAAAGAATATAGAATGCTATAGTAAAAAATGTGAAAAATTATATAGTGATAAAACAGATAATTCTTATGATGAAATACTATCAAAAGTAGACTTACAAAGAAATTTTGAATCAAAATATATTCCTTTAAAAGAACCAAGTGAAGTTGAGCTTAGGGAAATTTTAAAATCCATGGGTAAATTTGCAAGAATGGACGAAATTAACTGTAAAGCTTGTGGATATAAAACATGTAGAGATAAAGCAAAAGCAGTGTTTAATGGGTATGCAGATACAAGTATGTGCCTTCCTTATGTGAGACAAAAGGCAGAGAATAAAGCAAATGTAATTATATCGGCTACACCTAATTTAATTGGAATAGTGGACAAGGACTTATGTATAGTAGAGTTTAACCCAGCAGCACAAAACTTCTTCCAAGTTAGTAATGATGAGGCAAGGGGAGTACCAGTTATCATGTATTTAGATGAAGATAAATTTCAGCAAGTAAGAGATACAAGAAAAAATATTATTAGAGATAAAATAGAACTTTATGATTATGATGGTGTATTAGAGCAGAATATTATATGGTTAGAGGAAAATCAGATTTATATATGGATAGCTAATAATATTACTAAAGAAGAAAAGAAGGAAAAAGAATTACAGAAAATGAAGATAAATTCTATAAATATGGCTCAAGATGTTATCAATAAGCAAATGATGGTGGCTCAAGAAATTGCAAGTCTTCTTGGAGAAACAACAGCAGAAACGAAGGTTACCTTGACTAAGTTAAAAAAACTTATTGAGGAAGAGGGTCAGAGATAATGAAGTATTATATAGATTTTGCCTATGGGAGTTTATTGAAATTTGGGGAAGAACTATGCGGAGATATGGTGGAGTTTTATGCTGATGATGATCAGTTTATTGCAGTACTTTCAGATGGAATGGGTAGTGGTGTAAAGGCAAATATTTTAGCAACTCTTACTTCAAAAATAGCTCTTACCATGTTAAAAGAGGGAATGAAAATAGAAG
The DNA here is from genome assembly GCF_000808015.1 of Terrisporobacter othiniensis. GTDB lineage: Bacteria > Bacillota > Clostridia > Peptostreptococcales > Peptostreptococcaceae > Terrisporobacter > Terrisporobacter muris. The sequence continues at coordinate 8,508 of NZ_JWHR01000050.1, read as the reverse complement.
ATGTAGTTGATACTGTTAGCCAGACCTTACCTATTTGTGCCCAAAATAAAATAGCCTATTCTACTTTTACGATGGTGAAAGTGGCTAAGGATGGTATAGCTTATATTGTTGAATTTGATAATCCTACAGTATTTTTTATGAGGAGGGAAAAAATACTATCTTTGGATTGGAATGAGAGAATTATTCATAATAAAAAGGTAAGGGAATGCAAGATACAACTAGCAGAAAGAGATAGAATAGTTATGGTTAGTGATGGTGTAGAATTTGCAGGAGGAAGACAAACTTTAAACTATTCTTGGCAATGGAAAGATATTGCAAAACATCTATTGAAATTTACTAATGAAAATATGAATGCAAAAGCTATAACAAATAATCTTCTTGGAGTTTGTAATCAACTTTATTTCTTTGAGCCAGGAGATGATACTACTGTAGCAACTATAAAAGTAAGTCATGATAGTAAGGCAGTTTTATTTTCTGGTCCACCTATAAATAAAAATAAAGACAAAGAAGTAGTATATAAAATTATGGGAAGTGCAGGTAAGAAAATAGTATGTGGTGGAACTACAGCACATATTGTAGCCAGAGAGTTGAATGTAGAGTATAAATCTAGTACAGAAATCATTGATGAAAATGTACCGCCGCGAGGATATATAGAAGGAATAGATTTGGTAACCGAAGGAGTTCTTACTTTGAGAAAAGCATGTGAAATATTAAGAAAATTATTAACTACTAATGATGATAGTTTTTTACATAAAAAGAAGGATGCGGCAACTTTGTTATCGAGAATGTTATATGAAGACTGTATTCATATAAAAATGATAATAGGAAGGTGTATAAATCCTGAGAATATGATGTTAGACATTCCAGATGATTTAAGTGCAAGAATTTATGTTTTAAATGAAATGAAAAATATTTTAGTTAAACTTGGGAAAATTGTAGAGGTTGAATATTACTAGTAACTTAAGAATATGTAGTATTTATAAATCCTTTAAATGATAAAAGTTAAATAACATAAAAAAGTGATAGACTTAATGAGTTAATATGACTGAATCTATCACTTTTTATTTATAATAAGATTGTAGAATTGATTAATCTATACTTTTGAATTGCATAAATTGATAAGTGAAAAAATTTGAAAATAATTAAAAAATAAGTAATATTAGGCATATCTATTAAATATAAATTAGTATGTGTGTGGTGTTAGCTTAAAAAGTGTAACGACCTCCATGGACATATTTACACCATGCACGCCTATTATTCAGGAGGTGATAATAATAAGGAAATTACTAAAGATAAGTGTAGTGGTTTTGTGTTTATTAATGATGAACTTAGTTTATGTAAAAAAAAGTGATGCTCTTCCTACGGGGGTGGATAGAGTTGAAATTGGTAACTGGACTAAGACGAGAGAAATTAATGAAATAAAGGGGGAGGAAAAGAAACTTAACAGTGAGAGGTTTGACAATATTAGAAATATTAATTTTGAAGATAGTTTGAATCAGATAGAGGAGTTTACTAATTTATATACTTCCACATCTAAGTCAATGAGAACAGTAAAGCAGGTAAATGACGATAGTAAGAATATAATTAAGGAAAATAAAGTTCTAAGGACGAGAGTGAGAACTTTTGAACCAATTTATTCATTTACCTATGATACAATAAAAACTTGGATTGGGAGTGAGGAAAGTCCAACTTGGGGAGAGGGATACTTGGGAAGTAAAATTATAACATGGCCATGTTATGTAGAAGTTTTAAAATACGATATAAATGGCGTCGCACCAATAGAATGGAGAATGCTAGAAGGGGAATTTAAATTAAATAAGGAGCAATTAGAAGCAATAAAGTTAAAAAAAGTACAACCTGTCATAGGCATAGAAAGTGAAGAAGGGGATCAACTTATACTGCCTTTTTGTGACCTCCTAAGTATTTTTATTAATGGTGAAATAACCGATATAAACTACAGAGCATCATCAGAGCCTTATAAATTTAAGATAGATAAAGTTATAGGTAATTATAGCCTTGTAAATCTTATGGAAAATAATAAATATTGTAACAAAGAGATGGATAATAAGTTATCACAACATACACGTAATAAACATATTGACTGTAATATTTTAACGAAAACTATTAGTGATAATTATTATAAGATGGTGGGGGATGTATCTCAATACATAAAACCAGAAATTAGTGATTATAAAATATCATTATTAATAGGACAACTTGGTAGGATGGGAGAAGGTATTCTTAATTACAATGGTGGGATAAGCAAGATTACATTATTTTTAATTGAAAATCCTAAATTCAATGTGAATATTAAACCCTATACAATAAATGATAATGGTAAGAAGTTATACATAAACTCGGATTATAAGTTTTCATATAATGAAAAAATATTATTTGATGTGGAGATTATAAATGAAAGTAGTAGTTATGATTATAGTAATTTAGATCTTCGTATAGATTTAATAAAAGAACTAAAAGAGGGTAGTGTAAAAATTCGTGATGTTTTTCAATTTAACAAAAGTACTGGTAAGTATAATGATACTAGTATAAAAGATAATGTTAATGTATATGTAAATGATGATAATACACCTTGCTCAATTAATGAATTATCAAATTTAGATAAAGGTGATAAGCTAACAATAAGTAGTAATAAACTTGCTTATACTGTTACAGAGTATAACGCTTTGAAAGAACAAATAGATTATGATTACACACTTCAAGTAAATTATCTTAATGATCATATTTTTTATAAATATACAAACACAAATCGTCTACAAGCAAATCTCATAGAAGGTAGGTTAACAGTTACAGTAAATGGTAATGATGAAGATTATTTTTATTTAAAGTTAAAGGGAGAAGATAATTCTGCAAATATAAAAGTTAAAAGTAATGAGCCATATACTGTGTTGAATTTAGATTATGACAAGGAGTATGAATTGTCATTGATAAATTCGTTGTCTTACAAATCAGTAAGTAGTCAGAATTTTGTCCTAAAAAACGCTTCAGGCTATAATACAAAATCCATAACAATAAATGCAAATACAAAACCAAATAATTATTTTACACAAAGGAAGATTGATGAAATTATTATAAACAGGTGATAAATATGAGTAGGATTAATAAAAGAAAAAATAAGAGGAAAAATAAAGTTAAGAAATTATTATTAAGTGTTATAATTGGAGTATTTTTTTGTTCTATTATTGTTTATGGAGAGAATGTTTTTTATGCTATGAAAATTTTTCTTTATGAAGATAAAGCCCTGGAGATAAAAATTAGAGTAGAGAAGAATAATGATTTAGCAAATATAAATTTGAATTTTGATAATGAAGGTAGCTGTGACGTTTATCTGAGAGGTTTTGTTTTTGTTTATCCCAATAATAACGGTAATAATGGGACAACCTTAAGTAATTCATCAGTTAAAATTAATTATGGAGACGAGGATTGTTGGTTTGTTGGTGAGGATAACTATGTTTATTATACTAAACCATTGAAGATTGGAAATAGAACGGAAAAGCCTATGGTTGAAAGTATGGAGATTAATTTGAGTGAAGAAGATAAGATGATGTTAGGGAGTGGGGAATTGGGGATGGATATTGTGATGGAAGCGGTGCAGGTAAATAATTTCGCATATAAGTATGAATGGGATATGGGAAATATAGGTTTGAAAGATTTATTTGATAATAGGAGTAAACAGGAAGAAAGTAAAGTTATTGAGAAGAAAGAAGTAATAAAATTAAATTTTAACTAGGAGGAGATTAATATGAGTAAGAAAAAAACGAGGAAAGTAGCTATAATATTAGTGTGTATATTAATGCCATTTGGAGCGTTTGGATTTGGGTATTTTTGGAATGGAGATAGTGAAGATAATCAAGTTGCTAATACACTAAGTGTAAATGGAGATATTACAGGAAGTATTACTAAAGATGCAGATGTTGATACAACAGGAATGGTACCAGGAGACGAGGTTAAATCGACTATAAATATTAATCCTACGTCTACTACTGATAGTTTACTTAGGGTAAAAGTAAAGCCTTATTGGAAAAATAGTGAGGGAAAAGAAGATTCTAAATTATCTAGTAATAATTTAGAATTAATTACAGAAGGGGTAGCTGATTCTATAACAGATAACAAATGGTATAAAGAAGGTGAATATTATTATTATATTGGAAAAGTTAATAGTAAAATGAATGAAATAAATCTTATTAAAGGAATTAAATTTTTAGTTTTAAATAATGAGAGTGAAAGTTATAAAGTTAATGACTATCAAGATAGACAGGTAGGAATAGAAGTGACTATGGAAATGGTACAATGTAGCAGTAAAGCATATAGTGGAAAGTGGAACTCAGGTGGAAATATTTTATCGGAAGATTTAAATAATCAATTAGACAAACTTTCACCGGAAGGGAAAAAGATAAATTAAGTAATATAACTTATAATAAAACTAAATATCATGACTAAAACAAGCCTTATTGAATAATACTACCAATTGTAGTACTATGAAAATAAGGCTTAATACGTTTTTGAGGAGTGATACATTGAAGAAGATTTTAACGTTAATGCTCACTATAATTTTAGGAGTAAACATAGCAGGATGTAACATAAATCTTTCATCTAAGGATATAAAAATAATAAGTGCCAGCGGACTTGTATCAGTAAGCATGTGCAAGCTGGCAAAGGAAGAAGATCAAATAGAAAAAGGATATAAAACAACATACACATTTGGAAGTGATGGAGAAGTCGAAAAAGCTTTATACAATGAAGAGTATGAGATTGCTTTAATACCAACAGATATGGCAGCTAAAGCTTATAATAAAAATTCCAACTATGAAATCAGTGCAAGTATAGGTCAGGGGTCATATTATTTAGTTACAACAGACCCAAGCATAACAGGATTTAATCATACATTAATAAATAAAGAAGTAGCTATTATTGGGAAAAATTCCATGATAGATAATACAGTAAAATCTATATTGAAGGAAAATAATGTGAATGAATCTTTGGTAAACTATAAATACTCAGATACTGAGCCAGAACTTGTTACAGCACTTGCATCAGGCAAGGTGAAAACGGGTATTGTACCAGAAACATCTTTAACGACTTTACTATACAAACATAGTGGATTAAAAATCTTAACTTCAACAAATGATGCTTATGAGGAAGTTTTCAACATACCAGAAGGATATCCTCAGTTTAGTATAATAATTAGAAAAGATTTTGCTAAAGATAACCAAGAGTATGTGAACAAATTTTTATCAAAAATGAAAGAAAGTATAGATTTTGTAAATACAAACCCATTGCAAGCAGGAGCTTATGGAGAAGAGTTTAAAATACCTGTAAAGCCACAGGTATTATCAAAAGCTATAGAAAGGTGTAATCTGAGATTTATACCAGTGAATGAATTTAAAAAGAATTATGAAGAATTTTTTTATATACTATATAACTACAATAATGAAGCTGTAGGGGGAGCAGTTCCAGATGAGTCAATTTACCACAAATAAAAAAATAAAAATATTTCAAGATAAAAATAAAATGCAGGTAGCACTTTCATGTGTTATCCTGTTATTTTTATGGCAAATAATAGCTATAAAAATAAATAATGAGATATATTTACCTACCTTGGGACAAGTTTTTATCAGTATAAAGGAAATTGTATTAGAAGATAGATTTATTTTAGATATATTTTCAACTATATCAAGATGTATACTAAGCTTTATTATAGCCTTAGTTGTAGCCTTTGTATTGGCAATAATTTCTTATAGCTTTAATATGTTCAAAAACTTTCTAACACCAATAACATCTTTAGCTAGATCTATTCCAAATATGGTATTAATAGTTTTAACATTAATTTGGTTTAATAAAGAAAGCGCACCTTATATTGTTGTATTTATAATGGTGTTTCCTGTTTTATATGACGCAGTCTTAGGGTCTATGAAAAATATAGATAAAAGTATTTTGGAAATGGCTGAATTATATAAAATTAGTAGAAAAGATAAAATTATTAAAATATATTTACCAGCTATAAAATTCTCATTAATATCAATTTTATCATCAACTATATCTCTTGGATTTAAAATCGTAATAGCAGGGGAGGTTTATGGACAACCTTTATATGGCATAGGGGCAATGATACAAAGTGAAAAAGTAAACTTCAATACTACAGCTATTTTTGCTTGGATAATAATTATTGTAATAATTTCATCATTATTAAATATTATTGAAAAATTATTGTTAAGGAGAGCTTTTGTATGGAGACGATGAATAAAGAAGAAGTCATATCAATTAAAAATATAAATAAAAAGTTTAATGAAAAAATCATATTTAAGGATTTTGATATAAATTTTTATAAAAATGAAGTTAACTGTATTATTGGTAAATCAGGGTGTGGTAAGAGTACATTATTAAATATAATTAGTGGTATTATACCTAATGATAGTGAAAATTTTGAAACTATAGAAAAGTATGGAGTAAGTTATATATTTCAAGATGATAGGTTAATTGACTGGTTAACAGTAGGCGAGAATATAAAGCTTATAGTAAAAAAACTTTATAATAAAAAAAAATTAGATGAACTATGTGATAAATATCTAGATTTAGTTGGGATAAAAGAGTACAAAAATTACTATCCACAAATGCTAAGTGGAGGACTTAGACAAAGAGTGAATATTGCAAGAGCTTTTATTTATCCATCAAAAATTGTAATAATGGATGAGCCTTTCAAATCTATTGATGTAATTAATAAAAAAATAATAATGAATAATTTTAAAAAAATATTAGAAAAAGAGAAAAGAACTGTACTGTTTGTAACACACGATATAGATGAAGCTCTTTTATTATCGGATAAAATTTATGTCCTAGGAAATTCTCCTGTAGAAATTAAGAAAGTGTTCATAAATCTAAATATTATTAAATCAGAGATATATAAGCTAATTTAGAGAAAGAGACAAATAAAAAACTTCTACATTTAAATAAAGTATGCACTGTAGAAGTTTTTTATTTGTATTAAGTTATATAATTTAATTAATCTAAAATATTAGCATATAAGATAGGATAATAAGTTTTACTTGTTGTATCTGGATTAAAATCAGTAACTTTTACACGTCCAAAACCTTCTGAAACAGTTTGAGTAGAATCTAACATTTTGCCTTTACCTATATATATACCAACATGATGAACATGTAGTCGAATATTATTGATTATCTCAACTCTACCACAAGAACCTTTAGACTCTACTGAGTCACAATTTTCACTATTGTAGAAAATCAAATCACCAGGTTTTAACTTTTCGAAAGGTATATCTTTATTATTTCTTAATAGATATTTAGCTTGTCTACTAGAAGTCAAGTTTTGAAGAGTATCTATGTTTACAGTTTTATAGCAATAATCAACAAAAGTATTACATCTAAATTCACAGTCAGATGTACCATAAGGAGCCCCTAATTTTTTTAAACCATTAAAAATTAATTTAGTTCGAGCATCTTTTTCAAATTCTTTAGACACACTTTGTTTAATAGATATTCCAGCATTGTTAAAAGTAAATTCAATATTCGCATAAGTTATGGTATCATTTTTTAACATTTTACAATTATCTTCTTTAAAATAATATAATTTATCTCCAAATGATTGTAGTCCAGTTAAAGCATAATTATATTTATTATGGAAGTAATATGTATCATTATTTATAGTTTTGAAACCTACAATTGCCTTATAAGTCACTTTATCGTAATAATATAATTTATCGTTTCTTTTTTTTAGTCCTGAGATGGCAGCTCCTGTATCTAAATCAAAGTAATATTTTGAATTATTAACTGTTTTTGCACCTTTAGCTATAGATCCATCTTTTTCAAATAAATAAAGTTGATTATTTATAGTAGCAAGTTGGTCTTTTAATGCGTGACCATCTCTATGAAAATAATATTTTTTATTATTCACAGTTCTAAAACCAGTTAACATTTTACCAGTAGTTTTTGAAAAATAGTATTTTTTATCGCCGATTTCTTTTAATCCGCCTTTAAATACTTTACCATCGCTTAAGAAATAGTAGCTAGTATTATCATTTACTTTTCTAAGACCAGTTAACATTTTACCAGTAGTTTTTGAAAAATAGTATTTTTTATCACCAATTTCTTTTAATCCGCTTTTAAAGACATCCCCATTTTTTAAAAAATAATAAGTATGCTTTTCGCCATTGATTGTTACAGATCTAATTCCACTTAACATAGCTCCAGAAGTAGTTGAAAAATAATACTTTTTGCCATCTATAACTCTATATCCAGTAAGTTTTTTTCCAGTTTTTTTGCTATAATAATAGGTTTTTCCATCTATATTTACTAGACCAGAGTATGATTTTGTAAAAGACGGATTAGATTTTGAAGCAAAACTAGTTATAGTATTTACTGTTATAAAAGAGTAGATAGTAATAAAAAGACATGTTCCTAGTATTATTACATTCTTCTTGGAAAGATTAATCATATAGTACCCCCCTCGTATTTTATATATTTTTGAATAAAG
>NZ_JWHR01000049.1 GCF_000808015.1 Terrisporobacter othiniensis | reverse complement strand
GAGAATCGCTCGACTTGCATGTGTTAGGCACGCCGCCAGCGTTCATCCTGAGCCAGGATCAAACTCTCATAAAAAAGTTGTCCATTGCTCAGACTAATCATTATCTGAATATCTGGCTTGGTTTGTTGTTTCAGTTTAATTCTTAAAGAATTAATTTATTGTTAACCTACTGTTTAATTTTCAAAGTTCTTTGTGGTGCCCAGAGGCGGAATCGAACCACCGACACGGGGATTTTCAGTCCCCTGCTCTACCGACTGAGCTATCTGGGCGAATGGTGGGCCTAGCTGGACTCGAACCAGCGACCTCACGCTTATCAGGCGTGCGCTCTAACCACCTGAGCTATAAGCCCTAATTTTGGTCGAGGTGAAGGGACTCGAACCCCCGGCCCCATGGTCCCAAACCAAGTGCGCTACCAAACTGCGCTACACCTCGAAGTATAAATTAGTAAAATACTACTTTAAATTTTATATGGCAGGGGTGGAGGGACTCGAACCCCCGGCGCACGGTTTTGGAGACCGACGCTCTACCAACTGAGCTACACCCCTATGTAAATATGGTGGACCATCAGGGACTCGAACCCCAGACCTACCGGTTATGAGCCGGGCGCTCTAACCAACTGAGCTAATGGTCCATATTATTTTGGTCGAGGTGAAGGGACTCGAACCCCCGGCCCCATGGTCCCAAACCAAGTGCGCTACCAAACTGCGCTACACCTCGTAAAAATTGGCGGAGAAGGAGGGATTCGAACCCTCGCACCGGTTTAATCCAGCCTAATCCCTTAGCAGGGGATCCTCTTGAGCCACTTGAGTACTTCTCCATTATTTTGGCGGAGAGGGTGGGATTCGAACCCACGGTGCCGTTAAGCATCACTGGTTTTCAAGACCAGCTCCTTAAACCACTCGGACACCTCTCCAAATTTTATGGTGACCCATCGGAGATTCGAACTCCGGACACCTTGATTAAAAGTCAAGTGCTCTACCGACTGAGCTAATGAGTCATATTTTTATATGGCTGGGGATGCAGGACTCGAACCTACGCATGCATGAGTCAAAGTCATGTGCCTTACCGACTTGGCTAATCCCCAGTATATATGGTGAGCGCACAGGGATTCGAACCCCGGACACACGCCTTAGAAGGGCGTTGCTCTATCCAGCTGAGCTATGCACCCATATTTTTTTTTTACTGGAGCGGGTGAAGGGGATCGAACCCTCACAGCCGGCTTGGAAGGCCGGAACTCTACCATTGAGCTACACCCGCATATAATATTATTCTTTGGTGGAGGATGGTGGATTCGAACCACCGAAAGCATTGCTAACAGATTTACAGTCTGCCCCCTTTGGCCGCTCGGGAAATCCTCCTAAGTCTTTTGGAGCTGGTGATAGGAATCGAACCTACAACCTGCTGATTACAAGTCAGCTGCTCTACCGTTGAGCCACACCAGCATAGTGTTTAATCTTATTATGGCGACCTGGAAGGGGCTCGAACCCTCGACCTCCAGCGTGACAGGCTGGCATTCTAACCAACTGAACTACCAGGCCGCATTTATAAGTTTTATGGTGGGACCAACAGGGCTCGAACCTGTGACCCCCTGCTTGTAAGGCAGGTGCTCTCCCAGCTGAGCTATGGTCCCGGGATAAATAAATGGAGCGGGTGAAGGGGATCGAACCCTCACAGCCGGCT
>NZ_JWHR01000048.1 GCF_000808015.1 Terrisporobacter othiniensis | reverse complement strand
ACATAAAAACTCATACTTAGTTGGTACAATTTTTATTATATTCATATTAAAAGGTAGTTTTGATATATTTTCTATTTTAAGTTCTTTTCTAGTAAATACTTCTAAATATTCTTCACACCATGGTTGTAAAATTTCTGCTTCTCCACTTATTTGAAGACCACATAAATTATTCATATTTTTATAATCTTCATATATACAAATAGATACCTGGTTATTTTTTAAAAGCCCTATAAACTTCAATCCACCTTCACTAATTATATATAAATTTTCATTGTAATACTCATACTCTAAAGGTGTTGCTCTTACAAAATCTCCATATCCAGTTGCTAAAGTGCATGTATTTTTATTTATGAGAAAAGTTTCAATTTCTTTTTTTGTTACATTAGCTGGAGGTATAAATTGCGGCGTATTAAAATATTCTATTAAATTTTTACCCAATTCCAACACTTTACTATCATCAAGTTTTCCTAAATCACCGAAAGGTATTCCAACCTTAGAACAGAATGCTTTTATTTTTTCCTTATCCTCAGAGGAAAGCTTATTTATAAACATTTCACCTTTTATAAATTCACTAAAAATACATTCCTTATTTATAATTGTTTTTATTTTATTAATCTCATTTATACCATCTTGTTTGTTAAGACCTATGCATACTAAGGCTACTCTTTTTTTACTAAAATCTATTTTGTTATCGTCTATATATTTTAATATTTTTTTGCAGCTATGATGTCCATACATGGAAAATACTAAAACAATATTAGAGTAATACTTAATATCATGTGGCGCATCATTAATGTCAAAAGATTTTGCTGGACCTAATACTGGACATATGGTATCTGCAACAATCTTACCTGTCCCATACTTACTTTCATATAAAATAAGAGTAACATTCATTTTATCCACCTCTTCATAATAAATCTTATAGTTTGACATTTTTTTCAAAAGGAATAGTTTCATTTTTTTCACTTATTCCTTTCTTATATTATTACACTTTCCATATCTTACGTCTAGCAAATGAGTAAATAGCTTATATTTTTATGATTTTTATATTATTTTCATAATAAAAAAAGGAATTATTAAGATTTACTTAATAATTCCAATGTACATTTCTTTTTTAACTTTTCGATGATTATAAAACTCTTCTTGCATTTACATAAGCATTCACATAGTAAGAACTGTTTATGTTATTTATAACAACCTTACCCTGACCTGAAGCTGCATGTATCATTTGACCATTACCAATATATATACCGCAGTGAGTAACTCCACCATTATTTGATCCGACAGTATCAAAGAATAGTAAGTCTCCTGGCTTCAAATTACTTTTACTTACAGCAGTTCCATATTTACTTTGCATAGATGATGTTCTAGGTAATGTTATTCCAGCAGAATTTTTAAATACGTAATATGTAAATCCTGAACAGTCAAATCCATTTGGTCCTTGAGCTCCCCATACATAAGGCTTTCCTAAAAATTTCTTTGCATAAGAAATTAATTTACTTGCCGAAGTACTAGTTGAAGAATCTGAACTTGAAGAACTTCCTGAAGATGGTTTTTTACTCGTTAAATACGAACTAGAAACATATCCTGTTATATTTCCAGTAGTTATTTTTGACCATCCATTGCTAGTTGATTTAACTGTAACTTTTGTTCCATCTGCTAATTTAGTTATTGCTGCATAGCTCGTTGATGGTCCTTTTCTTACATTTAAGCCAACATTTGCATCTACATATTTAATAGTTGATGTTTCATTAGTTGAATTATCATCCGTACTTGGTTTACTACTAGTTAAATACGAACTAGAAACATATCCTGTTATATTTCCAGTAGTTATTTTTGACCATCCATTGCTAGTTGATTTAACTGTAACTTTTGTTCCATTAGCTAATGTAGTTACTACTGCATGGCTTGTTGATGGTCCTTTTCTCACATTTAGCCCAACATTTGCTACTACATATTTAGTAGTTGATGTTTCGCTACTTGAACTTGGAGCACTATTGCTTAAATATTGATTTGAAACATATCCTGTTGTGCTTCCAGTAGTTATTTTGGACCAACCACCACTACTTGATATTACGTTAACTTTAGTTCCATTAGATAAACTTGTTATTATTGAATAACTTGTTGATGGTCCTTTTCTTACGTTTAATGACTTATTACATTTTACGTATTTTACGCTAGTTGTACTAGTAGTTCCTTCTGAAATATAATTCTTATATACATAACCTACTTTAGAATTATATTTTACTTTTCTCCATCCACCATTCGAACCTAAATAAGTAACTGTTTCACCTTCTTCAATTTTACCCATTGAATCATATTCATTACCTGGTCCAGTTCTAAAGTTTACTCTTCCTGTTATTGTTCTTGTATCATCTGCATAAGAGTTTGTTGCATCTGTTATAGGTGCTACTAGCGCTGTAGCTAGCATACCTGCCATTACATATTTTTTGTTTATACTCATAATTAATCGATTTTACAATTTTATAAATTGTAATTTCTATCCCCCTTCCAATATGTAACATTTATGAAACATATTTACTTGGTATTAATACTATTATTACATTTTTATAATACTTTGTCTATATTTCGACAGTAAAAAAAATACATTTTTGTAACTTTTTCGTAACCTTTTAACTAAAATAGTATCATTTTTTATAATTTAATACTCAACCCCCTTATCTTTTTAGTAAATATATCCATTTAATTCAATGATTCCCTATTTAGATACAAAAAAATAAAATGGTGAATCTTATAAGATATCACCATTTTATTTATTGTAACATTAATTATTATTATAATTGTGCTTCTATTTTTGCTTTTATATGTTCTTTAGGAAGGAAACCTACCATTTTATCTACAGCTTCACCATCTTTGAATATTATCATTGTTGGAACTGTTGTTATTGCATATCTTCTCGCAACATCTAACGCTTGATCTACGTCAACTTTAAAGAAATTAACTCCATCCATTTCTCCACTTAATTCTTCGAATACAGGAGCTAACATTTTGCAAGGTCCACACCATGTAGCAAAGAAATCTACTACGCATACTCCACTTTCTATAGATGTATTAAAATTATCATTATTTAGCATTTGTGCCATTACAATATCCTCCATATTTTTCTATATATTTTCTGTCATTTATATTTTATTACAATAACAAATTTATATCCACATTATTATTAATTTATATACCCATATTTTGTATTATTACACATTTTTTAGTTTATATAAATAAATTTAAATTTGATTCTTCTGTGGCTCCTAAATAAGATGCCACTCCTCCTATTTCTACACCATCAATAAATTCTTCAGCTTTAATTCCCATAAGCTCCATACTCATAGAGCAGGCTACTATTTTTACACCCATATCTACAGCATTTTTTATTAGTGTATCTATATCATCTACATTATGCTTTTTCATTATTTGTTTTATCATTTTTGGTCCCATACCACCCATATTCATTTGTGATAAAGGTAATTTTTCTGTATTTGATGGCAACATTATATCAAACATTTTCTCCATAGTATCTTTTGTGACAGATGGTTTGTCTTTTCTTTTTAATATATTAAGTCCCCAAAATGTAAAGAACATAGTTACTGGCTTACCCATAGATGCTGCTCCTGTGGCAATTATAAAGGATGCTATAGCTTTATCTAAGTCACCACTAAATACAACCATAGTAGCCCCATCTTTTTCATTCGTACTTAAAGAGCAAGAAGGATTTACTTTTACATCTTTATTTCCTTTTTTAATATAAGCTACAAAGGCTTTCTTATCCTTATCAAAATCAGATTTTAATAAAATATTTCCTGTCTTATCACACCAAGAATCTATATCTTTTGTAAACCCTGGATCACTAGCCCTAACTTTTAGTATTTGATTTTCTTCCATCTTATTAATTTCTTCAAATACCCTTCTTATTGGACCAGGACATTGAAGACCACAAGCATCTAATGTAACATGAGCCTTTATATTATCCTTATTAAAATCCTCTCTTTTCATTTCCTCTCCCCCATTATTCAGATTCTTATTATTTTGACCATTCAAAGCTTTTTCAGACTTCTTTACGGCTAAATAAGTTTTTATGCCACCATCAATATTAGTACAATCAAAACCGTGATGAGATAAAATCCTACAAGCAATATATCCTCTAAGACCCACTTGGCAAGTAACATATATCTTTTTATTCTTAGGTATTTCATTTAATCTATCTCTAAGAACACTTAAAGGTATATTTATAGAGTTTTCTATTACTCCTGTTGCTAACTCAAATTCTTCTCTTATATCCAAAATTATTGAATTATTTTTGTCTAATTTATCAACTTCATTCCATTGAATAACCTTAACTTTATTTTCTATTATATTTTCAGCATAATATCCTAACATGTTTACTGGATCTTTTGCAGAATTGTATGGTGGAGCATAACAAGGCTCTACATCTTGCAAGTCATATATTGTAAGATTACCTTTAATGGCAGTAGCAATTATATCTATTCTTTTTTCTACTCCATCTATTCCTACTCCCTGTGCACCAAAAATTCTTCCATTCTTAGGATCAAAGGTCATCTTATACGCTATTGGGAATGATCCTGGATAATACCCTGCATGGGAAGATGGATGAATGTGAATTACTTCATAATCCATTCCTAGTCTTTTCAAAGTTTTTTCATTATTTCCTGTTGTAGCAACAGTATAGTCAAATACTTTTGCCACAGATGAACCAAGACTTCCTTTGTATTCAGATTTTTTACCAGATATATTGTCTGCCACTATTCTACCTTGTCTATTTGCTGGCCATGCTAGAGGAATCATCGTTTGCTTTTTGTTTACAAAATCCATAATTTCTACTGCATCACCTAAAGCATAAATATTCTTATCAGAAGTTTTCATATTTTTATCAACTACTATAGCTCCACGTTGATTTAACTTAATCCCACACTCTTTTGCAATATCTGTTTCTGGTTTAACACCTATAGACAAAATAATCATATCTGTATTTATTTCTTTTCCACTTGCCAAAACAATTTTTTGTCCATTATTTTTAAATTCATTTACTCCATCTTTTAATATAACCTCCACACCTTTATCTACAAGATGTTCATGAATTATACTTGCCATTTCTATATCAAGAGGTGCCATAACTTGATCACTAGCTTCTACTAAAGTAAGTTCTAATCCTAAATCATGTAGATTTTCTAGCATTTCAAGACCAATAAATCCACCACCAACTACAGTTGCATGTTTTGGTTTATTTTCATCTATGAAAAACTTAATCTTATCTGTGTCTGGTATATTTCTTAATGTAAATAAATTATTACAGTCATTTATACCTGGAATTGGTGGCTTAAGAGGACTAGCTCCTGGTGATAATACTAAACTATCGTATGTTTCTTCATAAAATTCATTAGTCTTGTGATTTTTTATTGTAACTATTTTTTGGTCTCTATCTATCTTAATTACTTCACTAAAGTTTCTTATATCAATGTTAAATTTATTGCTCATAGATTCCTTACTTGTAACTATTAGCTTATCTCTTTCACTTATTGTTCCTCCAATATAATATGGAAGACCACAGTTTGCAAAAGAAATATACTCGCCCTTCTCAAACATTATTATATTAGCCTCTTCATCTATTCTTCTTAACCTTGCTGCTGTTGATGCCCCACCTGCAACACCACCAACTATAACTACCTTCTTACTCATTATAAAATCCCCTTTCTATATAAATAAATATTATATCTAAAATATATAGGAAATTAATTATTCTGACTGTAACATTGTCACATAAAATCAATTTTTTTCTAAATATAATTATTTTTATGTCATATAGATTGTAACTAATCATAAATGGGTAATTAATTTACAAGTACATTTATGTATACAATTAATATATTATTAAAATTGTGAAATAATAAAGGAATGGGACTATCTTTCTTATTTCATAACTTTTAAAGGAGATTTTTAAATGGAACCATATACAGATATAAGTTCATTAGAACTAAATAATATGATAAATAATAAAGAAAAACTAATTTTACTTGATGTTAGAACAGAGGCAGAGTACAATACAAGTCGCATTCCCAATGCCATCAATATTCCTATAAGTGATTTAGATTCACAAATAGACCATTTATTACCTTATAAAGATGAAAAAGTTATTATTTACTGTCGTTCTGGAAAAAGAAGTATTTATGCCGCTCACTTATTAGAAGAATACGGTTTTAAACATTTATATAATTTAAAGCAAGGTATTATTGGCCATTTAGATTATTTATAGAACTCAAAATACCCACCTGAAATATATCAAGTGGGTATTTTATTATATATTCTTAAGTATTTCTTAATATTAATTAGATTATTAATAGTTTTTGATTATTTGTTATATAATAATTGTAAAATTACATATACTTCTTTTGAAGTAATAAATTTACACACTTAAATAAAAAGGAGAATTAATATGAGAAGAGTATCGTTATTTATTGTTATTAATGCAGTGTCTTTATACATAATTTCAAATTTGATGTCTAGTGTATATATAGGTTCTTTAGGATCTCTAATAATGCTTACCATAATATTTGGTTGTCTTAACCTAATAGTAAAACCTGTTATACAGTTTTTCTCATTACCTATAACTTTCTTAACACTAGGATTATTTTCATTAGTTATTAATGGTCTAGTTTTATATTTAGCTTTTGCTTTAGTTCCTGGAGCTCATCTAAATGGAATATTGAATTCTATTTGGGCTGCAATATTACTATCTATAGCAAACTCTATATTCTATAATATTTTTGACTAATAATATTTTGTGAAACGAAATTTAAGCCTAAAAAATCTGTAAAGAATATATCTTCTTTACAGATTTTTAGGCTTTAATCTAATTCAAGCATTTCTCCTTTGATTGAGTATATTATCATCTCACAAATATTAGTAACATGATCTCCTATTCTTTCTAAAAATCGACCTACTAAAAGTAATCTTACTGCTTGAGCAATATTCCTTTTATCTCTATGCATTGCTGATATACAATCTATATAAACTTCATTATATAAATCATCTATTATATCATCTTGTAAGGCAGTCTTATGTGCTAATTTTACATCACTATTCATAAAAGCCATTTTTGCATTTTTTAACATATCCATGCTTACCCTTTTCATTTTTGGTATATCTATTAACTCCTCCACGTACTCATCTTCACCTATTTTTATTGTTTCCATAGCAATATTTACAGCATAATCTCCAATTCTCTCAAGTTCAGTAGACATAATACTAAGTGCATATATGGTTCTTAAATCCTTTGCCATAGGCTGTCTTAGTGCAATTAATTCTATAATCTGTTCTCTTATGTATCCTCTTAAATCATCAATGTCGTCATCCAAACCTATTATTTCCTTTGATTTTTCTATATCTTTTGCAACCATAGCATTAACAGCTTCTTCTACTATAACTTCACATTTTACAATCATTTCTACGGCAGTTTCTTTTAAAGAATTTATACTTAATCCTAAATTATTATCATTTCTTTTCATGTAAACACCCCTTATTTTTATCCAAATCTACCTGTAATATAATCTTCTGTTCTTTGATCCTTAGGATTTGTAAATACTGTTTTTGTATCTTCAAACTCCACTAAATCACCACTTAAGAAAAATGCTGTTTTATCAGAAATTCTTGCTGCCTGTTGCATATTGTGAGTTACTATTACCACTGTAAACTTTTCTTTCATCTCTTCTATAAGCTCTTCTACTTTTAGTGTAGAAATAGGATCAAGGGCTGAAGTTGGTTCATCCATAAGTATGACATCTGGCTGAAGAGCAATTGTTCTTGCTATACAAACACGTTGTTGCTGACCTCCCGAAAGTCCCAGTGCTGAAGATTTCAATCTATCTTTTACTTCTTCCCAAATAGCGGCTCCTTTTAAACTTTCTTCCACGATTTTATCAAGTTGTTTTTTATCTTTTATCCCATGGACTCTTGGTCCATAAGCCACATTATCATAAATACTCATTGGAAATGGGTTTGGTTTTTGAAATACCATTCCAACCTTTGTCCTAAGTTCTATAACATCATCATTTTTATAAATATCTAATCCATCTAGCTTAATCTCCCCTGTAATCTTAACATTATCAATAAGGTCATTCATTCTATTTAAAGTTCTCAAAAAAGTAGATTTACCACAGCCTGACGGACCAATTAAAGCTGTTACTTCATTAGCTCCTATATCTATATTTATATTTTTTAAAGCCTTATTATCACCATAAAATAACTCTAGATTTCTTACACTTATTTTAGTATTTTGTGACATTTTAACACCTCTCTTTAATAATTAGCTTTATTAAATTTCTTACTTATAAATTTAGCAATATAATTCAAAGCTAATATTATTACTATCAAAACTATGCCCACTGCACATGCCTGACCTATGTCTCCATTTTCCTTTGTTACTAAGTATGCCTGAACTGTTAGAGTTCTCGCACTATCAAATAATGAAAAAGGCATTTGTGCCACTGTTCCTGCTGTTAGTAGTATGGCTGCTGATTCACCAATGACTCTGCCCATGGCTAATATCACTCCTGATAAAACACCTGGCATGGCACTGGGAACGATAACTTTATACAGCGTCTGAAATTTTGTTGCACCTAATCCTAAAGATGCTTCCCTGTAGCTATATGGAACAGTTTTTAAAGATTCCTCTGTAGTTCTAATTATTATTGGTAAAATTATAATAGCAACCGTAAGAGCTCCAGATAGTATAGAATAAGTAAAATTGAGTGCTACTACGAAAAAAATTCCTCCAAATAATCCATAAACTATGGATGGAATTCCTGATAAACTTTCTGTGGCAAACCTAATAATTTTAACTATCTTTCCTTGCTTAGCATATTCTTGTAAATACACTGCTGATAAAATTCCGATAGGTGTGGCTATCAATATTGATAATGCAATCATATATATAGTAGTGACTATCATAGGTCTTATTCCTCCACCTTCTGGTGAATAGTCACTAAATATAAAGGTTGGAGTAGTAAATTTCATTCCTTTTATAAAAATAAATCCTACTATTAATACAAGAACCGTTATTGTAAATATGGCACATAAATATACTAAAGCATTCAATATATTATCTTTAGTTTTTCTCATATTAATAGTCCTCCTTATTTGATATCATACTTAAAATTAAGTTTAGTATTATTATAAAAATAAATAATACTATACCTGTTGCAAATAACATTTCTTGATGTGTTCCAAATGCATATCCCATCTCCAAAACTATATTTGTTGTAAGAGGTCTTACACTATCCATTATGGAGTTTGGGATAACTGGAGAATTTCCTGCAACTAATATTACAGCCATTGTTTCTCCAATAGCACGTCCTACTCCAAGAACTACTGCTGCAAGTATTCCTGACTTGGCTGCTGGTATGACGATTTTGAAAGTAGTTTGTGTTTTTGATGCTCCTAATCCCAATGATGCTTCTTTGTATGATTTTGGTACTGCTCTCAACGCCGTCTCAGATACAGTAATTATAGTTGGCAACATCATTATAGCTAATACTATGATAACTGCTAGTAAGCTTTGTCCCTTTGGTTGATTAAATAATTTTTGAACATTTGGTACAATAAATGCTAGTCCAAATATACCGTATAGTACAGATGGAATCCCTGCCAATAATTCTACGGCAGGAGACATAATTTTTGCTAATGATTTTGGTGCTACTTCTACAATAAACGTTGCAGTAAGTATCCCCACTGGTACTCCTATAATTAAAGATCCAAAAGTTGCATATAGTGATGCTAAAATCATAGATAATATTCCATATTTATCTGCCGATGGTACCCACTCTGTTCCAAATAAAAAACTAAAAAATGAATAGTCCTTAAATACAAATGGAATAGCCCCTTTATAAAATACAAAACAGATTATAAGTAATAAACTTATTACAGATATAAAAGCACTTAGTAGAAATATTTTGGAAGTTATACTCTCAATTAAGTATTTATTTTTATTTGATTTGCTTTTTGATGTATTTATTTTTTCATTCATAGAGACCTCCTTATACAAATAAATCCTCCCTGCATAAAAAGGAGGATTTTAATATATCACTTTAATTTATTCTTATTAATCCACTTTCTTCTACTATATTTTGTCCTTCTTTACTTAATATAAAGTCTATTAATTTATTTCCATTTTCCTTTAAATTTTCTTCTTTATATACTAATAAGAACGGTCTTGATAATTTGTACTCTCCATTTTTTACATTCTCTGCAATTGGTGCTATATCATCTATTTTCACTGCATTTACAGAATCATCTATATATTCAAATGATATAAATCCTATGGCATGATTATTTCCTGCAACTGTAGTTTTAATATTACCTGAGCCATCACCAATTATGGATTCCTTATAAAGTTCTTCTGATGTATATCCTACTATTTCTTGGAATGCATCTCTTGTTCCTGAGCCATCTTCTCTAGAAACTACAACTATTTGTGAATCTTCTCCACCAACATCCTTCCAATTAGTTATTTTTCCTGTATAAATATCTTTTACATCACTAAGCTTCAAAGAATCTATTTTATTATTTTTGCTAGTTATTACTGCCATACCATCAAATGCCACTTCTACTTCAACCAGACCTTCTGCAATCTCTTCCTCTTTTAAGTCACGTGATGACATTCCAATTTCAACTGTTCCATTTATGGCATCTTTTATACCTGCTGAGGAGCCTATTTGATTTATCTCCACATTAATTCCAGTATTCTCTTTCTTAAACTTTTCTGCTTCTTTTTCTATTAATGGCCCAACCGATGTTGAACCAGAAATTGTTACAGTCTCTGGCGGTGTATCTGTATTCGTTTTGTTTTCTTCATTTTTTTTACCACAGCCCGCTACTAAAATTATTATCATAAAAAATAAAGATGCTATAATTTTTATTCCTTTATTTTTCATATATATACCTCCATATTTATGTAATTTTTCCTTTAATCATATTTAGTATAACCATGTAAAAAGATTAATATTTTAAAAATAAAAATCTAGTAATAAATATAAAAGCCATAAATTATAATTAAATAATTCATGGCTTTTATAATATTACAAAATATTTACTGATAAATTTTCTCGACTAACTACTACAATATTTATATTTTTAATATATCATCAATCTCATCAAGCAAATTTTTCTTATCAATATCAGATATGTCGTTACTATCATAAATTTTGTCTTTAATAGATTCAATCTTCTTATCTTTTTCACTTATTTTATCCTTAAATTTATTTTCAACTTCTTGAATACTTTGGCTTAATCTATTTATTAAAGATGCCATCTCATCAGAACTTCCTGCAATTCTATTTAGTAGCATCAAATTTTGTCCTAAAAGTTCCGGTATATCCTCATGAGAGTATCTAAGTTGATGATCTATCTCTCCATACCCCTCTTCAAATATAGTCCTAACTTGCACCTCTGTAATAAGTTTTTTATTAGTTGGATAAGATTCCACTAAGTAATGAACAGATCTATATCCAGATGGCCTTGAACAAACAGCAATTCCCTGTTCATCAAATTTTCTAGTATCATCACCTTCTCTTACATTAGCTACTATTTCCATTACATCCCACATATTAGTTATAAAATTATGTATTTCTTCCCAATCTTCTTTAAATATATGTATTACCCTAATTCCAAGTAAATCTGTAATCTCATCTTTGTAATTATCTGCAGTAAAATTAAAGTCTTGTCCATATTTTTCTCTTCTCTCAGGAGTTTTTCTAATAATTTTTTCTATTAAATGTCTTTCATCTTTTACTCTAGTTTTTACTGAGTGAACTTTGGGTTGTGCTCTAAGTATATTAGCAATCAAATCAGCCTGTGTTTCATAACTTTTTTTACAATCTATAAAGTCATCATGTATTGCTTTTAAATCTTCCCAATTTATATTTTCTTTTTTAAGATCTTCCTCATCTATATTATAAATTTTAAAAAATTGTTCTTTATTTATCATTTTGTCCTCCATATAATAGTATCTCTTTTTATTTTACCTTATAATTATGTATATTTATAATATTTTTAATTCTTATTCATAAATTATTTACCAAAATATTGATAATTTCCTCTCTATAGTGTTATAATTTTCTAGAAAACTTTATAAAAATTCTTTTATAAAAACATTAATTATAATTATGGGGGTTTATAATGAAAAAAATATTTAAATCATTAACTTTGTCTTTCGTAATAGCGTTTACTATGTCTATTACACCAACTTTAAACACTTTTAACTCAGGAAATTTAAGTGTTATAGAAGCGGCTTCGAAAAAAACATTCAAAACTTTTACTGTTAATTCAGTATATAATTCATCTACAAAAATAACTGGCAAGGGTCTTAAAGGCGCTACAGTTAAAGCATATGTAAGTGGAAAACAAATAGGTAAATCTACTGTATCTTCTTCTGGATCTTACTCAATAAAAATTTCTAAGAAAAAGAAAAATACTAAGATTACTGTTAAAATAAGTAAAAGTGGTTACACTACTAAGTCAAAAACTATAACTGTTAAATCTAGTTCTTCTTCTAGCTCAAATTCTTCTTCTAAATATGTTTATGCTAATGGAGGAAAATCAACTTCTAAAATTTATCATAAAACAGCTAAGGCACATAATATGGAAGGTGCAATAAAAATGACAGAATCTCAAGCAAAATCAAAAGGCTATAGAGCTTGTAAGAGATGCTGGAGATAATACATATGAAAAGACATTATCAATTTTGATAATGTCTTTTTTTGTAACTTTATCACTGAATGAATGGACATAATATGATTAAATAAGCTAAGACAAAATTTTTAGGAGGACAATATGAGAAGTAATAAATGGATTAAAGGGGCAATGATTTTAGGTTTATCATTTTTTATATCAGTATTATTAGTAAAACCCATAGGAGTTTCTACTCAATTTTCAGTATTATCAGGAATTATTTATAATTCCGTAGATAAAAATTTAATAGCTGAAGACACATCTCGAGAAAGTGGATACAAAAGTACAAATGCTTATTTAGATAAGAACGAGGGCGCTTTAGCTGAGGAAATTATAAATCCCATAAATTATGGATTTGTATTTGTATTGGCTATTCCCCTTGGAAGTTATATAGCTTATAAAACTTCTAAGAAAAATGAATTTAATGAATCTGAAATACATGAAGATGATTTAGTTCAAGAAAATTGTTCATTAGAAGATAAAGGATTTTTAGGTAAATACTTTCCTTTCTTCTTAGGTGGTTTTTTATTATTATTTGGTGCTAGATTTGCTGGTGGATGTACTAGCGGCCATATGATGAGTGGTATGATGCAGTCAAGTGTTAGTGGATATGTTTTTGCTGGAGTTGTTTTTGCTGTATCTATTCCAACTGCTATTATCACTAAAAAATCAAGTAGAAAATAAGGAGGAATTATTATGAAAATACTATTATCCATATTATTAGGTGGATTTTTCGGATATGCTTTATATAAAGTTCAAGCTACAAATCCTAAAAAATTACTTGCCATGCTTAGGTTAGAAGATTTACACTTAGCTAAAGTAATATTATTTGCCATAGGATTTGCAAGTGTTTTATTATCCATAGCTCATGCTATTGGAATCTTTAAGATTAGTCATTTAAGTGTGAAAACATTAAATTTAGGTGTAATTATTGGTGGAATTATATTTGGCCTTGGTTTTGGATATGCTGGAACTTGTCCAGGAACTTGTGTAGGCGCTTCAGGAACAAACAATCTCAAAAAGGGCTTAAGTGCCATTATAGGCGGACTTGTGGGTGCCATTACATTTACACTATCTTATGGATATTTAAATAATTTAGGTCTAATTTCAGGATTTGATTTGGGAAAATTAACTTTATTCAAAATATCTCCTAATTATCCTTCACTTTTTAATGTTGGATATATGGGATTATTTCTAACAGGTATATTATTTATGTTAGTAAGTTATTTTCTTCCTAAATCAATTCTTAAAAAGTAATTTATTGGAGGAAAAATGTTTAATAAGGAATATGTTTTTGAAGAAATTCTTCCTTTTTTTAAAAATTTAAACGAAGAAGAAAAAAATGAATTAATCTCAAAAAGCTCTGTTACAAAATATGAAAAAGGTGAGATTGTTCACTCTAAAAATTCAACTTGTACAGGTCTTTTACTTACTCTTTCAGGTAATTTTAGAGTATTTATTTCTGCACCTAGTGGAAGACAAATTACATTATTTAAATTATATGACCGAGATGTCTGTATGTTATCAGCATCTTGTGCTTTTGCAAATTTAACTTACGATGTAAATCTAGAAGCTCAAACTAAAGCTGAAGCCATAATAATTGATAGTTCTTTATTAAAGAAACTAGCTTCATCTAATTTTCAAGTTATGAATTATCTTTTAAATCTAACACAAGATAAATTATCAGAAGTAATGTACGTTCTTGAACAAGCCACATTCTTTAGTTTAGATGAAAGAATCACTAATTATTTATTAGAACAAAGTCGATTTCTAGATTCAAGCATTCTTTATATAACCCATGAAAGTATAGCTAACGAACTAGGCTCATCTAGAGAAGTAATTAGCCGTATTTTAAAAAGGTTTGAAAAGGATGGAAAAATTCATGTTTCTAGGGGAAAAATTGAAATAATAAACTTATAGAAATTTAATAAAAGCTAAGTTTTAATTAAACTCAGCTTTTATTATTGTCTTAATCTATTCACTTTAGAGTAGTTTTTTTATTAAGTATATATTTTAAATTAATACTTTACACGCATTAGTCCTATTAAAGATTTAATTTTTACTCCTACAAAACTATGCTTTAGATATAAGGCTATTTGTGTAAATATTACAGATGTCATAGAAGCTGTTAGTATTGATATTTTAGCCAAATTAATCACATTCTCATCATAAGAGAATGCTAATTCTGAAACAAATATTGACATTGTAAATCCTATACCTGTAAGTAATGCAACTTCTGTTATTGATATCCATGAAGCTTTTTCTGGTTTCTCTGCAATATGTAGTTTAGTTGCTATAAAACTAAATGATACAACACCAAGTGGTTTCCCAATAACTAAACCACACATTATTCCCATTACTAAATTTGAAGCATCTGTCACATTAACATTTAAATTAAGCGCTATTGATGTATTTGCAAAAGCAAATAAAGGCAATATAAGTAAGTTACTCAATTTCCCCAATCTATGTTCTAACCTATCTGCTGTAGATTCTTCTCCTTTTGTTTTTCTAGATGGTATAGTTGCTGCAAGCAATACTCCACTGATTGTAGCATGTATCCCACTACTATACACAAAATACCATAAGAATAAACCTACAAATAAATATACATATACATTATCTACCTTAAATACTTTATTTATTGTCATTAGTATTAATAATATTGCAGCTGAGATCAACATTGCTCTCATATTGATTTTTGCAGAATATAAAAATACTATTGCTAAAATAGAAATTAAATCATCTACAACTGCTAAAGATAATAAAAATATTTTTAAATTTGAATTCAACTTAGATTTAAATATCATAAAAATTCCAATTGCAAAGGCTATATCTGTTGATATTGCTACTCCCACACCTGGCAAATATTTAGTATTTCTATTTATTATCATGAAAATTATTGCGGGAACAATTACTCCTCCAAGTGATGCAATAACAGGAAAAGAAGCTTTTTTAAAGCTTGATAAAGATCCTTCTAATATTTCTTTTTTTATCTCTAATCCAACATATAAAAAGAATATTGCCATTAAAAAATCATTTACTATTGCATGTAAATTAAAATTCCCGACTAAATTAATATGATGAAAAATTTCATCATAAACTCCTTTAAAATTACTATTTGCAATTAATACTGAAATTGCTGTCACAGCAATAAGTAGTATGCCTGGTAAAAACCTCTGACTGTGATATTTTTTTCATTTTGTCCATCATTTTAATGACCTCCCATGTTTTTTGTATGCAAATACTTTTAAAGGATAGTCCTTTAACACGGTATAGTCAATCTTTTTCAACGATAAAGTTGGATTTTTTCATATTTTTTACAAGATACGTTTTGGAAATCAATACTATTTTTCTAGCTAGCTTTATTTTTTAAATCCAACCCTAGATAAATTACATCTTTTATTGGGCTATCATAATATTTTTTTGTCACCTCAAATCCTAGTTTATAATATAAATCTACAGCTCTTTCTAAATATGAAAAAGTATCTAGTACCATTAAATCATAACTTAATTTTTTTCCATCCTCAATTACTGATTTCATAAGTAGCTTACCGATTCCTAAACCTCTGAATTCATCTCTAACATATAATATTTTTACTTCACAATAATTATTATCTAATGGTATAAGCCCTACACATCCAGCGACTTTGCCTTTATACTTTGCCGTATATAATTTTCCCTTTGGTAGAGCATATTTTTCTTGTAAAGTATCTAACTCTTTTTGAAAACTTGTAAAACAAAAACTAATACCCTCCACATACTTGTATGTTTCTACCAGCATATCTCTATATTCTGTAAATAAGTCCTTTATTGTATCAATTTCATCATAAGCCAATACTATTTGAATTTCTTCATTATACATAAAAACACTTCCTTATTTAAATATATTTCTATAATAAATTCATTATATCTCCGGTATTTCCCTCTATTAATACACAAAAAACGTATTGAATTAACAATACGCTTTTAATGTTTTATTTATCTTCATGTACATTTAAATCAATAATTAGTGCATCTCTTGGCACAAATCTATCTCCCATAAATTCATTTAACATTTTGCAATATTCTTCTACCCATTGAGATTTAGATATGTTTTTGTACATATGATCATCAACAATATTTAGAAAAACTAACTTTACTTTATATCCTTTTTTCATAAGTTGGTGCATAAATGTAAATCTATTTGCTATTTGGTAATAAGTATCAAACCATTTATTAAAGTCACCTTTAGCACCTAACTCATCATAAGTCTCTCTCATTGAATCTAATATTAATCTTTTATTATTTTCATTAGTAGATGCTAACTTACTTCTTAATTCTTTTATACTACTTTTATTTTCTACTAAAACTATCATTTTTTCTTGTGAATCATTCATAGTAGCCAATCCAATTCCATCCCAAACAGGCTCTCTTTGTGGCCAAAAACTTAAATCTTCTTTTTTCAATGGAAACCCATTATTATTTAGTTTTTCTAATAGATACGGTGAATTTAGCATATACTCTCGATAATTCTCACCTTCTATAGGTGATAACCACTCTATATATTCAATTCTTGTATCTCTATTAACTATTCTTTTATTTAAAATAGAACCTTTATTATCATTAATAATCTTTCTTACCCAATACTTTCCACTTACTTTTTCATTTAAGTCAATACTCAAGTAAATTCCTCCTTAATAATTGCATGTAAATATAATGAATACTTTATTTATCATCTAGACCTTAAGTTAGACAATAAAATTGTTTCTTCATATACTTTTATATGACTTTTTCTCCCTAAAAGTGAATAAATCAGACATATTTACTAATATTTTACTTTATAACTATTTAACATAAAAAAATCGTATCAATTTAAATTTGATACGATTTTTTTATGTTAATCTTTTTTCTTTGCTTTATGATAAAGTTTTTCTGTTTTAGTTTTATTTGTACCACAATCTCTTGCACCAATTTTCTGTCCATTCTCTATTCCAATATCAGCACCATGCTCAGAATACATTTTTCTAAGTTCTGGATTTGATTTTGGTCTGTCTTTCATTCTATTTTTATTGTTATCCATAATATGATTCTCCTTGATGATATTTTATTTATAATTTATCCAATAAAAATGCCTTCTATTCTTTTAAAGTCGTTTTGTATTTCTTAAAATTTGTAATAAACCTTTAACATAATGTTTATTTAGCAAATCTACAAATCCTAGTACTGATTTTCGACTTATAGCTCCTCTAGTTGCCATAACCATTAACCTGAAAGGTTGGTCATTTAATGATTCTCTTACTGTAATTTCCATTAATTTGTCCCCATTTATAACCTTATATGCCTTTTTATTTATGGCTGATATAATCAAATTACCACCATAAGCATTTTTAATATCGTTTATAGTAGAGTTCATAGTAAATGGATAAGGCGGATTTGTAGCTATTGGTAATTCTTTGCCATATATATTTTCAAATTCTAACTTACTTGGATTCAGTTCTTTTTTATATAACTCATAATAAACTGGTGATTTTCCTTTGTAATCTGGTGTTTTTACATTACTTCCCTTTTTATTTATTACAGTGGAATATTTAATATCTCTACATGATGAACCAATATTTATAGCATATTGTCCTTCTTCTACTTCAAACTTATTTGTTTGAATATTATAATAAGTAAAACAATCTTCATCTAAGATAAATGTTACTTCTTTACTTTCCTTAGGCATCAAATTTATTTTTTTAAATCCTTTTAATTCTTGTTTTGCTCTAAATAGTTTTGAATTTAAACATGAAATATAAAGTTGAATGACTTCTTTTCCTTCCATATTTCCACTATTGGTGATAGTTATAGATACTTCTATATTATTTTTATTATTATATCGTACTTTCATATTACTATATTGAAAAGTTGTATAAGAAAGGCCAAAACCAAAAGGATATTTAACTTTAATTTTAGTACTATCAAAATATCTATATCCAACAAATATACTTTCTCTATATTCTAAGTTATCTTTATCTCCAGGATAAAACCTCATTGAAGGGTAATCTTCTAGTTTATTTGCATAAGTTTCACTTAGCTTTCCTGAAGGATTTTTCTTTCCTAATAGTAAGTTTACTGTGGCATTACCTCCTCTACATCCACTTAAATGAGTTAATAATATGGCCTTTGGTATATGACTCCACGGCATCTCCATAACAGATCCGCCTTGTAATATTACTACTAGATTTTTATTGATTTTACTAATTTCATAAACTAAGTTATTATGTGAATTAGGCAACTTTAGATTTTTACGATCATAACCTTCTGCTTCATAATATTTGGGCAGTCCTACAAATAAATAAACTATATCCTTATTTTTTGCTATTTCTATAGATTCTTTTACCAATAATTCATCAATTTCATCATTTTTTAAAGAATATCCGTCTGCATAATGGATATTACAGTTATTATTTATAAATGCATCATATGCATTATCTATCGTATTAGGATTAACATTGGAACTACCCAAGCCTTGATATACAGGTTCTTTTGCAAGCCTTCCTATTATTCCAATATTTTGTAACTTATTTCCCGGGAGAATATTATCATCATTTTTCAATAATACTGCACTACTTTCAGCTATTTCTTCTGCTAAATTAATATGCTCTTGAAAATTACATTTATAAGGTATTTTTTTACCTTCCTTATATTTTAAAATTAGTTCAATAACTCTTGAAACAGACTTATTCAATATTTCTTCATTGATATCATTATTTTTTACAGCATTTTGTAAAACTTTATAGTAATCATCTTTGTATCCTGGCATCTCTATATTTAACCCATTATTTATACTGGAAATAATGTTATTAACTCCTCCCCAGTCACTAGTAATACATCCTTTGTAATTCCATTCATTCCTAAGTACACTTTGAATCAAATATTTATTTTCGCTGCAATAATGACCATTTAATTTGTTATATGCCATCATTACTGACCAAGGATTAGATTCTTTTATGGCAATTTCAAATCCCTTCAAATATATTTCCCTAAGTGCCCTTTCATCAATAATGGAATTAACAGTCATACGATATTTTTCTTGGTTATTTGCTGCAAAATGCTTTATACAAGCTGCAACACCTTTACTTTGTATTCCTTTAATTAGTGCTGCCCCCATTTTACCACTTAGGTAAGGATCTTCACTAAAATATTCAAAGTTTCGCCCACAAATAGGTAGTCTTTTTATATTAATTCCTGGACTTAAAAGTACTGCCACATCTTCTTTCCTACACTCCTCACCTAATGCCTTCCCCATTCTATTTATTAATTTTTCATCAAAGGTAGAAGCCAAAGCCGTGGCTGTTGGAAAACATGTAGATTTTACAACTTTAGTACTAATAAGCATAAAATTCTCTGGGTCCTCTTTACGAAGACCATGAGGACCATCACATAGCATAATGGATGGAATATTAAATTTCTCTATACCAAAGGTTTCCCAGAAATCTATCCCACAACAAAATTTACACTTTTCTTCTAAAGATAGTCTTTTAACTATGGAAGAAGCTTCTTCATATAAGTTCATACAGCCACCTCCCTGTATAACTAATTTTGTCTTATGTTATATTTTATGTTTGTAGGTTTAAGAGGTTGTTAAATTTATTTTTCTACAAATATAAAAAGGCTATAACAATTCTTTTATTTTGTTATAACCCTTTCAATACTTATTATATTTTCATTTATATAATTTCAGATTTAGTATATAATTGTAAAGATTTATTAAAAGATATTTTAATAAAGAAATGACTTAAAACAATCTCTAATAGAACTATAAATATTTCATTAAATTTACTTAAAATATCAAATATTACCCATGTATAATCTTTTGTTAAACAAGTTCCTACCATACTATTTACAAATAGTAATATGAGCCATGTTAATACTCTTTGCTTTTTACTTTTATTATATTTGGTAGGAATAATTACACAAATAGTAACTATTGCCATAAATAATTCTGTTACAAATCTTATAAAATAATTTGCTTGAATTCCATTTCCTTTTATAATATGATTGCTTACCCAAGACAGTAAAAATATGTCTGAATTTAAAGTAGAAATCTTTTCTGATATTAATATTAAAATAGTTGCAAATTAAAACATTATTAATATTAATATTAGCTGCATAAATG
>NZ_JWHR01000047.1 GCF_000808015.1 Terrisporobacter othiniensis | reverse complement strand
ATAATTTCATATCTATAGCTTTCCATTTTATTTCTGGTGAGTAGTGTACTCTTGTACTCATAATAAAATAACCTCCTTTAAAATCATACATATAGTATGTTTCAAAAGAGGTTGTTTTATTTATTCCCGTGTAAAGGGTTCACTTCAAAACCTACACTTGTTTTTTATTGTAAGCATACATTGTTGACGACATGGAGTAATTTGATCATTTTTTGTCTAAGGAGAGTAAATTTTTACTCAGTTAAAATATTTTCTATTTCTTCCAAATCTAAAATTTTAATATGACTTCTTGAATAATCAATAAGTCCCATGTCTTTCATATTAATCAATTCACGAGAAAGGGAAGGCCTAGTTATACCTAGCGATTCAGCAATTTTTTCTTTAGTTATTTTTAATTTGATATTTTCACTATTCTGTAATTTATATTCTGTGATTAAGAAATTGCAGATTTTTTGTCTAACACTACTAAAGGTTAAGTTAGTTATAGACTTATTTAAAACAAAAATCTTATTGCTTAAATCATTTAAAAACATTCCTAAAAAATCCTCATGAGAAGTGCAAAACTTTATAAAGTTGTCTTTACTTATAAACATGATTTTAGATTGTGTAGATGACATAACTGTTGCTGGATATAAATTGACATCGGAAAAAGCAATAACCTCTCCAAAAATATGTCCTTTACCAAAAGATGATACATGTATCACCTTAGTACCCAACATTCTTTTTATATCTATGTTTCCATCTAAAATTAAACCTATAGAAGTACAAGTATCTCCTTCTATAGCAATAATATCATTTTTTGAATAGGATTTTATTATATAATTAGAATCTTTAAAAAGATCTAAAAGATACTCTTCACTTTTATTTTTAAACATTTTATCTCCTTAAAATAATAATTTTTATTAGTATTAATTTTATCATAAAAATATAAACTTCATGTATATGTAACATATGTTACAGAATTAAAGTTAAGATTGAGGTATTATGGTTACAAGTAATACATAAGATAAGAAATAAAAAATACAAAGGAGATATATTATGAGTTTATTTTTAGGAAAAATACATTACTGGCTATTCAACAAAATTTTATGGTTTGAAAAACTGGAAAATGAAATAATAAATTTAGCAAAAGAAGAAGGATTTGAAGTAGAAAAATTAAATGGTGAAATCCAAAATAAATATGGAGAAAAATTACCGAATAAACCATTAGAAGAGTTAATAGACACAAGTAACATTCATGGATGGTTACAAAATCAAATCCACTGTGCTGAAAGAAGAATGGCAGCTTGGACAAAACTATTAATAGAAGCAGATGAAAATAATTATGGTGAATTAGAAAAAGTTTATAAAAATCAGGGGATAGTAGCAGCTAATGAGGTTAAATCTGAAGGTAATCTACCATCAACACCTGAAGAACTATTTAATTGTATGAATGATTATATCTTAGATGGTATGCCTTGTGATAGAGTAAATGAAGTTTCTTTAAAGGAAGAAAACAAAATTGGATGGCAACAAAGAATCTGTGTTCACAAAGATATATGGACAGAAGTTGGTTGTGATGTAGAAAACTTCTACAATTTAAGAAATGCATGGATAAAATCATTTATACATGAACTAAATAACAATTATGAGTATTTAATAGAAGAAAATGGTATGAGGTTAATAAGAAATATATCTAAATAAAACGTATACTAGGGAGAAAAATAATGAGTGGAATAGAGTTACTAATGACAGAACATAAATATGTTAGTCGTATGCTTGTAGTAATGAGAAATGCATGTTTAAATTTTATGGACAATAAAAAAATAGATTATGATGATTTTACAAAGATGATTGATTTTGTTAAAAATTTTGCTGATAATCATCATCACAAAAAAGAAGAAATTTTTCTATTTAACAAAATGGTAGAGCATCTGGGAGAAACAGGCAAAAATGTTATTACTCACGGAATGCTTGTAGAGCATGACTTGGGAAGAAACTACATGAGAAATTTAGAAGAAGCCTTAAATAAGTATAAAAATGGAGATAATGAAGCTGGATTAGATATAATAGCCAATGCCATATCTTATGCAACTTTATTAGAAAATCATATACACAAAGAAGATAATGTAATCTTTAACTTTGCGAATAGATCATTAAAGGAAGATGTTTTACAAGTTATAGATAAAGAATGCTTTGAATATGAAGAAAAAAACTCTTCCATAAGAGAAGAAAATATTGGTATACTAAACTTTCTAGAAGAGAAATATATATAAATAAAAGGAGAAATGATTATGATAACTAAAGATCAAACTATAGGTGAAGTATTACAATTAAATCCGAATGCAGCTAATATACTAATGAGATTTGGAATGGGATGCTTAGGTTGTCCATCAGCTCAAGTTGAATCAATAGAGCAAGCTTGCGAAGTACACGGACTTAACTTGGAAGAAGTTTTAGCAGCATTAAATGAAAAATAATTATTAAATAGAACCTCTTAGGAAATAAATCACCTAAGAGGTTTTTTAGCATGAAAAAAATAAAAATATCCATTAAATGAAAATAATAATTTAAGATAAATTTTTAAAATGTTATACTAAAAAATATAATAAGGAATAATAAGTAAAGATGATAAATGAGGTGATTAATAATTATGGAAGCAGAAAAAAGAATTAAAGAGCTTATTGATTTGATAAATTACCATAACGAGAGATATTACAATGATGATGCTCCAGAAATCGAAGATTTTGAATATGATAATTTAATGAAAGAATTAATTAAATTGGAAGAAGAGAATCCAAGCTTAAAAAGAATAGATTCTCCATCTAATAGGGTTGGCGGAAAAGCTTTAGATAAGTTTGACCAAATAACACATAAAATACCAATGCTTAGTTTGTCAAATGCATATTCAGCGACTGATTTAAGAGATTTTGATAGAAGAGTTAGAGATGCAGTATCTGGCGAAGTGGAGTATGTTATAGAGTTTAAAATAGACGGACTTTCAGTAAGCCTTACATATAATAATGGTCAGTTTGAAAAAGGTGCTACTAGAGGAGATGGTGTCGTAGGTGAAGACATTACAAAGAACTTAATGACAGTAAAAACAATACCTTTAAAAGTAGACTATGAAGATGAATTGATTGTTAGAGGAGAAGTTTACATTTCAAAAGATAATTTTGAAAAAATAAATAAACAACAAGAAGAGTTAGATCAACCTTTATATGCTAATCCAAGGAACTTAGCAGCAGGATCTCTTAGACAGTTAGATCCAAAATTAACAGCAAAAAGACCTTTAGACATATTCATATTTAACTTAGAACATTTAGAAAATGATAATTGTAAGACTCATAGTGAATCCTTAGAATTATTATCTAAGTTAGGATTTACAGTAAGTCCAGACTATAAGGTGTTTAACAATATAGAAGATATAATAAAATATATTGAATATTGGACTGAACACAGAGAAGAATTAAAATATGGAATAGATGGAATGGTTATAAAAGTTAATAACTTTGATCAAAGAGAACAAATGGGATTCACTGCAAAAAGTCCAAGATGGGCGATTGCTTATAAATTCCCAGCAGAAAGAAAGACGACAAAGTTATTGGACATAATTATAGAGGTCGGAAGAACAGGAAACATAACTCCAACAGCTTTATTAGAACCTGTTAGACTTGCTGGAACAACAGTAAGTAGAGCAACACTTCACAATGAAGATAACATAAAAGAAAAAGATATAAGAATAGGTGATATGGTAGTAGTTCAAAAAGCTGGAGATATCATACCTCAAGTTGTGGAAGTAGATAAAGATGCTAGAACTGGAGAAGAGTCAATATTTGAAATGCCTCACAAATGCCCTGTTTGTGGAGAACCTACTGTAAGATTAGATGGAGAAGCAGCAGTAAAATGTATAAATATGTCTTGTCCAGCTCAAATTAGAAGAGGAATTATTCACTTCGTTTCTAGAGATGCTATGAATATAGATGGTCTAGGTGAGTCAATAATAACATTACTATTAGAACAAAAACTTATAGCAGATGTTTCTGACTTATACTATCTTAAAAAAGAAGATATAGTAAACCTGGAAAGAATGGGAGAAAAATCAGCAACTAATCTTATAAATGCATTAGAAAAATCTAAATCTAATGACTTATATAGACTAATAAATGGTCTAGGAATAAAGCATATAGGTGTTAAGGGTGCAAAAATTATTGCAAATGAGTTTAAAGACTTGGATGTAATAATGAATTTAAATGTAAATCAACTTATCAACTTAGAAGAGTTTGGTGAAACAATGGCTGACAGTGTAGTTGAGTTCTTCAAAGAAGAAAAAAATATTTCTGTAATAGAAAAATTGAAGAATGCAGGTGTAAATACTAAAATAATTGACAATGATAATGAAGACATTATAAAAATATTTGATAAAATGAAAATTGTATTAACAGGAACACTACCAACTCTTAAGAGAAATGATGCAAAAGATATAATAGAAAAATTAGGTGGAAAAGCAACTTCAAGTGTTAGTAAATCCACATCTTTTGTTCTTGCAGGAGAAGAAGCAGGTTCAAAACTTACAAAAGCAAATGAATTAGGGGTTAAGGTAATAGATGAAGAAACCTTCTTGAATTTATCTAAATTATCTTCTCAAGAAGAAGTATTAGAGAGTTTAAAATAATCAGGAAACGATATAAATAATGTTTGGGCAAATGAGGCATTATTTTGTAGTAAATTAAATTGAATAGTGCTAAAATTATAACTATGAATAGATTAGAATAAGTATTGAAATAATAGATATTTTCAAAAAAAACTATAAGATTCTAATGAATAGATGAAGGCAAATGGGTAAAGTGAATTTTGCAGGAAAGGAAAAGTAATGATTAGAATTGATGGGAGAAAATTTGATCAAATAAGAGACGTAAAAATTACAAGAAACTTCACAAAGTATGCAGAAGGTTCAGTTCTAATAGAAATGGGAGAAACAAAAGTTGTATGTACTGCTTCAATAGAAGAAAAAGTACCTCCTTTTTTAAGAAATACTGGAACAGGTTGGATAAATGCAGAATATTCAATGTTACCTAGATCAACTCAACAAAGAAAAATTAGAGATGCTTCAAAAGGTAAAATTGATGGAAGGAGCCAAGAAATACAAAGATTAATAGGTAGAGCAATAAGATCTGTTGTAGACCTAAATAAACTAGGTGAAAGAACTATTTGGGTAGACTGTGATGTTATTCAAGCTGATGGAGGAACTAGAACTGCTTCTATAACAGGAGCATTTGTAGCTGTTGCTGAGGCTATTTATAAATTATACAGTAATGGATTAATCAAAAAAATGCCTATACAAAACTTTGTATCTGCAATAAGTGTTGGTATAGTTAATAATGAGTGTCTACTTGATATATGCTATGAAGAAGACTCAAATGCACAAGTAGATATGAACATAATAATGACTGATAGATGCGAATTTGTAGAAGTTCAAGGAACTGGAGAAGAAAGACCTTTTTCTAGAAAAGATTTAAATAAACTGTTAGAGCTTGGAGAAAAAGGGAATAAAGAACTTATAAGTATACAAAGAGCAGCATTAGGAGAAATTGCTGATGAAATATTAGGTATGGAATATGGTAATGATATAGTAATTTCTACAGGAAATGCACATAAATTAGAAGAAATAGGTGCAATACTAAAAGATTTAGATTATAATATACATTCTCTTAAAGATGTGAATTTAGGCAATTTAGATATTGAAGAAAATGGAAAAACATTTGAGCATAATGCCTTGATAAAAGCCAGAACAGTAGCTAAACTTACTAATATGATAACAATAGCTGATGATTCAGGGCTAGAGGTAGATGCAATAGGTAAAAAACCAGGAATTTATTCAGCTAGATACGCTGGAGAAAATGCTACAGACGAAGAAAATAGAGAAAAATTAATTAAGGCTTTAAAAAACACTCCAATCAGTCATAGGACTGGTAGATTTGTTTGTTGCATAGCAGTAGTATTTCCAGATGGTAAAGAGTTTGTAGTTAGAGGAACTTGTGAAGGTACTATAGCTTTCGAAGAAAAAGGTAAAAATGGATTTGGATACGATAGTTTATTCATAGTAGATAAATACAATAAAACTTTTGCAGAGTTACCATCAACTGTTAAGAATGCCATAAGTCATAGAGCCAGAGCTTTAGATCTTATGAAGGAAGAACTTTCAAGAAGAGTTATAAGATAATAAAGGATAAAATATATGAAAATAGGAATAATTAGTGATACTCATGGAGATATGAGAAGTATAGATAGAGCAATTCCATATTTAAAAAAATGTGATTTAATTATTCATGCTGGTGATTATATTAATGATGCAGAATACATATATTATGCAACTGATGTGAATGTTAAATGTGTAAAAGGGAATTGTGATTCATATGATTGCTATTCATATAGTATAGATGGAGATAATGAATTAAAATTTTCAGTTAATAATAAGAATTTTTTTGTATGTCATGGTCATTATCATAATGTGAAAATTGGTATTAACTCATTATATAGATTTGCAAAAGATAATAATATTGACTTTGTAGTGTTTGGACACACTCATATTCCTATATATGAAACAATAGATAATATTACTTTTATAAATCCAGGTAGCCTTGCATATCCAAGAGGTGGTAGCAATAAAGCTTTTGGAATATTAACAATAGATAATAATATTTCATATGAAGAAATAAAAATATAAACAAGAAGTGTTGAAATTAAGGGAACACTTGTAAATAAAAAACCTTGTATGATATAATTAAAGAGTTACCTATAAATTAGAATTATAATTTATAAAAATCATTACATAAGATATTTAGGAGGATAAAGTTAATGAAAGTAGAATTAATTAAAACAGAAGGCAATAAAGTAAGTTTTAAATTAACTGTAGATAACGATAAATTTGAATCAGCAATAGTTAAGGCTTACAATAAGAATAAAGGGAAATACAACATACCAGGATTCAGAAAAGGTAAAGCACCTAGAAAAATAATAGAAACTAACTACGGAAAAGGTGTATTTTATTCTGATGCTATAGATATACTATTCCCAGAGGTATACCCATCAGCTATAGATGAATTAAAAATAGATCCAATCGATATGCCATCAATAGATATAGAAGAAATAAGCAAGGATAACGGATTAGTTATATTAGTTGATGTAGAAGTTAAACCAACTTTTGAATTAGGTGAGTACAAAGGTGTTGAAGTAGAAAAAGTTGAAGAAACTGTAAACGAAGACGTTGTTACTGCTAAATTAGAAGAAATGAGAGAAAAAGCATCAAGATTAGTATCTGTTGAAAGAGAAATAGCTAATGGAGATACTGCTAACATAGATTTCGAAGGATTTGACGGAGAAGTTGCTTTCGAAGGTGGAAAGGGTGAAAACTATGACTTAGTTATAGGTTCAGGATCATTCATACCAGGATTCGAAGAGCAATTAGTTGGTAAAAAAGTTGGAGAAGAAGTAGAAGTTAATGTTACTTTCCCAGAAGAATACCATGCTGAAAACTTAGCTGGAAAGCCAGTTGTTTTCAAAGTTAAAGTAAATGATGTTAAAGTTAAAGAATTACCAGAGTTAAACGATGAGTTTGCTGCTGATACTACTGAATTCAATACTTTAGAAGAATTAACAGCTGACGTAAGAGCTAAAGCTGAAGCTGATGCTGCAGAAGCTGCTAAAAATGAATTAAGAAACAGAGTTATAGAAAAAGTTGTTGAAAATACAACAGTAGAAGTTCCAGAAGCTATGATTAAAAATGAAATAGAAAATCAATTAATGGAACTTAACTACCAATTACAATACCAAGGATTTGGAATGGAGCAATTCTTACAAATGACTGGTAAAACTATGGAAGAATTTAAAGCTGAATTCACTACTAACAGAAGAGAAGAAGCTGTAAAAAATGTTAAAACTTCATTAGTAATAGAAGCAATAGCTAAAGCTGAAGGTGTTGAGGTTTCTGAAGAAGAAGTTAATGCTGAAGTTGAAAAAATGGCAGCTGCTTATAACATGACTGTTGAGCAAGTTAAAGAAGCTTTAAGACCAAATGACTTAAAAGACATGGAAGGTCAATTAAAAATAAGAAAAACTATAGATTTATTAGTTGATAGTGCTAAAATAGCTTAGTTCTTTACAGTAGTCCCCCCGGGCTACTGTAAATTATATATTAAACATTCAGAGGGGGTATGATTTATGGCATTAGTACCTACAGTAGTAGAACAAACAGGAAGAGGAGAAAGAGCCTATGATATATATTCTAGATTATTAAAAGATAGAATAATATTTTTAGGTGACGAAGTAAATGATGTAACTGCTGGTCTTGTAGTAGCCCAACTACTTTTCTTAGAGGCGGAAGATCCAGATAAAGACATACATCTATATATAAATTCACCAGGTGGAAGTGTTACAGCAGGTATGGCTATATATGATACTATGCAATATATTAAACCTGATGTAAGTACAATATGTATAGGTATGGCAGCATCTATGGGTGCATTTCTATTAAATGCTGGTGCAAAAGGTAAGAGATATGCTCTACCAAATAGTACAATAATGATACATCAACCATTAGGTGGTGCAAAAGGTCAAGCAACAGATATAGAAATTCATGCCAAATGGATTTTACAAATAAAAGAAAGATTAAATCAAATTCTTTCTGAGAGAACAGGTCAACCATTGGAGAAGGTGAAGGCTGACACTGAACGTGACAACTTTATGAGTGCGATGGAAGCCAAGGAATATGGGCTAGTTGACGAAGTCATTGAAAAGGCCCATAGTTAGGAAAGAGGTGCTTGTTATGTCAAAATACGAAGAAAAAAGACAACTGAAATGTTCATTCTGCGGGAAAACACAAGATCAAGTAAGAAGATTAATTGCAGGTCCTAACGTTTATATATGTGACGAATGTGTGGAACTTTGTGATGAAATCATTCAAGAAGAAATTGAAGAAACTATGGAAGAGGATACTACATCTCTACCAAAGCCTAAAGAAATGATGGAGATTCTTAATGACTATGTAATTGGTCAAGAAAGAGCTAAAAAAATATTATCAGTTGCAGTTTATAACCACTATAAAAGAATATATAGTAAAAAATCTACAACTAAAGATATAGAAATACAAAAGAGTAACATCCTTTTACTTGGACCAACAGGTTCTGGGAAGACATTACTTGCTCAAACTTTAGCTAGAACACTAAATGTGCCATTTGCAATGGCTGATGCAACTTCTTTAACTGAAGCAGGATATGTAGGTGAAGATGTTGAAAATATTTTATTAAAACTTATTCAAGCAGCTGATTTTGACATAGAAAAAGCAGAAAGAGGAATAATCTATATTGATGAAATAGATAAAATTGCTAGAAAGTCAGAAAACCCATCTATTACAAGGGATGTAAGTGGAGAAGGCGTTCAGCAAGCTCTTTTAAAAATTCTAGAAGGAACTGTGGCTAATGTTCCGCCACAAGGAGGAAGAAAACATCCTCATCAAGAATTCCTAAAAATAGATACAACTAATGTATTATTTATTTTAGGTGGTGCCTTTGATGGCATAGAAAAAATAATTCAAAGACGTGGAACAGAAAAAACAGTAGGATTTGGTGCTAAGATTGAAAGTAAGAATGATACAGATTTAGGAAAGATATATGCTAAAGTTCTTCCTGAAGACTTACTTAAGTTTGGTATAATACCTGAATTTATAGGTAGAATACCTGTAGTTGCTACATTAGAGTTATTGGATGAAGATGCTTTAATGCAAATTCTACAAGAACCTAAGAATGCTCTAGTTAAGCAGTATAAAAAATTATTTGAACTAGATAATGTTGACTTAGAATTCGATGAAGATGCTCTAAGAGCTATAGCTAAAAAGGCTATAGATAGAAACACTGGGGCTAGAGGTCTTAGAAGTATAGTTGAGAGTGTTATGATGGAGACTATGTATGAAATTCCATCAAGAGAAGATATCAAGAAAGTAATAGTTACGAAAGAATCTGTTGCTGATGAAACACAACCAATTATGGTTCTTAAAGATAAAGAAGAAAGTGCATAATTAATATAAAAAGGAGCTTATATATTAATAAGCTCCTTTTATAATATTATGGGATTATTAAATTTAGTTTTATTATGCTAAATTAATATGTATTTTATATATAGCCTAAGATATGAACAAAATAAATATTTATAAATGAATTATTATTTTATTAATATAGCATAATAAAATTAACCTAAATTATGCATATTGCTATGTTGATTTATATTGAAAATTAACATACATAAATATATAATATAAAAAGCAAAGAAAATAGCACTTTAAGGAGTGATAATGATGGAACAAAATTATACAAAAATTGACCATGAGTTACCATTGATACCTTTAAGAGGATTAGCAATATTTCCATATATGATATTAAACTTTGACATAGGTAGAGAAATGTCTTTAAAAGCACTAGATCAAGCCATGTTAGAGGATGAATTAGTATTCTTAACTTCACAAATAGAAGCAGAAGTAGATGAACCTACAACAGAAGATTTCTATCATGTTGGAACTATTTGCAAAGTTAAACAAGTTATCAAGTTACCTGGAGATACAGTTCGTGTTTTGGTAGAGGGTGTATCTAGAGGTAAAGTTAAAGAAATAAACGAAGAAGATGGATACTTTAAAGCATTAGTAGAAGAA
This sequence comes from Terrisporobacter othiniensis, assembly GCF_000808015.1. Classification (GTDB taxonomy): domain Bacteria; phylum Bacillota; class Clostridia; order Peptostreptococcales; family Peptostreptococcaceae; genus Terrisporobacter; species Terrisporobacter muris. The sequence continues at coordinate 53,292 of NZ_JWHR01000047.1, read as the reverse complement.
ATAATATATGATCAAGAAAATGCTGATGAAGATATAGAAGTAGAAGCATTTGTAAGAAATGTTTTTGATGCATTTGAAGAATACATAAACATAGGTAATAGAGTTTCTCCAGAAATACTAGTATCTCTTGCTGATATAGAAAATGTAGATAGATTTATAGATACTATTGCATCAAATATTTTCTTAAAAGCAGATCAAAAGCAAGAAATTCTTGAAGAGTTTAATATAGTTAAAAGATTAGAGTTACTATATAAAATTTTATTAGAAGAAATAGATATACTAAAAATAGAAAAGAAAATAACTCTAAGAGTTAAGAAACAAATGAATAAGGTTCAAAAGGAATATTATCTTAGAGAACAGTTAAAAGCTATCCAAAAAGAATTAGGAGAAGATGAAGACTTAACTTCTGAAGTTGAAGAATACAAAGAAAAGCTAAGAAAAATCAAAGCTCCTAAGGAAACAAAGGAAAAGATAGAAAAAGAAATCAATAAGTTTTCTAGAACATCTCCTCAGTCTCCAGATTCATCAGTTAGTAGAACATATTTAGATACTATATTCTCACTGCCATGGAACAAAGAAACTAGAGATAAATTAGACTTAAAAAATGCTAAAGAGATTTTAGATGAACAACATTATGGATTAGAAAAAGTTAAGGATAGAATATTAGAATACTTAGCTATAAGAAAATTATCTAAATCATTAAAAGGACCAATAGTTTGTTTAGTTGGACCTCCAGGTGTAGGTAAAACATCTATTGCAAAATCTATAGCAGAAGCTTTAGGGAAAAAATTCGTAAGAATATCTTTAGGTGGAGTAAGAGATGAAGCTGAAATAAGAGGTCATAGAAGAACTTATGTAGGTTCTATACCAGGTAGAATAATTAATGGTATAAAAGAAGCTCAAACTAAGAATCCAGTATTCTTATTAGATGAAATAGATAAAATGGCAGCAGATTATAAGGGAGATCCATCTTCAGCGATGCTTGAAGTTTTAGACCCAGAACAAAACAAAACATTTGTTGACCATTACTTAGAAGTACCTTTTGATTTATCAAAGATACTATTTGTAACTACAGCAAATAGTTTAAGTACAATACCAGGTCCATTACTTGATAGAATGGAAATAATAGAAGTATCAGGTTATATTGAAGAAGAAAAGCTTAATATAGCTCAAAAATACTTATTACCAAAACAAATCGAAGAAAATGGATTAAAAGAAGGTTTTGTAACAATTGAAGAAGAAGCAATGAGGGACATAATTAATTACTATACAAGAGAAGCAGGAGTGAGAACTTTAGAGCGAACTATAGGTAAGGTTTGTAGAAAAATTGCTAAAAAATTCGTAGAAGACTCATCTTTAGAAGGTGTTATAGTAACTCCAAAGGATTTAGAAGAATATCTGGGAAGAGATAAACATCTATACGATTTAGCTGGGACAAAACCTGAAATAGGTATAGTAACAGGTCTTGCATGGACTTCAGTAGGTGGGGTTACACTTCCTGTAGAAGTAAATGTACTAAAAGGAAAAGGACAAGTTGTACTAACTGGTTCACTTGGTGATGTAATGAAGGAATCTGCTCAAACAGGAATATCTTATATAAGATCCATAGCAGATAAATTTGATATAGACCAAGAATTCTACAAAACAGAAGATATCCATATACATTGTCCAGAAGGAGCAACTCCAAAAGATGGTCCATCTGCAGGGGTAACTATGGCTACTGCAGTAATTTCTGCATTAACTAAAATTCCTGTTAGATGTGATGTAGCTATGACTGGTGAAATAACTCTTAGAGGTAGAGTAATGGTCGTAGGTGGAGTTAAGGAAAAGGTACTTGCGGCACATAGAGCTGGCATTAAAAAAGTTTTAATACCAAGAGAATGTGATGCTCAATTAGATGAAATACCTGAAAATGTAAAAGAAAAACTAGAAATTGTTCTTGTTGACCATATGGATCAAGTTTTAGAACATGCTTTAGTAAAAGATGGTGAGAAAAATGAAAATTAGAAGTTCAGAAATAGTAGTAAGTGCAATAAAAAAAGATCAATATCCAACAGAAGGACTACCAGAAATAGCTTTAGTTGGAAGATCAAATGTAGGAAAATCTTCGGCAACAAATGCTTTATTAAATAGAAGAAACTTTGCAAGAACAAGTCAAACTCCTGGTAAAACAAGAACAATAAACTTTTATAAAATAAATGAAGAGTTTTACTTCGTTGACCTTCCTGGTTATGGTTACGCTAAGGTATCAAAATCAGAAAAGGATAAGTGGGGAGTTATCATGGAAAGATATTTACAAGATAGACAAGAATTATGTGCTATTTTCTTACTTGTAGATATAAGACATGAGCCTACAAATGACGATGTTATGATGTATGAATGGATAAAACACTTTGGATATAACTGTGTTGTTATAGCAACAAAAGCAGATAAAATATCTAGAGGTCAATACCAAAAACACATAAGCATAATAAGAAAAAAATTAGGCCTTATGAAAGACGAAAAAGTAATACCTCTTTCTTCTTCAAAGAAAACTGGAGTGGAAGATGTATGGAATGAGATAATCGCCCAATATGAAGAGCATGGTTATGAAATAACTGTAGATTAATATACAAATAGGAACTGTATTGAAATTATATTTATGATTTCAATACAGTTTTTTGATTTCAAATAAAAATATTATATTTAGTAACAAAAGCAAGCCATAATTAATATCTTAATAAGTAGAATATTTTAGGGGGCATGAATATGAAAGGTAAAGTTAGGAAGATATTTCCAGGGGCAAATACAAGTAATGGTTTTTATTCTTATTTTGATTATATAATTCCAAAGGATATAAATAGAGTATTTTGTTTAAAAGGTGGTCCTGGAGTTGGAAAATCATCTTTAATGAAAAAGGTAGCACGTGATTTTGTAGAAAAAGGATACGATGTAGAAGTATTCCCTTGTTCATCTGATCCAAGTTCGCTAGATGCTGTTGTAATAAAAAAATTAAAAGTTGTGTTGCTAGATGCTACGGCACCACATATTGTTGATCCTAAAATACCAGGGGCTATAGATGAGATAGTTAATTTCGGTGATTTTTGGAATATGGATAACTTAGAAAAGAATAAGATGGAAATAGTGCAGTGTAACAAAGAGATAGGAGCATGTTTCCAAAGAGCATTTAAATATTTAAAAGCTGCAGAACCAATTTTCTATGATATAGAAAGTAAAAATAGTGATACAATGAATTTTGGCAAACTTAATAAATTTACAGATGAATTTATAGATAAAATATTTAAAGGAATAGAAAATAAAGAAGAATTTTCTGGTACTAGACATTTATTTGGAACAGCTATAACTCCAATAGGTCATATAGATTATGCAGATAGTTTACTTCAAGATGCTGAAAAAGTTTATTACCTAGATGGAAAAATAGGTTATGGTAAGACTACTTTCTTAAAGAGAATATATGATAAAGCTGTATTGAAAGGGCTACATGTAGAAGTATTCCATTATCCTCTTATACCAGAAAAAATAGAGTCAATCATGATTACAGATTTAGGAATAGCAATAACTACAAGTTCTTTATTTAAAAACCAAGAAGCAATCAATTTAAGTGAATTTATAAATAAAGAAAAATTAATTGATTATAAGGAAGAATTAGAAATAGACGAAAGAGTATTAGATGAATTAATCAATTATGCTATCTCTAATTTAAAAAAGGCTAAATTAAATCATGACGTAATTGAAAATTATTATATCCCAAATATGGATTTTGATAAGGTTGATGAATTGAAATCTCAATTGGTAAAAAAAATACTAAAATATGAAAATAAATAATTAAAACAAGAAAGCTATGATAAAGAATGAATAAAATTTTATTTTAATATCATAGCTTTTATTATTTTGCATAAAATAAGAGTTTATATCTGTATAAATAATAAAATAAGTGTTGATAATCATAGTATATATTTTATAGTAATCGAGGTGATTAAAATTATAGCATTAGAAACGGATTTATCCATATTAGTACCAGAAAAGCTTGCAAGGAAATATAATTTATTTCCTATAGAGCTAAATGAAGACTCCTTAGTAGTAGGAATTGAAGAAGAAAACATATATGCTATGCAAGATTTAAATCTAGTTACAGGTAAAAATATAATTCTAAAACAAGTATCAAGAGAAGAGATTTTAGAAAATATTGAATTATGCTATGGAGATGCAATTGATGTAAACGACGATTATGCTAATTATTTGCTTCATGACATTCTACAAAAGGCTTTAAAGGAAAAATCTAGTGATATACATATTGAACCTTTTAGTGATTTATTGAAAATTCGAATTAGAGTAGATGGTAAGATGAAAGAAATGTTGAATCTAGGATTAGATTTATATCCATCTCTTGCAGCTGTAATAAAATATAAAGCTAATATGGATATTACAGAAAAAAGATTACCTCAAGATGGACGAATAGATGTGAAAATTAAGGATTCAGTAGTAGATATTAGAATATCAACAGTCCCAACTACTTATGGTGAAAAAATTGTACTTAGACTTTTAAGTAGAGATTCTTTTCTTAAAACAAAGTATGAACTAGGATTTTCTAAAGAATCTGTAGAAAAAATTAAAGAAATAATAAATAAAAAGACCGGAATATTACTGGTTACAGGACCAACAGGAAGTGGAAAAACTACTACAGTGTATTCAATTTTAAAAGATTTGAGAAATACTAGCAATAATATAATGACTATTGAAGACCCTGTTGAATACAAAATGGAAGGAATAAATCAAATACAAGTAAATCATAAAATAGGACTTACTTTTGAAAAGGGATTAAAAGCGATTTTAAGACAGGATCCAGATATTATTATGGTTGGTGAAATTAGAGACATAGAAACAGCAAAAATAGCTGTAAGAGCGGCTATTACAGGACATTTAGTTATAAGTACTCTTCATACTAACGATGCAATTTCATCAATAGCAAGGTTAATAGACATGGAAATTCCGCCATATTTATTAAATGCATCTTTGATTGGAGTTATATCACAAAGGTTAGTTAGAAAGGTATGTGAAAACTGTAGTAATGAAGTTGTTATTAAACAAAATGAAAAGAAATCAATATCTACTGCCATACCTATTGGATGTGAAGAATGTTCATATACAGGATATAATGGCCGAACTGTAGCCTATGAGATATTGACAATTGATGATGAAATACGAAATGGAATTCAACAAAATAAAGAAGCAAAGGATTTAAAAGACATAGCTATCAAAAATGGAATGATTACTTTTGAGGATAGTTACTCTACTCTGATTAAAAATAAAATAACAACATTAGAAGAATGTATTGTAAACAACGAAATTATTAATTAGGAGTAAATAATAATGTACAAATGTATAGTTTATGATGAGGAAAATAACAGAAGAATTTTAAAATTAAATATCGATACTGAAGACGAAATATATTCTTATGCTGATAAGAACAAATTTAAAGTAGTTGACATTAAGGAAAGAAAGTCTTTCTTTAAATGTAGGAAACTAAAAAATAAGGACGTAAAAGTTTTCTCTAAAGAAATGAGCATTCTTTTAAAATCAGGATGTGAAATATCCAAAATTTTAAGAATCCTAATAGATGAGTCTAATGACAAAGTGAGAGTTGTGTTAAAAGAAATACTTGGAGATATTGAAAAAGGCAACTCAATAAAGTCATCTTTTGAAAATACTAAGGCATTCTCAAATTTTTATATAAGTATGATAGCAGCTGGAGAATTAAGTGGTAATTTAGATGATGTTATGGACAAGCTAGCTACTTATTATGATAAAGAAAATAAATTAAAAAATAAGATTACTAGTATATTAATTTATCCAGCCATATTGATAATCACCATGATTATATCTTTTGTATTTATACTAATCTTTTTAATCCCTAATTTTGAAGATATTTATGCAGATAACAATATAAAAACACCAGGTTTAACGAAAATACTAATATGCTTATCACATTTACTTAGAGATGATTTGCTCTTAATTATGATAGGAAACTTACTTTTAATAGGTGGATTAATATATCTTAAGAAAAGTAGTAACAAGTTTAATGAAATGATAAATAAGCTTGTATTTAAACTTCCAGTTGTAAACACATATATGAAATTAATTATTAGTAACAAATTCATAAAAGCTTTATCAATTTTAATATCGAGTGGAGTACAAATTGTAGATTCTATTGAAATCTCATCAAGAGTAATGAGTAATGAGTATATATATGAAAAAATATGCAAAGCAAATGAGTTTATTAAAAAAGGTAACAGTATAGGTGATTCTTTAAAAACTGTTGAAGAATTACCATCACTATTACTATCAATGATAGCAATAGGAGAAGAAAGTGGTCGGCTAGATACAGTACTGGATACAGTTACAGATTATTATGAAAATGAACTAGATTCAAAACTTGAAATTGGAACTAAATACTTTGAAAATTTTATCACCTTACTTATAGGAGTTCTAGTCGGAATAGTAGTCATATCAATGATGATACCAATGTTCGATGCTGTATCAGCTATTTAAAAATGGAGGTAACTAAAATGATTATACTAAAAAAGAAAAGAAGAGGGTTTACCCTAATTGAAATGGTAATAGTTATTACTATAATCGGAATTTTATCTAGTATTGCAGTAACAAAATATTCAAAGGTTCAAGAAAATGCCAAGAAAAATGCTGATTATGCTACAGCTGCTAATTTAGCAACAGCTGCAATGATATCTATAAGTGATGGGAATACGTCAGTTGAACCAAGTGATTTACAAAGTGATGGATATATTCAATTTGTACCAATTTCAAAATCGGTAAAAGGCAATGAATTTATTGTAACAGCACAAGGAGATTCTGTAACAGTTAAGATAGGGACTGAAACATTTTATCCAAAGCCTAATTAAACTGTGGTTACACCTTAGCCAATTTAAGATAGAATAAATAATAATTTTGTGGAGGTGATTTTATAAAGGAGTATCTTATTGTAAATATTAATAATAAAACTACAGAAATATTATTAATAAGAAAAAATAGAAATAAGTGCAATATAGAGAATAAAATGAGCTATGAAATGGGAAGCAATGACTTAAATAATGAAGAAAAAAATACATATATAGATGAAATCACAAAATTAACAAAAGAAATATCCAATCAAAGATTAAAAAATATATACTTCAATATACAAAATAGCGAAGTTATTATTAGAAATATACAAAATATAAAATCTAAAAATAAAAAAGAAATTATTCAGTAAATTAAATATGAAATAGGTGGATACATGCCATTAAATTTACAAAATTATGTAATAAAATATAAAGAAAATATTAATACTAAGGGAAAGGGGTCAGTGCAAGGAATCTTATTTCCAAAGAAATATGTAGATATTTGCAAATCTATAAGTGAAAATTTAAAAATAAAGAAAAAATATCTATATATTAATTTTGATATTTTACAAAAGCTTATAGATTTAAGAGTAATTGATTTATCAAATAGTAATGATGATAAAGTAACTATAATAGAAAATAGAGGTCAAGATATGATTTTAAATACAGTTTTTGATAAAAAAATTATTGAATCTTATGTTGTGGAAAAAAATAATACTCAATATTCCATAAATAAATCTTCTTATGATGAAAATACATATTATTACGGAATAAGCGATGGCTTTATAAATAGCCTAGAAATTAAAAAATTAAATATTAAAGATAGATTGATTTTAAAAAATGATGAAGAGGTTATAGATATGACATTAGATCATTTACCAGCATGGGGGATGATAATATAGATGAGAAAAAAGGCATTAATTAATTTTTTTAAAGAAGAGGAGCGAGAAGAAAAATATTTTAAGTGTACTGTAATAATATTAATATACTTATTAATTTTTCAAAGTTATACAAGCATAAAATCTATTAATAACTTGAAAGAAGATATAAATAATACTAAAACAATTGTGCAATCAAATGTAGAGCAAGCGGTTGAAAAGAAAAAAAGTACATTGGTAAATGATACAAATGAAATATATAATCTATTAGGCTTTTCAAATGTTGAAAGGCTGTCTGTTGAAAATAATAAAGTAAGTATAGAGGGCAAATGTAAGAGTTTAGAAATACTAGATAAATTAAAATCTATGGATAATATAAAAAATTTTTCTGTAACTAATGTAGAAAATAAAAATAATAAGTTATATTTTCATGCAATATATGAGATAGGAGGCTTTGAATAATGTTCAAGAATAAAAAGGAATTAAAAAAGGTATGCATTGCCATAATGACATTTGTGGTAGTCAGTATAGGTACTTCTTATACTATGAACACTAAAATTAATGCTTTGGAGCAGGAGAGAACTAAACTGACAGAAGTAGAACCAGAATATAAAGGTGATTGTTACGATGAAACGATGGATTTAAGCGATGACATAGTAATTAAGATAATTGATAAAATGGATTCAAGTTTAGATATTAATTTTATAAACAAGTTTGATGAAGTAGATGAAAATAATAAGCCATACTCATCCATTGAACTAAGTGTATCAGGAAACTTGGATAAAATTAAAGGAATAGAAAGCGTTTTAAATGGCTTGAATCTAAATTATAAAATTGAAAATATGGATATAAAAAATCCTAAAAATGAAAAGGGAAATGAGAAGAATTATGTAGATTGCATAATGACAATTAAAGTCATATAAAGTAATAAGATAAGGTAATGATTTATGAATTGGAGTTTTATGAAAATTTATAATGAAAATGGTAGTACGATTGTTAATAAATTTAGAAGGATAATAGTCTAATTTCTAGAAAATTATTATTAAAGTATGGAAGTCCAAATTATTATATGAAACTATGGAAAAAGCAAATTGATAATAATAACTAGCAATATAAATGAAAGATAAATTCTAATATAAAATCAAGTATATATGGCCGTGCTTAAAAAATAGTGAAGGAGTGAAGATAACTTGATAGGTAGAAATGAACTATGTCCTTGTGGTAGTGGAAAGAAGTATAAAAAATGTTGCTTACAAAAAAATCAGCTAATAGAATTTACAAGAAATAAAACATTATATGCAAAAGGTTTGTATAAAAATATGGAAAATAAAATATGTGAGTATTCGAAATCATCAAGTTTCCATAAATATAGAGAGGAATGCTTAAAGAAATTTCATATTTCACAAGAAAGTAACTGTATGCTAGATAAGCAATATAATACATATTTTATGCATGATTATAGAAATGATAAGGGAAATACAATAACCAATATGTTTATAAACGATAATAAATTAACTTTAAATAAAAATCAAAGAAATATATTATCATCAATGATGAAATCTAATGTAAGCATATTTAAAATTGAAGATATAGGAACTACAAAATCAATAATTAGAGACTATTTTAATGATAATAAAATAATAGTGGAAGATATTGATGCGTTTAAAAACTTAAAAGTTGGTGAAAGTATAATAGGAAGGCCAATAAATGTACAAGGTATGAATATAATGGTTGATGAATGCATAAAGGTATCAAATAAAAATGTAAGTATAATACTTGATAGCATTAAACAATCTTATAAGGCTAACAATAATAAAAAGTTAAAGAATATAAAAGAATTTGTAATTTATAATAGTGAGCTAATTTATAAATTTGCACAACAAATATTATTAAATGATGAATCGTATGTTGTAAATTCATTAAATACTAACATAAAAAATATGACTGAAACTAAAGTAGACAATAATTTAGATGTAAATATATATGATGTATTAAAAAGTAATATAGAAGATAAATATTTACAAAAAGGATTGGATTTATGGAAGGGCTTTCTTAAATCTAACAAATCAATAAAAGGTAATGAAAATGGATGGGCTGCAGCAATAGAATACTATATTAAGAAAGATGCAGGAGAAATTATAACTCAAGCTCAAGTATCTGAAAAATATGAAATAAGTCCTCGTACCTTAGGAAAAAGATATAAAGAATTAAGAGCATCATAAAATAAATTTATTATTATTAAAATTTATTATATTTATAAGAAAATACTATTAAATTTTACATTTAATAGTATTTTTTGTATTTAAAATATAAAAAGTTATAAAAAAAGGTTTTAATATATCTAAAAGGTGATAAAATAATACATATATAATAGAGAAAGAGGTAAAAATATGAGTCTTAGTTTAGGAAATGGAATTGCAGTATCAACTAACTTTATAAAATCGAATCCAGCAGTACCTGTATATAATGGTGAGGAAAGTCCTAGCAATTTATATGCTGTAATTTATCATATAGAAATAGGATACAATGAAGGTAAAGAACAAAAAGTAAAACAATACATAATAATTGACTATAAAGACTTTGATTTATCTTCAGAAAAGAAAGATGAATTATTAGATACAGCAAAGAAATACTGTGAAATGAAAGATATACCACAAGGAGATCAATTAGAAATAACATTATTAGACAATGATGAAGCTGAAGATTTCTTAGAAAAGGTATTTAACAATATGAAAGTTATAAGAGGTCTTATTACTAAAAGAGACTAATAGTATTTAACAGCTAAAAATAAATAATAATTTTATGAAAAATCAAAGGCTTTGGTAAATTCCTGGCTTTTGATTTTTTTTGAGTAATATGTGAAAATTTATGTCTAGGTATTTTTTTTAGTGGTAAATATAATAGGTAATATAAAATATAGAAGTACCATAAAGGAGAAAAAAATGTTAAGAGTATCGAATATAAAAATTAGTATTGATGAGGATAAGTCAAAAATACTAAAGTTAGTATTAAATAAATTAAAAATAAAAGAAAATGAATTGATAAAATATCATATTTTTAAGGAGTCTATAGATGCAAGGAAAAAAGGAAAAATAGATTTTGTTTATACTGTAGATGTTGAACTTAAAAATGAACAAAAGTTATTAAAAAAATGTCTAAAGGATATAGTTGAAGTAAAACAACCTCATTATGTGGGCGTTCAACATGGAAGTAATAAAATAAACAATAGACCAGTTGTTGTAGGAAGTGGTCCAGCAGGTTTATTTGCAGCCCTACTTTTAGCACAAAGAGGATATAATCCACTATTAATTGAAAGAGGATTAGATGTGGATGAGAGAACAAAAGATATAAATAATTTCTGGAACAATAGAGTATTTAAAAATAACTCAAACGTACAATTTGGAGAAGGTGGAGCAGGTACTTTTTCAGATGGTAAACTTACAACAAGAATAAAGGATATCAGATGTAGAAAGGTTTTAGAAGAGCTTGTAAACTTTGGTTCACCTGATGATATACTGTACTCTCATAAACCACATGTGGGAACTGACATACTTAAAAATGTTGTAAAAAATATAAGAGAAGAAATAAAAAGACTTGGTGGGGAAGTAAGATTTAATACTCAAGTTACAGATATAGAAGTAGAAAATGACAGTATAAAAGCAGTAATAGTTAATGATAAAGAAAGAGTAGAATGTGACAATGTAATATTTGCTGTTGGTCATAGTGCGAGAGATTCTTATGAGATGTTATATAGCAAAGGTGTAAAAATTATTCAAAAACCATTTGCTATTGGAGCTAGAATAGAACATCCTCAAGAATTAATAAATAAATCTCAATATAAAGAATTCTATAATCATCCAAGGCTTGGAGCAGCGGATTATAGACTAATAGAGCATACATCTAACGGAAGAACAGCATATTCCTTCTGTATGTGTCCTGGAGGTACTGTAATAGCATCTGCATCAAATGAATTTGAAGTAGTGACAAATGGTATGAGTGAACATGCTAGGGACAAGGTAAATGCAAATAGTGCATTTTTAGTTAATGTTACACCAGAAGACTTTGGCAATAGTCATCCTTTAGCAGGGATTGAATTCCAAAGAAAATATGAAAAACTAGCTTATGAATTAGGTGGTAAAAGTTATAATGCACCTATGCAATTAGTAGGAGATTTTTTAAATGACAAGATTACTACAGATATAGGAAAGGTTGAGCCATCATATAAGCCAGGCGTAACAGGAGCTGATTTAAGGGACTGTTTACCTGAGTTTGTTACAAACACAATGAAGGAAGCTTTATTATCTCTTGATAGAAAATTGAATGGATTTGCAATGTATGATGCTGTGTTAACAGGTGTAGAAACAAGGTCATCTGCTCCAGTAAGAATAGTAAGAGACGAAGAAACTTTGCAATCAGTAAGTACTAAAAATCTATACCCATGTGGGGAAGGTGCTGGTTATGCAGGAGGAATAGTTACAGCTGCAGTTGATGGTATAAAATGTGCAGAAAAGATCATTGAAAAATATTGTCCAATTGTTAAATAATTTTAACAATTATAGTCGAATTGATAAAAAAATTTAACGAAAATTTATGATATAATGTTTATGCGTTAAATCATAAATACATAGTAGTAAAAGATTTTTTATTTAGGATTAAAAGCAGAATATAATAGTCAATGATTAAATGTAACTAAGGAGGAATACAATTGGAAATAATCATCGGTATTATGGGTGGATTAGGATTATTCTTATTTGGAATGAATCTTATGGGAGAAGCCCTAGAAAAGGCAGCTGGAAGTAAGCTGAAAAAGATTATAGAACTTCTGACGAGTAATATATTTATGGGAGTTCTTGTTGGGACATTAGTAACAGCTGTAATCCAATCATCAAGTGCCACTACAGTAATGGTAGTTGGTTTTGTTAATGCTGGTATAATGACATTGCCACAGGCAGTAGGAGTTATAATGGGTGCTAATATAGGGACAACAGTAACAGCTCAATTAGTATCTATAGATATGAATGGACTAGCTCCTGTAGCTTTAGGAATAGGTATAATTCTTTATTTATTCGGTGGAAAGCCAAAAACTAAACATATTGCAGAAGTTTTAATAGGATTTGGTATATTATTTACAGGCATGGACTTCATGAAAGAAGCTGTGCAACCATTATCAGAATACCAAGGATTTACAAATGCATTACTTACTTTTGGTAAATATCCAATCTTAGGATTATTACTAGGATTTGGTATAACAGCAATAATACAAAGCTCAAGTGCATCAATGGGTATGCTAGTTGTTTTAGCATCACAAGGGTTAATACCACTTAATAGTGCTTTACCAATATTATATGGTCAAAATATAGGAACTTGTGTAACATCTTTATTATCAAGTATAGGTGCAAGCATAAGCGCAAAAAGAGCAGCACTTATACACTTAATATTTAATATACTTGGAACAGTAATATTCTTATTATTCTTAAATAAAATAGTTGTTGCTGGAGTAACTTATATAGATCCAAATAATGTTGCAAGACAAATTGCTAATGTTCATACAATATTCAATATAGCATCAACATTAATATTATTACCATTTAATAAAATGATAATAAAATTAGCAACTAGATTAATTCCAGACTCACATTTAGAAGACGATGATGTAAAAGTTGTAAAATTTATAGATGATAGAATGATTGAAACACCTTCAATAGCTTTACTAAATGTTGAGAAAGAAACATTAAGAATGGGTGAGAAATCAAAACAAAGTTTAGACTGTGCAATGAGAGGTATAATGGAAAAATCTCAAAAAGATTTATCTAACACATTAAAAAAAGAAAAAACAATAAATGAATTACAAAAAACTATATTAAGCTACTTACTAAAATTATCTAAGGCACCTTTAAATGAAGAATCAAGAGAAGTGATAGATTCATTGTTTAACACAGTAAATGACATAGAAAGAATAGGTGACCATGCTGAAAACTTAGCAGAATTAGGTGAAAATAGTATAGCTAATGATGTTGTATTTTCAGATCATGCAAAAAATGAATTAAATGATATGTATAACAAAGTTTTATCAACTTATACTTATGCATTAGAATCTATGAGAACATCAGATGTAGACCTTGCTTGTAAAGTAATAAAAATGGAAGAACAAGTAGATATTATGGAAAAATCATGTAGAGTAAATCACATGAGAAGATTAAATAATAATATGTGTAGTATAGACAATGGTATTATTTACTTAGAAATAATAACTAATTTAGAGAGAGTTTCAGATCATGCTGTAAATATAGCTCAACAAGTTATAGCACAAAGTGTAAATGAAAAATAGATAACCAATAAAGCCTTAGAGATAGTAATTATTTCTAAGGTTTTTTATATTTTTGTATAGAAGGTTAAAAATTAACTAATGCGAGAAAAAAATAATATGAATTAAACAATTTTTTAACAAGAAGGTAAACCTATTTTATGATATAATTTTATGATATAAATACTATAAAAAGAGGGAGTAAAATTATGAACAAAATTAATTTTAACTATAGTAAAGCCTTAGGTTTTTTTGCTAAGGAAGAGGTAGATGCATTACAACCTTATGTTGATGTTGCACACGAAATGCTTCATAACAAAACAGGTTTAGGTAATGATTTCTTAGGTTGGATAGACCTTCCTAATAACTATGATAAAGAAGAGTTTGCAAGAATAAAAAAAGCTGCTGAAAAGATACAATCAGATTCTGATGTATTGATAGTAATAGGAATAGGTGGTTCATACTTAGGGGCTAGAGCTGCCATAGAATGTCTAGGTCATTCATTTAGAAATAATTTAAATAAAGAAGAAAGAAAGACTCCAGAAATATATTATGCAGGGAACAATATAAGTTCAACTTATTTAATGGACTTATTAGATATAATAAAAGATAAAGATGTATCATTAAACGTTATATCTAAATCAGGAACTACTACTGAACCAGCTATAGCTTTTAGAGTATTAAAAGAATTCTTAGAAAATAAATACGGAAAAGAAGAAGCTGCAAAAAGAATATATGCAACTACAGATGCAAGTAAAGGTGCATTGAAACAAGTTTCTGATGAAGAAGGATATGAAACTTTTGTAATACCGGATGATGTTGGAGGCAGATTCTCAGTGTTAACGCCAGTTGGTTTATTGCCAATAGCTACAGCAGGTCTTGATATAGATGCAATGATGCAAGGTGCTAATGATGCTCGCGAAAATTACTCTACAGCTAACTTAGCAGAAAATGATTGCTATCAATATGCAGCTGTTAGAAATGTTTTACATAGAAAAGGCAAAGATATAGAATTACTAGTAAACTATGAGCCAAGTTTACATTTTGTAAGTGAGTGGTGGAAACAATTATATGGAGAATCTGAAGGAAAAGACCAAAAAGGTATATTCCCAGCAGCAGTAGATTTTTCAACTGATTTACATTCAATGGGACAATACGTTCAAGATGGTAAGAGAATCTTATTTGAAACAGTTTTAAATGTGGAAAAACCAAGAAGAGCCATAGAATTAAAATCAGCAGAAAATGATTTAGATGGACTTAACTATTTAAGTGGAAAAACTTTAGATTTTGTAAATGAAAAAGCATTCCAAGGAACTTTACTTGCTCATACTGATGGTCAAGTTCCAAACTTATTAATCAACATACCTACATTAGATGAGTACAATTTTGGATACTTAGTATACTTCTTTGAAAAAGCTTGTGGGATAAGTGGATATTTATTAGGAGTAAATCCATTTGACCAACCAGGTGTTGAAGCATACAAGAAAAATATGTTTGCTTTATTAGGCAAGCCAGGATTTGAAAAAGAAAAAGAAGAATTAGAAAAAAGACTTTAGAAATTAAGGTTTAATTAAGAATAAAATATTATAATGAAATCATCATAAGAGATTTATATCGATTGTGATGATTTCTTTTTTATGTTTAAGAGATTAAAAGTTAATAATAAATAATATAAATAAAATAATAATATATTCATTTTGTTAGGAGGAGAAAAAATGTCTAGAAAAAAAGGGATAGGATTAGTAGTTATTGTAGCAGTAATATGTTCAGTACTTAGTTCATTTTTAACGGTAGTTTTATTAAAAAATAATTTAACTTCATCATCAAATGGAGGCGCTACATCACAAAGTATCAATATTAATAGCGCTGGAAAAAGTACAAATGTGTATCAAGCAGTAACAGAAAAGGCTATGCCATCTGTAGTAGGTATTACTACAACTGTAATGAGCTCAAATAATATGTTTTCTATTCCAACTGAATCAGAAGGTGTGGGAACAGGTATAGTAGTAGACTCAAATGGATACATACTTACAAATTCTCATGTTATTTCTGATGGAGAAGCAAAAAAAGTAAATGTACTATTTAATGATGGTTCAAGTATTGATGGTAATGTTGTTTGGTATGACTCACAATTAGATTTAGCCGTAGTAAAAGTAAATAAAACTGGCCTTACTCCAGCAGAACTTGGAGATAGTGATAAAGTTTCAATAGGAGACATATCTATAGCTATAGGTAATCCACTTGGATTAGAATTGCAAAGAACAGTTACACAAGGTATAATCAGTGGACTAGATAGAACCATAAAAACTGAAAGTGCAACTATGACGGGGCTTATTCAAACAGATGCGAGTATAAACTCTGGTAATAGTGGTGGACCGTTATTAAATGAAAAAGGCCAAGTTATAGGAATAAATACAGCAAAGACATCTGAAGGTGAAAGTTTAGGGTTTGCTATTCCAATTAATCAAGCAAAAGAAATTATAGAATCAGTAATTAAAAATGGAAGCTATGAAAAAGTAACACTTGGTATAAAAGGATATGATGCATCAACTTATGCAGCTTATGCTCAATCTCAAGGACAGAAGGTAGCTACTGATGAAGGTATATTTGTTGGAGAAGTAGTAGACGATTCTCCAGCTAAAAAAGCTGGCGTTAAAGCAGGAGATATAATTGTTAAATTAGGAGATACAAAACTAACAAGCATGTCTGATTTAACTAAACGTTTATATGAATATAAAAGTGGTGACAAGACTACTTTAGTAGTAAATAGAGATGGTAAAGAAGTAAAATTAAATGTAAGTTTTTAATATAAAAATAGTGAGGAGCAATATCCTCACTATTTTTATATCCAAAATAATATTTAAAAAATGTGAATTTAGATAATATATAATTTTAATTTATATTGAGATTTAGAGTTTAAATTATTACTATTTATTATATAAATATAAAAAGGAAGAAGAGGAAAAGTATATGAAAAAAATAATGATATTTGGGGCAGGGCAAGCTGGTAGTATGATATCAAACTGGATAAATGGAGGTTTAGAATTATTAGGTTTTATAGATAATAATCCAGATTTATGTGGAAAATATAAAGGTAATAAAAAGATATATTCTGCTAAAGAATCTGTAAAAATGATGCCTGATATTATTGTTATTACAGTTTTAAATAAAGAAACATCTGAAGAAATTCAATTACAACTAAAATTATTAGATTATAAAGGAATTATATTTAATATTAATGATTTTAAATCATACATAGATATAAGATTAGCATCTTTGAGATTGATAGCATCTGAGATAAATGAACAGAAGCTAGAGGGAGAAGTTGCCGAGCTAGGTGTATATAAGGGGAAATTTGCATCGGAAATCAATAGATTATTTCCAAACAAAAAATTATATCTTTTTGATACTTTTGAAGGTTTTAATAGCGAAGATGTGAGTATAGAAAACAGTCATGGATATTCAAAAGCTAAGGTAGGAGATTTCTCAGATACTAATATGGAATTAGTAAAAAATCAGTTGCCATACAAAGAGCAAGCAATATTTATTAAAGGATATTTTCCTGAGAGTGTAAAAGAAGAGCTACCAAGTTTTTGTTTTGTTAGCTTAGATACAGACTTGTATAAACCTACTTATGAAGGGTTGAAAGTATTCTACCCTAAGCTTGTAAAAGGTGGAATGATCATAATACATGACTATAACAGTACTCAGTTTCCAGGTGTGAAAGATGCAGTAAAAGAATTTTGCATAGAAAATAATGCTTTCCTAGTACCACTATGCGATATGCATGGCTCGGCAGTATTAATAAAATAGTTAATAAAAAAATTGCTATACTCATTAGAATATAGCAATTTTTTATATTATTCGTTTGTAGCTTTTGCATGACATGATCCACTTGATGGACAAGACGAGCAAGAACTACATCCGCTTGATTTTTTAGTGAACATTTTAAATAGAATAAATGCAGCGATTAAAACTATTAAACCACCTATTATATACTCTACAGAAGTACTACTACCAACTATTAAGTTACCAACTGTAGTAACAATAAATGCAACTACCCAAGCAAGGGCAAATTGATAAGATAATGATATTATCATCATTTTATTTCCGTATTCTTTTCTCATAGTAGCAAGTGCTGCTATACATGGTGTATATAGTGCAGAGAATGCTAAGAATGAAAGTGCTGTAACTCCAGTGAATACAGTAGGTAAAACTTGAGCTAAATCATTACCAAATAAAACTGACATTGTATTTACAACTATTTCTTTAGCACCAAGTCCAGTAAGTATAGAAACTGAAATTCTCCAGTCACTAAATCCTAAAGGAGCAAATAAAGGAGCAATTATTTTTCCGAAACTTGATAAGAAGCTGGTATTCATATCTTCAGTAAATCCATGTAAGTTAAATGATGATAAGAACCATATAACTACTGACATGGCAAACATTACAGTCACAACTCTTATTAAGAATCCTTTAGATTTACTCCAAGTATTTTTTAATAAAGATGATAAAGTAGGAACTCTATATTCTGGCAATTCAAGAACGAAAGGTTCTGCTTGTGTTTTGTATACTGTTTTGTTTAATACTAAAGCAACTAAGATTGCTACAACTATTCCTAGTAAATATAAACCAGTAGTAACTAAAGCTTCATGTCTAGAGAAGAAGATTTTTACGAATAGAGCATATATAGGCAATTTAGCACCACAAGTCATAAGTGGAGAAATTAATGCTGTTATCTTTCTATCTTTTTCACTTTCTAAGGTTCTAGTTGCCATTATTGCTGGAGAAGAACATCCAAGTCCCATAACCATAGGGATAAATGCTTTACCAGATAAACCAACTCTATACATTATTCTGTCCATTAAGAAAGCTGCTCTTGACATATATCCGCTATCTTCAAATAATGATATTCCGAAGAATAAAGTGAAGATTAGAGGGAAGAATGGTAAAGTACCAGCTACACCACCAAGTACACCATCAACTATAAGAGATTTAAACCATACACTTGAATTAGCTAACATACTGTCAACTGGAGCCATAACATAAGTCTCTATTGCTCCTCCAAGCCATTCTTGTAAAGGTCCACCTACCCAATCAAAAGTAAATTTAAATAATAGCAATAATATTCCTATAAAAATTGGATAAGCAAGTATAGGATTTAGTATAATATCATCTATACGATCACTTATTGATTTCTTATTAGTTGGAGGAACTATAGTAGCATTAGATATAATTTCTTCTAATTTTTTATAAGTTTGAGTTTCATCACCAAAATCTATAGAGTAA
The DNA here is from genome assembly GCF_000808015.1 of Terrisporobacter othiniensis. Taxonomy (GTDB): domain Bacteria; phylum Bacillota; class Clostridia; order Peptostreptococcales; family Peptostreptococcaceae; genus Terrisporobacter; species Terrisporobacter muris. Next base: position 33,925 of record NZ_JWHR01000047.1, on the reverse strand, counting down.
TTAATCATAGATTTTGAAGCATTTTCAATTACAGACTTAATATTTTCTAAACCAGTTTTTTTCTTTGCAACTATAGGCAGTATAGTAACATTAAGATTTTCAGCTAATTTATCATAATCTAGTTTTATTCCTTTAGCCTCAGCCAAGTCAACCATATTAAGTAAAATAACTATTGGTTTATTATATTTCATAAGTTGAGTAGTAAGGTATAAGTTTCTATCAAGATTAGAAGCATCTACCACATTTATTATTACATCAACATTTCCTTTTTCTAAAAATTCTTTAGATACTTTTTCTTCATTAGAGAAAGTATCCATGGCATAAATACCTGGTAAATCTACTATTTTTATATTATCATCTAAAAAGCCTTCTTTTTTCTCGATTGTTACCCCAGGCCAGTTACCCACATATTGGTTAGAACCTGTTAATAAGTTAAATACAGTAGTTTTACCAACGTTAGGATTACCGAATAAAGCTACATTAATCAACTAAACCACCTCACTATCTTTTAAGTATATATTTTTTGCATCAGATTTTCTTAAGGCTAAGTTAAGTCCTCTAAAATTAACTATTATTGGATCTCCTAGTGGAGCAATTTTTTTTATTTCTATTTCAGTATTAGCAATACATCCTAAAGCAAGAAGTCTTTTTGCTAATCGTTCGTCACCATCTATATTATGAATTGTACCGCTTTGGCCAACTTTTAAGTCGTAAACAGTCATCATTAACACCTCCTAATGAGTTTCATTATCAATTAAATTATAACTATATTTAGTCAAAATGTCAATATAATCATAATTTTAACATTAGATTTTTAAAACTTATATAAAAAAAATTAAAATATAGAGGTTTTAAACTATATATTGTATTATAATATTAGGTTAAAAAATGGAGATGAAAATGAATGAAAACTAAAAAGATGACTTTTCTAGGTTTGATGGTGTCATATAGCTTAGTATTATATATAATTGAAACTTACATACCTAACCCACTTATAGCGATCTTTCCAGGTGCTAAATTAGGTTTATCAAATATAATAACGCTTATATCATTGATAATCTTAGGTGTAAAAGATACATGTATAGTATTAACTGTTAGAATTATATTATCTTCTATTTTTGCTGGACCTATTTCATACTTATTATTTAGTGCTGGAGGAGCATATTTAAGTTTAATCTGTATGTATTTAGCTAGTAAGATAAAGGGTTTTTCACTTATAGGAGTGAGTATTATAGGAGCCATAGGACATAATATAGGACAGTTATTAGTAGCAAGTATAATAGTACAAAGTATTAATATGGTAGGGTATTTACCATTTATGCTTATAGCATCTTTAATTACAGGGATGTTTGTAGGATTAGTATCAAAGTATTGTTATCCTAAATTGACAATATTTTCCGAGAGGTTGTTGACAAAGAATAACAATTTTTGATAGAATTAAATAAAATACATATTGATAGTGGTGGTTTTTATGGATAAAAGTGAATTAGAAGCACTGAAGAAAGAAATTGAAGAAGTAAGGGAATTAATAAATACATATATAGAGTACCCTGAAATATTCAGAGATGAGCTAGTTGAATCAAGTCAGAAAATAGATATGTTAATAAATGAATATATAAAGCAAGCAAGTGACCCACAATAATGTGGGTTTTTTTGTATGTATTTTGTGATTTTAAATGAGAATTATGAGTATACTAAAGTATAAATGTAAATAAGAAAGCAAATTTTATTTATGAGTTTATTATAATTAAAGGTGATTAAATGTTTTTTTCTAAATTAATTCGTAGCATTTTTATCATAATAATCGCATGTATTTTGTTAAAAATTATACAATTTTTTTTAAAAGGTTTATTTAAAATTACAAAGTTTGATGAGAGGTATGAGGACACCCTTTGTAGTGTGCTATGCTCTGTGTCTTACTATATAATGCTATTTTTAAGCGTCATACTAATACTTAGAGAGTTTGAAATTGTTGATGCAACTGCATTTGGTTCATTAGTTACTGGAGCAAGCATAGTTGGAATTGTGGCAGGAGTCGCATCCCAAAGTATACTAAAAGACATTTTTAATGGATTTTTTATTCTATTTGAAAAGCAAATTCAGGTAGGAGATTTTATTGTAATAAATGAAGAGTTTAGAGGTAGTGTAGAAGAAATTGGCATAAGAAGTGTTAGTCTCAGAGATTGGGATTTAAAAAGAATTACTATTCCAAATGGTAATATTAACAGTATAAGAAACTATAGTAAGGATGTGATGAGAGTTATTGTTCATGTTAGAGTTTCTTATGAGGAGGATCCGATAAAAGTTTTAGATTCATTACAAGAAGTATGTAATATAATGAATGAAAACTATAAAGAGTACCTTGTTAAGTTAAGACCATCTAGCAATCTAGGATTTAAAGTTTATGGAATAACAGATATAGAAAAAATATCAATAGGTGCAAAATACACAATTACAGGCGTAGTTACATCAGAAAAATATTTTGCTATATTGAGAGAAGCTAAATTACAAGTCTTAATAGTATTTAAGAAAAATAATATTAAGATTGGATATCCAACAAATATAAACATCTTAGCAAATGAAGATAATATAAATGAAGAATTATAGATTGTAATTACGAATAGAGAATAAAAACATATACTATACTAATAAATATATGAAATACTTATATAATATGAATATATGATTCTAAGGGGGATAAAATGGGGGACATAATTTTAAAAAATGAGGAAGTAATCATAAAACTCTTATTAGCTGTTATAGTAGGTGGTTTTACTGGTTATGAAAGAGAAAAGTCTAATCAATTTGCGGGTTTTAGAACACATATTTTAGTATCTATTGGATCATGTATTACATCTATTATAGCTCTAGAACTATTTACCCAATATGGTAGCATTACAAATATGGATCCAGCAAGGTTACCTGCGCAAGTATTATCTGGGATAGGTTTTTTGGGTGCAGGAGCTATATTAAAAAATTCCAATGGAATAAGAGGATTAACAACAGCAGCAGGTATATGGACTACTGCATGTATTGGGATTGCAATAGGATATGGTCAATATGTGCTTGGAATTTCGGCATGGATTTTAGTGATGACAACACTGTATATATTGAAAAATTTTGATAAAGTAATATCTAAACGAAGTCAAACAGTACTAAAAGCAACTATAACAAACTTAGATGTGACATCTACTGTATTTAATACTATTAAATCATCTGAAATAGCCATAAAAAACTTTCAAATAATAACTAAATCAGAAGGAATATGGGAAATTGTGCTTTTGATTGAATATGATAAGAGATTAATATTAGATGAGTTAATTATAGAACTGAAAAATATTAATCATGTTATTAATATGGAATATATAAAGTAAGTTTAATGTAGTTTGCGATTTTATTTTGGAAATACTAATATAAATATATATAAATAAAGAAGTTTATTAGATAAATAATTTATTAAGGAGTGAAAAGATGGAAAGAAGTACAATAGAAAATAAATTTAAATGGACAATAGATGAAATGTACCCAGATGAATCATCTATAGAAAAGGACATAAAAAAGGTAAAAGATTTAATTGAAGAAGTTAAGAAATACAAGGGAACTTTAGCTGATAGCGAAGAAAACTTATATAAAGCTTTAAACATATCAGAAGAAGCATCTAGAATACTTCAAAATTTATATGTGTATACTCATATGAAAAGTCATGAAGATACTAGAATAAATAAGAATCAAGGAAATGCAACTAAAACAGATATGTTATCTACAGAATTATCAATGGCAACTTCATATATGGTGCCAGAAATAATTGCTATGGATAATGAAAAATTAGAAAATTACTTAAAAAGTGAAAAGTTATCTAATTATAAAAAACATGTAGATGAAATTTTAAGATTAAAACCACATACTTTAAATGAAAGAGAAGAAGAATTATTAGCTGCAGTATCTGATTTATCAGGTGTACCAGAAAATATATATGATATGTTATCTTTTGCTGATCTACAATTTCCAGAAATAGAAGATGAAAAAGGCGAAAAAGTCAAAGTAACGCACTCAAACTTTAGCTTATTCCTAAAAAGCAAAGACCAACGAGTAAGAAAAGATGCATTTGAAGCAATGTATTCTATTTATGGTCAATTTAAGAATACTTTTGCATCGACTTTATATGGTGGTATAAAAAGCGAAATATTCTATGCTAAAACAAGAAAGTATGAATCTGCGCTACAAGGTTCATTATTCCAAGACGATGTTAGTGTGGAAGTTTACGACAACTTAATTGCAGCTGTTCACGAGAATTTAGACTCTCTAAATAAATACATGGATCTTAAAAAGACATTTTTAGGACTAGACAAAATAAATATGTATGATTTATATGTGCCATTAACTGAAAACTTTGATATGGAAATACCTTATGAAAAGGCACAAGAAATTATATTAGAAGCCTTAAAACCTTTAGGTGAAGAGTATTTAGAAAATGTAAAAAAAGCATTTGCTGAAGGTTGGATAGATGTATACGATAATGAAGGAAAACAAGGTGGAGCTTATTCTTGGGGTAGCTACGATTCTAAATCATATATATTACTTAGCTACAAAGATGACTTAAACTCATTATTTACTTTAATACATGAAATGGGCCACTCAATGCATAGTTATTATTCAAAAAATAATCAACCATATTTGTATTCGGGATATAAAATCTTTGTGGCGGAAGTTGCATCTACATTAAATGAGCTATTATTAATAAATTACTTATTAAAAAATGCCAGTTCAAAAGAAGAAAGAGTGTATTTATTAAATTATTACTTAGAGCAATTTAGAACTACTGTGTATAGACAAACAATGTTTGCTGAGTTTGAAAAAATATGTCATGAAAAAGTTGAGGGTGGAGAGCCTTTAACAGCAGAAGAATTCACAAATATTTATTATGACTTAAATAAACAATACTATGGTGAATCTTGCGAAGTAAATGAAGATATAGGGCTAGAATGGGCAAGAATACCTCATTTCTATAGCAATTTTTATGTATATAAATATGCTACAGGATTCTCAGCAGCATCTGCTTTAAGTAAACAAATACTTGAAGAAGGTGAAAGTGCAGTAGCAAGATACAAAGAATTCTTAAAGAGTGGTGGTTCAGATTTCCCATTAAACCAACTAAGAAAAGCTGGTGTGGATATGGAGAAAAAAGAGTCTGTTGATAAAGCTTTACATGTGTTTAAAGATTTAGTAGACGATCTAGAAAAAGAATTATAATGTTAATAAACAAAGGAGCTATTTTTATATAATGTATGTATAAATAGCTCCTTTGTTTATGGAAAAAATATACATTGTAGTCATATAAGGAAATCGAATTTTATTGTAGAATATTAAATTGTGTAAAGTTAATATGGATTTAACAAACTTTACACCCCTTTAATGTATACTTAATACTCTCTTAACACTTGTTCTGTATTATTAAGTTGTAAGATAAATCAAATCGAGAGAACAAAAAATAATAAAATAAAAGATTTTGGTATTTGGAAGGAGATTATTAAGATGTTTAAAAAGAAAATAATTGCATTATTATGTGGGGCAGTAATGGTAAGTGGACTTGCAGTAGGGTGTGGTTCAGGAGGTTCTTCAGAGGGGGACACTGCTAAAATAACTATATCAGGATCTACTTCAGTAGGACCAACAATGGAGGTTCTAGCAGAAGCATATCAAAAGAATAACGATGTTAAAATAGAAGTACAACAACCTGGTTCATCAGCAGGGATAAAAAATACAATAGATGGAACTTCTGATTTAGGGATGTCTTCAAGGGATTTAAAAGATGAAGAAACTGCAGATGTAGAAGGAACTCAAATAGCTATTGACGGTATAGCAGTTGTAACAAACACAGCAAATAAAGTGAAAGACTTAACAATCGATCAAGTTAAAGATATATTTACAGGAAAAATAACTAACTGGAAAGAAGTTGGTGGAGAAGATGCTTCAATAGTAGTAATATCAAGAGAAGAAGGTTCTGGAACTAGAGATGGATTCCAAGATATATTAGGATTTGAATCTGAAGAATTAACTAAAGATGCTACAATAAGTGATGGTTCTGGAAATGTAAAATCAACAGTAGAAGGAAATGAAAATGCTATAGCATACATATCATTTGGATATTTAGATGATACTTTGAATGATTTAAAAATAGATGGTGTAGAGGCTAATGATGATAATGTTGTTGCTGGAAAATACCCAATATCAAGACCTTTCTTAGTAATAAACAAAAAAGATGCTATGACTGATAATGCAAAAGCATTCGTTGATTTCATAATGAGTGAAGAAGGACAAAATATAATAGCTGAAGAAGGATTCATAAAAGCTCCTACTAAATAAGCAAGATTCTATAATTGATTATTATATTTAAATAAACCTTAAGTTACAAAAAAGCCTAGTTGAAATCAGCTAGGCTTTTTACATTTAATGAATAAATATGTTTAATTGTATAAAAAGTATTTACAAAAAAAGTAGATGTGGTACAATAAGATAAAAATAAATGACTCGTATATTTGACGGTAATATGGTCCGTAAGTTTCTACCTGCTAACCTTAAATTAGTAGACTACGAGGTATAGTTTAAAGAATATATAAGTATAAACTAGCTAAGATTGATTTATATTTATTTTGGATAAACACCTCGATATTTGTATCGAGGTGTTTTTTAATTCCTAAAAACTATTAGAAACTGAGTCATACACACAAAAATAAAACTATGGGAGAGAGTGTTATGAATTCATCAAACATAAAACAATTAAACAATTTAAAGTATGGGGTTGAAGATAATCCTGCCTTGGCTACAAAGATCCTTTTAGGATTTCAGCATATATTTGCAGCTTTTGGAGGAATTATAGTCGTTCCCTTAGTAATATCCAGTTCATTAGGATTTGATCCAGCTACATCCATGGCAGTAATTAGTGCTTCAATATTAGCTGCAGGTATAGCTACAATAATTCAAGCAAGAGGAGTAGGAAGAGTAGGATCAAAAGTTGCATGTATCATGGGTACAGATTTTACATTTGTATCACCGTCCATATCAGTAGGTTCTGTATTGGGATTACCAGGAATAATTGGAGCAACAATTTTAGGTGCATTTTTTGAAATTATTTTAAGTTATTTTATAAAGCCTTTAATGAAGTTATTCCCACCAATAGTAACTGGTACAGTAGTTTGTTTAATAGGTCTTACTTTGCTGCCTGTATCAATGGATTGGGCTGCTGGAGGAGTAGGAGCGGCTGATTATGGTAGCTTAACAAATGTATCAATAGCAATGCTTGTTATGATGATTACTTTGCTTTTAAACAGATATGGAAAAGGAATTCTAAGTAGTGCATCGATACTTATAGGGATGGTTGTAGGATACATAATTTGTATACCACTTGGAAAAGTTGATTTTTCAGCAGTTACACAAGCAAACTTTATAGCTATACCACAAATATTCCAATACGGTGTAGTTTTTGATTTAAAAGCTTTGATTGCATTTTTACCAGCATATTTTGTTACAACAATAGAAACAGTAGGATGCTTAAAAGCAATAGGTGAAGTATCTGATGTTGACATGGATGATAAAAGAGTTGGGTCAGGAGTATTGGCTGATGGTGTGGGGAGTATCGTTGGTGGAGTTGTTGGATCATTCCCAAATACATCCTTCAGTCAAAATGTAGGTCTAATACCATTAACAAAAGTGGCAAGTAAGCATGTGGCAATAATGGCAGGTATACTATTAGTTATACTTGGTTTATTCCCTCAATTTGCAGCGTTAATAAATGGAATACCACAACCAGTTCTTGGGGGGGTTGGGATAGTAATGTTTGGAACTGTTGCAGCAGCAGGAATAAAAACATTAAGTAAAGTAGAAATAAATGATAGAAATTTATTAATAATAGCAACATCTATAGGGCTGGGTCTTGGAGTTACTTTTAGACCAGACTTTATATCACAATTACCAGAAGGATTACAAATGGTGTTTTCTTCAGGAATATCAACTGGTACAATAGTTGCTTTAGTTTTAAATATAATACTTAGAGAAGATAAACAAGAAAAAAATATAAATAAAGAATTAGATAGTGAGGCAATGTAAAATGAGAGAGTTAAAAGAGAGAATACTAAAAGATGGAAGAGCATTAAGTGAAACAGTATTAAAGGTAGATTCATTTTTAAATCATCAAGTGGATGCAAAATTAATGTATAATATGGGAACTTATTTCAAAGAATACTTTAAAAATCATGGAATAACTAGAATACTTACAATAGAAAGTTCAGGAATAGCTCCAACTGCTATGACTGCTCTTCAAATGGAGCTGCCAATGGTAACACTTAAAAAACAACAATCAAAAATATTAAATGGGGAAGTTTATCAAACAACAGTACACTCATTTACAAAAGTTATGGATTATGAATTAACTTTATCAAAAAAATATATAAATGCTGATGATAAAGTTCTTATAATAGATGACTTTCTTGCTAATGGGGAGGCGGCTTTAGGAGCTGCTAGATTAGTAGAAGAAGCTGGAGCAACTGTTGCTGGAATAGGAATTGTTATAGAAAAATCTTTCCAAGTTGGAAGAGGAAAGTTAGAAGAAAAGGGATATGATGTTTACTCTTTAGCTAGAATAGGTAAGCTTGGAGAAAATTTAATAGAGTTTTTAGATTAGAATTAAGTAAGAATCACACCTTAATTTTATCAGAAGTAAATTTTGATAATTAATAGGTGTGATTTTTATTTGCAATTAAAAATCATGAAATAGATTTTAATAAGAGTAGATAAAATTGATATTATAATCAAAATATCTAAAATTATTGAAATCATTGCATTAAGTATACTAACATATAAATATGACGTCAAATTAAAATATATTATATATTTGTTAATGAGAGGTAGTAAGATATGAAATTAAAAATAATAATAATTCTTATTTTACTTAATATTTTAATCCCTATAAAATCATATGCAGAAATATTAAGTGATTCAAAATTTGAAAGTATATCTATTGATGAAGGGCTTTCAAATGAATATGTAACATCCATATTTCAAGATAGTAAGGGATATATGTGGATAGGAACAAAGGATGGTCTGAATAGATATGATGGTGAAAATATAAAAATATATAATTGTAAAACTGAAGATAAAAATACTTTAAGTTCAACTTATATAACTGATGTAGAAGAAGACTCCGATGGGAACCTATGGATAGCTACTGATTATGGATTAGACTTTTTAGTCGCAGATACAGATAGTATTGTTAGAATGAAGGATTTGGAAAATGATAAATATAATTTAGGTAGCTTAAAAATCACCTCTTTATTGAAAAGTAATTATGATGAAAATATTATGTGGGTAGGTACAGAAGATGGTTTGATTAGAATAGATATTGCAAGTGAAAAAGCTGAAGCTTTTTATCATGATAAGAATGACTCAAACTCATTAACCAATTCGTCTATAACAGACTTAGAGGAGGGTGAAAATGGAACATTATGGGTTGGTACAAAACATGGAATAAATGTAATATATAAGAATTTTAAAGTAAATAGAAATAAAAATGAACTATATACAAATGATCTATTTATTTATCGTATATCAAGAGATAATTCAGGTAATGTGTGGATATCAACTAAAGAAGGTATTATTGTATATAATAAAAAAGAATATGAAAAGGGTTTTGTATGGATAATTGATGACGTTATTAAAGAATATGATATAAATAAGAAAAAAATATCTAATGTTTATGATACTGGATATAGCGAAATAGAGCTTAATAATAATTTTATATTTAATGATAGCAAAAATAACGCGTGGCTATCTAGCAGTTCTGGAGTAGTAAAAATCCAAGCAGACGAATATAAGATTGAAAAAATCAAGAAGAATTCAAATTTAAAAAACTCTATTTCTAGCAATGTTATAACATGTTTTTATGAAGATTCTAATGAAACAATGTGGATTGGAACTGATAAAGGAGCTAATATATTAAATGATGATATTCCACTTAACTATGTTAACAAAGAACAAGGTAAAGATATAGTATCTATAGTGCAACAGAATAATTATATATGGGTAGCTACTAAGTTTAATGGAATATATATATATGATTCAGAAAATGGAAATTTAGTAAAAAGAATGTATGAAGAGAGTGACTTTAATTTAAGTAATAGATATATAAAAAGTTTGTATAATATACATGATAAATATATTGTTATCGTAACGAATAAGGAAATAAAGTATATTGATACAGAGGAAAATACTTATGAAGAAGTACTAGTTGAAGATGGTTATAATGGAGAATTAAATTATTTATATGAAAATGGAAAATATATATGGGTAGCAACTGCAAAAGATTTTTATTGCACTGAAATAGATGATGGAAAGCGTGTATATTATAGTGAATATATGAAGGAACTTGGAATAAACCCAGGGCGTATAAAATATATATTACAGGACTATAAAGATGAAAATATTATTTGGTTAGGTGGAATTGATGTTGGATTAATAAAGTTTCATAAGGATAAGGGAGTTATAGAAAGATATACTAATGATCCTTCAAATAAGAATTCTTTAATTAATAATTATATAAATTGCATGATATTTGATAATAAAGGTAATTTATGGATAGGTAGTAATATAGGTCTTAGCAAATTTGATATAAAAGCTAATAGATTTACATCCTATACTACAGCTGAAGGTCTAACAAATAACTTTATAAATTCAATTCTTATTAGTGATAATGGTAATATTTGGATAAGCACTAATAAAGGTTTGAATAAGTTTGATGTGAAAAAGCAAGATTTTATTAATTTTACCCAAAAGGATGGTTTATATGGGTTTCAATTTAACTTAAACTCAAGCTTGAAACTTGAAAATGGAAATATGATATTTGGTAGCACAGATGGTTATACATACTTTGATCCAGATGATATAAAAAATTATAAAAAGATTGATAATGAAGTAGTAATTGGTGATATTTTTATCGGAGAAGATAAAGTTTTTTATGACGGAAATGAATTGATTTTAGGATATAAGGATAAAGATTTATCTATTAATTACTTCTTACCTAATTATGAGAATATAAATCATATAACTTATGAATATATGCTTGAAGGGATTGACTCAGACTGGCAATATGCTGATTCTCGCAGCCGTATAGACTTTAAATCATTAGAATCAGGAAAGTATACTTTAAAGATAAGAGCCAGAGGTGCCCATGGTGAATTAACTAAAGGAATAAGTATGAATATAAGGGTAAAAAATCCCATATGGAAAACACCTTTAGCTTATTTAATTTATATATTTATGACATTAGCATTATTCATTTACATATTTAATTACGTTAAGATATTACAGCATTTAGTAGATCAAAAAACAATGAAATTAAATAAGCAATTAGAAGAAAATAAAAAGCTAAGCAAGGAAATAATAGAGCATGAAAAATTTAAAAATAACTACTTTGTAAACTTATCTCATGAACTTAGAACTCCAATAAATATTATAGTATCAACAATACAGTTAATAAATTCTTTTGGTAGTAATCTTACATATGAAAAGATAAATCAGTATATGAATATCATAAGTAAAAATTGTGATAATTTATTAAAAATAATAAATGATATTATAGATAGTTCAAAGATAGAGACAGGAAAATATAAAATCCATAAAAAAAATAATGATATAGTATATATTGTGGAAGAAGCTGCACTTAATATGAGTAAATTTATTGAGGAAAACGGTTTAATCCTTATAATTGATCCAGATATAGAAGAAAAAACAATATCTTGTGATGAAACTGAAATACAAAGATGTATAGTTAACTTGTTAGCGAATGCAATTAAATTTACAGGAGAAGGTGGAGAAATTAGAGTATATATTAAAGAAGTTGAAAATAATATTGAGATAACTGTAGAAGATACAGGGATAGGAATATCGAAAGAGGATCAGGAGTTTATATTTAAACGATTCTCTCAAGTTGAGGGTACTGGACCTATAAATGTAAGTAGTAGTGGTATAGGCCTTACTCTTGTTAAGTATATAGCAGAACTTCACGGTGGAGATATTAGACTTGAAAGTGAACTTAATAAGGGTAGTAAGTTTACAATAATACTTCCTGATATATTAGAAAATATAGAGGCTAATAAAAATATATAACCTAGTTAGATATAGAGCTATGGTACAATGAATTAAAAAAGTTGTACTATAGCTCATTTTTATTGTTTTATTAATGAAAAATTTGATAAAGAGGATGATAGAGTTAAATTAAATTTATATAAATTATAATTAAAACAAAACTACAAATAAGCAATGTGAAAGAGAGAATAATAATATGAAATTTTATGATTTTTCGGCACTAAGAATTAATGGACAAGAAGTAAGTATGGATCAATACAAAGGAAAAGTAGTTTTAGTAGTAAATACTGCAAGCAAATGTGGATTAACGCCTCAATTTAAAGATTTAGAAGAAATATATCAAGAATATAGAGATATGGGACTTGAAATATTAGGTTTTCCTTGTAATCAGTTTGCCAACCAGGATTCTGGGAGCAATGAGGATATACATGAATTTTGCCAATTGAACTATGGTGTAACATTTACTATGTTCCAAAAAATATATGTAAACGGTGAGAATGAACATCCGCTTTATAAATATTTAAAAAATGAAACAAAAGGTATACTTGGAAAGCAAATAAAATGGAATTTTACTAAATTCTTAATTGATAGTGAAGGAAAAATGATTAAAAGATATGCACCTACTGTATTACCATCAAAAATAAAGAATGATATAGAAAAAATATTAAAATAAATAATGAATAAAAATCACTAGTATTCTAATGAATGCTAGTGATTTTTTAATTGATTTCTATTATTTGAAGTACCAATGAGAAAATATGTTGTTTATATAAGAAAATTGAAAAATTAACCATAGATAAAAATTGTTTGCAAATTCTTAACAAATCACTCGACAAAAAATGATGTGTTCCTACAAAATAATAAAATATTATATATTTTACATATACTTAACTTAAATCTAATATAATTTTAACTTTCGACTTGTATCATTGAATTGTAGGAATACAAAGAACAATAAAAATAAATAAATTAATAAGGGGGAAATGTTTTGATTAATCAACATATAACAGGAAAAAATCAAATCGTCGCCAAAAATAAAAATAAAAACAACAATAGAAAATATTTAATAGAGAATATATCAAAAAACGTATTTATGATAAGTGCATGGATATCAGTAATAAGTTTATTACTGATTATAGGATTCGTATTTTATAAAGGTTTAACACCATTCCTATTTAAAGGTTATTCATTTGTAGATTTTTTAACGGGAACAGATTGGTTACCTAATTCAAATAAATTTGGTGTGGCACCGATGATAGTAGCTTCCACAGCAGCTACAATAGGTTCTTTAATAATAGGAGTTCCAATAGGAATATTTACAGCAGTATTTTTAGCTGAAATTGCACCAAAACCTGTGCAAAAAATTGTATCACCAGCAGTAGAATTACTTGCCGGAATACCTTCTGTATTATATGGATTATTTGGATTAGCATTTATAGTACCAAATATTCAAAAACTATTAAACTTGCCAAAAGGTCAAAGTTTATTAGCTGTAATATTAGTTTTATCAATAATGATGTTACCGACGATAATATCAGTTTCACAAACAGCAATAAAAGCAGTGCCTAAAGCTTATAAAGAAGGATCGCTAGCTCTTGGAGCATCAAAAATAGAAACTATTTTTAAGGTTGTTTTACCAGCAGCAAAATCAGGAATATTAGCAGCAGTAGTACTAGGGATAGGTAGAGCGATAGGAGAAACAATGGCAGTTATATTGGTTGCAGGAAACTCACCTGTTATACCAACTTCTATTGTAGATAGTGTAAGACCTTTAACTACGAACATAGCGCTTGAGATGGGATATGCATATGGAACTCATCAAGAAATGCTATTTGCTACTGGAGTTGTATTATTCATGTTTATATTAATACTTAACTTAGTATTAAGAAAACTTACTAGTAAGGGAGAGCAGTAAGATGAGAAAATTTAAAGATAATTTTTTAAGCTTTCTATTATATCTATCATCTTTCGTAACAGTTGGATTATTAGTGTTAATAGTAGGGTTTATATTTGTTAATGGAATCAAAGGAATTAATTTAAGTTATATATTTAGTGATTACTCAGCATCAGGAGATGGTGGAATTTTACCAATGATAGTAAGTACTGTGTATATGGTACTAGTTTCTATCGTAATAGCAACACCAATAGGAATCTTATCAGCTATATATCTTCATGAATATGCGAAAAAAGGTAAAGTAGTTGAGATAATAAGATTTGCAACAGAATGTTTAGCAGGGATACCATCAATAATTTATGGTTTGTTTGGAGGAATATTCTTTGTTGTAACATTAAAAATGCAATATTCAATAATAGCAGGGGCTTTGACAGTAGCTATAATAATACTTCCTGTAATTATAAGAACAACAGAAGAAGCATTAAAAACTGTGCCAAATGAATTTAGAGAAGGATCTTTGGCCATGGGAGCTACACAGTTCCAAACTTTATATAAGGTTATATTACCAAGTGCGCTTCCAGGGATATTATCAGGAGTTATATTATCAATAGGACGTGTAATTGGTGAATCAGCAGCTATATTATTAACAGCAGGAACAGTTGCTAGTATGCCAACAAGTATATTTGACAGTGCGAGAACATTGACTGTTCATTCATATCTTTTAACAAAGGAAATGGGTGATATAAGCGGAGCAGCTAGTGTAGGTATAGTATTAATTGTAATAGTCTTAATTTTAAATACGAGTACAAAGCTAATTGCTAAAAAATTAAGTAAGGGTAATGTATAGTTGTTATGATATAAAAGGAGATAATAATATGAGTATGAATAATTCAAATAAATTAAGTGTTAGAGATTTAGATTTATTTTATGGAGAAAAGCAGGCTTTAATTAAAATTAATATGGATATTAAATCAAATAAAGTAACAGCATTAATAGGTCCATCTGGATGTGGAAAATCAACTTTTTTAAGAACTTTAAACAGAATGAATGATTTGATAGATGATGTGAAGATAAAAGGAATTGTAAAAGTTGACGGAGAAGATATTTATAAAAATAATGATGTAATAAAATTAAGAACAAAAATAGGAATGGTATTTCAAAAACCAAACTTATTTCCAATGAGTATTTATGATAACGTAGCCTATGGACCTAGAGTGCATGGAATAAAAGATAAAAAAAGCTTAGACAAAATAGTAGAAGAAAGTTTAAAAGGAGCAGCTATCTGGGATGAAGTAAAAGATAGGTTAAAATCTCCAGCCCTTGGTTTATCTGGTGGACAGCAACAAAGAGTATGTATAGCTAGAACTATAGCTATGAAGCCAGATGTAATCTTAATGGATGAACCAACTTCAGCTCTTGACCCTATATCTACAGCAAAAGTTGAAGACTTAATCTTTGAATTAAAAAAAGATTATACCATTGTAATAGTTACTCATAATATGCAACAAGCAGCACGTATATCAGATGAAACAGGTTTCTTTTTAAATGGTGAATTAATAGAGTATAATAATACTAAAGAAATATTCACTGTACCATCTGATAAGAGAACAGAGGATTATATTACAGGAAGATTTGGTTAAGATTAATTATTTAAGAAAGAGGGGCAAATAATGGTTATTACTAATTTAGATGTAAGTATACAATCTCTTAAAGAATATACTTTAAGAATGATTGAAAAGTGTCAGGAGTCTGTGGATTTATCAGTAGAATACATGATAAAAAAAGACATGAAAAATACAAAAAAAGTAATTAGAGAAGATGATGATATTGATATATTAAGGGAGTATATAAGAGATAGAAGTATAGAACTTATGGCATTAAAGCAACCTTTAGCTAGGGACTTAAGATATATTTATGCTCTTTGTGATATATCTACAGAATTAGAAAGAATAGGTGACTATGCAGCTAATATATGTAGAGAAAGTTTAGAAATTGGAGAAGAGGTATTTATAAAAGAGTTAATAGACATACCCATAATGAAAGAAATTTGCTGTGAAATGCTTAAAGATTTATGGGATGCATTAAGTGATGATAATGCAAATTTAGCTTATGAAATAGCACAAAAAGATAACGAAATAGATGAATTATATGAAAGAGTAAGACAAGATTGTTTACAAGTTATGCATAATAATCCAGATGAAAATATTAATCAAGGAATGAGATTAGTATTTATAGGAAGATATCTCGAAAGGATTGGAGATCATATAACTAATATATGTGAAAAAATTATCTATGCAAAAAATGGTGAGATGATAGAAATTGGATAGATTTTAAAAAATAAAACTGTTTAAAGCAGTTTTATTTTTTTTAAGCATATATTTATAGTAGCTAATTTTAATAAAAATGTATGAGGTGATTAAATGAGCAACTACTATGAATATTGTAGGGGTTTGGCTATAAATTATTATCCTAAAATTTATAATGATATTAATGTTGAAATAAAAAAGGTACTTAGAGAAACTTCACAAAGTATATTGCTACCTTTTCCAAGTAGAGATAATTTTGATGATTTAGTTGATAAAATTTACTTAGGTTATAAAGAACAAGTTTATAAAGATATGAATGAAGGTCAAATTTATTATATGCACTTTTGCAATGATGATTTGACTAGGACGATAAAAGATTTAATATCAATACTTCTTATTAATACGCTGTTAGATAATAGAAAATTGTTAAAAAACTATCCATGTTACTACTAAATATATTATACTAAGAAGGACAAATGACATTGGTGGAGGAACAAAATGCGGTTACGAAATATTATAGGCATGAGGACTATGAAGACAGGAATAGCAGTAATGTTGTGCTGTATATTAACTAGATTTGCTGTGGACAATATGTTCTACTGTGCTACAGCTTGTGTAGTGACTATGCAAGATACAATAAAGACATCTTTTAAAATGGGGTCACAAAGAGTATTGGGGACATTAATAGGGGGAATAGTAGGATTTTTACTTGTATTAATATCCCCAGCAAACCCGATTTTATGTGGAATAGGAATTATGATAGTTATAAAATTCTGCGAAGTATTTAAGTTATCTTCTTTAGTAGTATCTAGTGTTACATTTTTCTCTTTATACTTGGGATATATTAATAGTGCGCCACTAGTATATTCTATCCAAAGGGTAATAGATACATCTGTAGGTGTTATTATGGGGCTTATTATTAATTATAGTGTGGCAAGACCAAATTATTATGACAATACTATGAATGAGTTTAAAAAGATAAAATTACAATGTAAGGAAAGTTTAAAAAATATAGCTATTGGTAAGAAAGATTTAAAAATTGATTATATTGAAAATAATATAAAAACATCAGAGGTATTCTATTCAAAGCTTATAGATGAATTAAACTATAGTAAGGGAAATTTTAATCTGGATATTATAGACAAATCTTTAGACTTATGTAGACAAATATATTTCCACATGAAGTCCATAGAATTATTAGAGAAAGAATTATTTTTGACTAAAGATAATTATAAAAAATTAAGGAAGCTTTATAAAAATGAAACAATTTTATTGAAAGTTAAAGAAAGTGATAGTCCTGTATTTAACTTTCACTTAAGTAAAGTGATAGAAAAAACAAAATTATTAGAAGAATTAATAGGTTTAGATAATTAATTTTAAGTCGTATAAAAGTATGACATAAAGGAAACAATGACTGTATAAAATATAATTTGAAGAAGTGATTATAAATGACAAGAAAAAGGAAAAACATAATAATAAAATCATTTATTTTTTTTATGTTAATTACAGCAAGTGTTTTATTAGTTAATAGTGATGTGGTTAATGGTGCAGAAAGTGAGAAAGTTGCATATATCACATTTGATGATGGGCCGTCTAAATATACTAGTCAAATAATTGATATATTAGATAAGAATGATGTCAAAGGAACATTCTTTATGGTAAATGACAATATGATAGTATTTAAAAATGTTGTTAGGAGAATGAATTCTGAAGGTCATGGAACTGGATTCCATGGAGTTACTCACGATATAAATGAATTATATAAAACAGAAGATTCAGCTATAGAAGAGTTTAGAACTTGTAAGAGAACATTCTATAAGATAACAGGCGAAACATCAAGGTTAGTAAGAATACCATTTGGTAGTAAACCATATATGCTAGAAAGTATCTATAAAAAATTTATTGATGAAGGCTTTTTAGTTTGGGATTGGACTATTGATACAGAGGACTGGAAATCATCACAAGACCAAATAGTAAGTAATATATTGTACTATGCAAGAGAAACTGATGAAATAGTAATATTGTTACACGAAAACCAAAGAACAGTAGATTGCTTAAACAATATTATAGCTATATTAAAAGAAAGAGGATATGACATAAGACCTATAACTGAAGATTTAAAGCCAAAGAACTTTTGGTAACCTTTTATAAGGTGTAGAATAATATATAATTAAATTGACAATAATCCTAAAAATTAGTTATAATAAATATTAATAATAATTTCATATAAAAACTGTGAAAAAGAGGAGTATGTAAATATACTAAAAGAGAGGAAAACTCATAGCTGGAAGGTTTTCTTAGTCAATATCTACAGAAGGTAGCTTTGGAGTTTCTAAGCTGAACTAATAGTAAGTTTAGACGGTGAGAATCGTTAAAATCTATTAAGAGCCATAGTATATAATCATATCTATTATGGAATTAAGGTGGTAACGCGAGCTTTTCGTCCTTATTTATAGGATGAAAGGCTCTTTTTATATTTAATTAAAATTATATTTTATCTGTTTTAGGATAAATTTTATAATCATAAATACCAATTAATTTGAAAAATAAGAAATAAACAATATAAGGAGGAAGAAACAATGGCAATAAAAAACTTATCGAAAACTTATGATCCAAAAGATTTTGAAAAAAGACTTTATGCTGAATGGTTAGAAAAAGGTTACTTTAAGTCAAGTCCAAATCCAGATAAAAAACCATTCTGCATAGTTTTACCCCCACCAAATATAACAGGACAATTACACATGGGACATGCTCTTGACCATACTTTACAAGATGTTCTTATAAGATGGAAACGTATGGATGGTTATGAAGCTCTATGGCAACCAGGAACAGACCATGCTTCTATAGCAACAGAAGTTAAGGTTGTTGAGAGAATAAAAGAGCAAGAAGGAAAAACTAAGTATGAAATAGGAAGAGAAGAATTCCTAAAAAGAGCTATGGACTGGAAAGAAGAGTTTGGTGGAATAATAGTAGAACAAATGAAACAATTAGGAAACTCTTGTGACTGGGATAGAGAAAGATTTACAATGGATAAAGGATGTAACGAAGCTGTTACTGACTTCTTTGTAAAACTTTATGAAAAAGGTCAAATATATAGAGGAAACAGAATAATAAACTGGTGTCCAGACTGTAAAACTACTTTATCTGATGCTGAAGTTGAGCATGAAGAGAAAGATGGAAACTTCTATCACATAAAATACTTCTTAAAAGATAGTGATGAATTTTTAGAAATAGCTACAACTAGACCAGAAACTATGCTTGGAGATACAGGTATAGCTGTTAACCCAGAAGATGAGAGATATGCTCACTTAGTAGGAAAAACTGCAATACTTCCATTAGTAGGAAGAGAACTTCCAATAGTTGCTGATGACTATGTAGATAAAGATTTCGGTTCAGGAGCAGTTAAAATGACTCCAGCTCACGACCCTAACGATTTTGGTGTTGGTCAAAGACATAACTTAGAAGAAATCAACGTTATGAACGAAGATGGAACTATGAATGAACTTGCTGGTAAATACCAAGGTATGGACAGATACGAATGTAGAAAACAATTAATGAAAGATTTAGAAGAAGCAGGATATGTTATAGCTATAAAAGACCATCCACATGCAGTTGGTACTTGCTACAGATGTCATACTGTAATAGAGCCAAGACTTTCTGAGCAATGGTTTGTTAAAATGGATGAATTAGCTAAACCTGCTATAGATATATTAAAATCAAAAGAATTAGAATTTGTACCAGAAAGATATGACAAAACATATTTACAATGGTTAGAAAATATAAGAGACTGGTGTATATCTAGACAGTTATGGTGGGGTCACCAAATACCTGCTTACTACTGTCAAGAATGTGGTGAAGTTATAGTAGCTAAAGAAAAACCAGAAGCATGTAAATGTGGATGCTCTGACTTAAAACAAGATGAAGACGTACTAGATACTTGGTTCTCATCTGCTTTATGGCCTTTCTCAACATTAGGATGGCCTCATAACACTGAAGAATTAGAATACTACTATCCAACTAATGTACTTGTTACTGGATACGATATAATATTCTTCTGGGTTGTAAGAATGGCATTTGCAGGAATGTTCTGTATGAACGAAAAACCATTTGACCACGTATTAATACATGGACTTGTTAGAGACTCTCAAGGTAGAAAAATGAGTAAGTCTTTAGGAAATGGTATAGATCCACTTGAAGTAATAGACCAATACGGAGCTGATGCTTTAAGATTCATGTTAGTAACAGGAAACTCTCCAGGAAATGATATGAGATTCTACATGGAAAGAGTTGAAGCAGCTAGAAACTTTGCTAATAAGTTATGGAATGCATCTAGATTCGTATTCATGAACATAGATGAAGAAATAATGAATGGAGTAACTAGAGAATCTGTAGAAGCTAACTTAACAATAGCAGATAAATGGATAATATCTAGAGCTAACAATGTTGTTAAAGAAGTTATAGACAACATGGACAAGTTTGACTTAGGTATAGCAGCACAAAAAATCTATGACTTTGCATGGACAGAGTACTGTGACTGGTATATAGAAATAGTTAAACCAAGATTATATGGAGATGATGTAGAAGCTAAGAAAGCTGCTCTATACACATTAACCTATGTTCTTGAAACTATATTAAAATTATTACACCCATATATGCCTTTCATAACAGAAGAAATATATACTTATCTTCCAACTGTAGAAGGAAGCATAGTTATAGCTAACTGGCCTCACTACAAAGAAGAAGATAACATGGCAAGTGAAGAAGAAATGATGGAACTTGCTATGGATGGCATAAGAAATATAAGAAATGCTAGAGCTGAAATGGATGTTCCACCATCTAAGAAAGCTAAAGTAATAATAGTTCCAACTGAAGAAAAAAAATCAGCAGTAGAATCTACTAAAGAGTACTTTGTAACTTTAGCATCAGCTTCAATGGTAGAAATAGCTGACAATGAAAATAACATACCAGAAGACGCTGTATCAGTTGTTATAAATGGAGCTAAAATATTTATACCACTTGATGAATTGGTTGACTTCGAAAAAGAAAAAGAAAGGCTAACTAAAGAAAAAGCTAAATTAGAAGGCGAAATAAAAAGAGTTAATGGAAAACTTTCTAACCAAGGTTTCTTAGCTAAAGCACCAGAAAGTTTAGTTAACGAAGAGAAAGCCAAAAAAGAGAAATTCGAAGAGATGATGAAATCAGTTCTTGAAAGACTTGAAAATATAGAATCAAAAATAAAATAATCTCTAGCGAGATTATGGCGCCAATGAATTAGCTTTGCTAGCGTTTCAGCTAACTCCTTTGCTTAAAATAATATAAAGAAGGTCATGTCTGTAAAATTTTTATAGACATGACCTTTTAAATTTATTTCAAATCATGTGATAAACCTCAAAATGTATTATAATAAACTATAGATACTTAAATTTTGAAAAAAATAAGGAAGAATTATATATAAACACTTAAATTTAGTCGAGGGGGAAAGAAAATGAATTACCAGGAGGCATTAGAGTTTATCGAACAATCACATAAGTTTGGAATGAGATTAGGCTTAGAAAACTCTTTTAAATTATTAGAACTATTAGGAAATCCACAGGACAAGCTTAAATTTGTGCATGTGGCTGGAACGAATGGAAAAGGTTCTGTATGTTCTTTTATCTCAAATACATTAAAAGAGCAAGGATATAAGGTGGGTCTTTATACATCTCCATATTTGGAAACTTTTACAGAAAGAATAAGACTTAATGGAAATAACATACCAGAGGAAGATGTTGCAAGAATAATTACTATAATGAAAGAAAAAATAGAGCAAATGGCATCAGATGGCTTTGCATATCCTACTGAGTTTGAAATAGAAACTGCCATGGCATTTTACTATTACTGGGAGCAACAAGCAGACTATGTAGTGCTTGAAGTTGGTTTAGGAGGAAGATATGATGCTACAAATGTAATCAAATCACCCCTAGCGAGTGTAATAGTTTCTCTTAGCTTAGATCATATAGGAATTCTAGGAGATACCTTAGGCAAAATAGCTTATGAAAAAGCAGGAATAATAAAAGAAGATAGTATTGCTGTTGTTTACAAACAAAAGCCAGAAGCAGAAGAAGTTATAAAAGATGTATGTAAAGAAAAAAATACTAAATATATAGAAGCTGATTTTGAACATTTAGTAATTAAAAAATCTGATGTAAACTCACAAGTATTTGATTGTAAAATATTAGATGAAAAATTTGAAAATATGGAAATAAGCCTAATAGGAGAGCATCAAGTAAATAATGCTGTGTTGGCTTTAACAGTAATAAAGGTATTAAGAGATGAGAGACAGGTGGAAATTAGTAATGAAGCTATGAGAAGAGCGTTCTTAAATACTAGATGGCCAGGTAGAATCGAAAAGATTAAGGATAATCCTATATTTATAATAGATGGAGCTCATAATGAAGATGGAGCTAGATCTTTATCTAAAGCCTTAGAAAAGCACTTTAAAGGAAAAAAAATGATCTTATTAATAGGAATGCTAAAAGATAAGGACATTGACAGTGTTCTTGAAATACTTATAGATAAGTTTGATAAAGTTATTACAACTACTCCAGATAGTGATAGAGCTATAAGCTGTAATGAATTAAAAGAAAAGATAGAAAAACACGTTAATGATGTAACTGCGATTCCTAAAATAGAAGATGCCGTGAAATATGCATTAAAAAATGCTAAAGAAGATGATGTAATAATTTCCGCTGGTTCTTTATATATGATAGGTCATGTTAGACAATTAGTTAAATAAAAATTAGGTTTAAAATATAAAAAAGGTGGTTTTTTACCACCTTTTTTACTGTTTTAACCAAGATATGCCTCAAACTTATTAAACTTTATAATGCTTCAATTATTGCTTTTGATAATTGATCTGGACATGAAGTATTCTTAGAACCACAAGTAGTTCCTTCTAACTTTTTAGCTACATCCTTAGCATCTTGACCAACTATCAATTTGCTTATACCTGATAAGTTTCCATTACATCCACCTTCAAAGTTAGCCTCTTGTATTATATTATTTTCATCAACTTCTAAAGTTATTTGACGGCAACAAACACCGCTAGTTTTAAATTCTATTTTCATATACTTACACTCCTTGTTAAAAAATATTCCAATGAATATGATAACAATAGAAATAATATAAAGCAACTATAATAGAATAATTATATATTTTATCTAATATATTATTATAGTATAGAAAACATAGAAGGGAGGATAATCTATGAAGCTGTATGTTTCAAACTATCTATCAAAAAGCATTAGCATAATAGACTATGAGACTCTAACTTTAGAGAAAGAAATTAAACTAGACGAAAATATATATCCACATCACTTTTGTATAGATAAAGACAATAATAAAATGTATTTGCCCAGTTCTAGTAATGGTATCTTGTATGTTTTAGACATGAATGAGGAAAAAATAATAGACTCTTCATCAATTGGAGGAAGTTTAACTCAAATAGCTATGTTTGAGGAAGAAGTGTTTATTGCCAATGAGGATTCGAATAGCATTTATTTTATGGATAAAAATACGTTAGACCCCATAGGTATGATTTGCGTGGATGACATGCCTCACGGTTTTTGCTTTGATTTACCTAGAAAAAAATTATATGTTCCTTGTATGGATTCAATTACATGTATTGATATTATTAATAAAGTTATAGAAAGTAAAATAGATATAGATTTTAAATCATGGCATGTACAATTAGATAAGTATAAGAGCGAGATTTACGTATCAACCTTAGATGGAAAAGTAGTGATTATTGATGAAGATACTTTGATGACAAAAAAAGTTTTTGATGAATTTTTACTTCCAGTACAGATATCTTTCAATTATAAGGATAAAAGGGTATATGTAGCAGATTTGGGATATAAAAATATAAAAATATTAGATTATAGTTTAGGAAAGTATATTGGCAATATAGATATAGATGGTATACCTCAGGGATTAGAAATCTCCCCAAATGAAGAAAGATTGTTCATATCAGATACTCAGAAAAACTCAGTAAAAGTATATGATACTTCTACAAATCAATTAATCAAGGAAATAAAAGTAGGAAAAGAGCCTACAACAATTATTTGTATGTAGGCCCTAGTGTATATCTCGGATCAATAAATTAATAACCTCTGCATACATATTAGAAGCATTGTTATTCCAATTATTGCATATTTGTTTTGCTTGTTTTTCTGATGAAACATTTAAATTTAAATCTATTAAGTTACTTTGGTTTTCAATAACTCTCAAATTAACAATAAACTCATTTTCACTTTGTTTTACAAAACTAGATTTAACCTGAGTATCAGCTAATAAACTTTCTTTATTATTTTTTATGTATTCGTCAATTTTGACTGCATAAGATTCTGGTATTCTATTTAAAAAGTACTCTAATGTTTCAAGGCCTTTTTGTGTTAGACAATAGTACTCTCTGCCAGAGTCTTTGTATGGCTTTATAAACTTAGAATCCATAAGTTGTGATAATATTTGTTGGAATGAAAAGTAATTCATCATTTCTGTTTCTAAAACAACTTGTGTCATCTGTGAGTTAGTTAAATCCATGTTTATTTTGTCCAAAATGTATAAAATTAAAAGTTTATGATATGCCAACTCTTCAGTTGAGTTTTCAAACATATTATTATCCTCCACTAAACTATTTATATTACTATATTAAACTAAATTATAAAAAAATAAAAGTGGTATTTAAAATAAAAAAATATATGATAAAGGCTACCTAATTAGGTAGCCTTATATTACTTGTTTTTTTATAAAAACTATTTACCTGCCATTTGCTTTTCAGCCATTTCAACTAACTTTTTAGTCATATATCCACCTACATAACCGTTTTGTCTTGCAGTTAAATTACCTTTGTCAATATTTTCGTAATTAGACATTCCTAATTCGCCAGCTATTTCTAATTTCATTTGATTTAATGCAGCTCTTGCCTCAGGTACGACTTGTCTGTTGTTAGAATTTGACATAGTAAAATTCCTCCTTGAGTTGAAATATATTTTTTTAACATCATTTGATGTTACTTATAATTTCTCCAAATACAAGATATATATTCTGAAAAATATATCCAAAAAAGTCGAATTTAGCAAAAAAATCGGAATTAGTATACATATTAATTTCACCAACTTGTATAAAAGAGTGACGAATTTTAGTAAATGCTTTTGTAATTTTTTTTTGTTTTTTTAAATAAATATATTGTAGGAGTATTTTATATAGGAGGTAAAAAATGAACTCAGCATATAAAAGAACAAAGGCTTTTGTTTTAAGTATAGTATTGTTCTTCGGAGCCTTATTTATTATAGGTTGTTTTGTATTAGGAATAAAAAATCTATGCTCTGCTTTTCAAGGATATGAAACACCTATAAATAGAGTTTACACAAAGGATAAAAAAGTTGCATTAACTTTTGATGTTGCTTGGGGAAGTGAGAATATTGAAGAAATACTAGACATATTAGACAAGCACAATGCAAAAGCTACATTTTTTTTAGTGGGTAGTTGGGTTGATGACAATGAAGAATTAGTTAAGGAAATACATAATAGAGGGCATGAAATTGGAAATCATTCAAACACACATAGTTCTTTTCCAGACATATCAAACAAACAAAAAATAGAAGAAATAATATCAACAGGTAACAAGATAGAAGATCTAACAGGCGAAAAAACTAATTTATTCAGACCACCTTTTGGAAAAGTAGATAAAGAAACCATGAATACCTGTAAATCTTTAGGATATTACACAATAAAATGGGATGTGGATTCTGGCGATTGGAAAAATATTGGTCCAGTGCATGTAGTAGATAGAGTAAGTAAAAATACTTCTTATGGTTCAATCATATTATTTCATGCAAATGTTAGGGATGTTAGTACATATTTAGAAGATGCTTTAACTAATTTAGAAAAGAAAGATTACTCAATGGTCACAGTTTCTAATCTAATTTACAAAAATAATTACAAAATTAACTCTTTTGGAGAGCAAAGTTTTCAGGAAGATGATTAAATGTAATAAAAAGTAAATACTATAAATATATTTATTGTAGAAGAAAAGATAAAGTTATAATTAACCATTTTGGGGGGATAAATAATATGATAATTGTTAAGGACGATACAAATGTTGTAAATTTAAAAGGTGAACTAGAAGATGAATTAGAATTCAGCCATGAAATCTTTGGAGAAAAGTTTTACAGCACAAAAATAAAAATTAATAGGCTAAGTAATTCTTATGATGTTCTTCCAATGACTATCTCAGAACGATTATTACAAGAAATAGATGTTGAGAATGAGAAATTGGTAAGTGTTGTTGGCCAACTAAGATCTTATAATAAAAATGTTGATAATAAAAATAAACTTGTTTTGACAGTATTTGTTCGAGAAATGAAAGCTATATCAGAGATTGATACAAAGGATCCTAATAGTATATTCTTAGATGGATATATATGTAAATCACCTATATATAGAAAAACACCACTTGGAAGAGAAATAACAGACCTACTAGTTGCAATTAATCGACCTTATAACAAGTCGGACTATATTCCATCAATAGTATGGGGAAGGAATGCAAAATTTGCAAAAAATCTTAATGTAGGGGACAGAATTCAAATGTGGGGAAGAGTACAAAGTAGAGTCTATGATAAAAAGTTAGAAGGGGGTAATTCAATTAAAAGAACAGCCTATGAAGTATCTGTATCAAAGATAAAAAAAGTTGATTTGGAAGATGAGGAATAAATTATATAATAAATAATATTATAATGTATTGAATACTTAATTAGGATTTATTATAATCTAATAATGACTGGAATTATACGAAATGCTTTATAGGGAGGATAACGTGGAAAGTTTACTATATCATAAATACGAATCATGTTCGGGATTACTTGAATTCTCTGAAGAGGTTCTATCATTTTTAAATAATATAAAACATAATATTGGTAGTAGAGTTTTACTAGTTGGGGAAGTTGGAGAACTAGGTAAGAGAATTAGAGCCTTTGGTGTTCAGGTGACTATCTTAGAACATAATCGTAGAGAAGAGATTTGCTTTTCTCATGTAATGAATGAAAATTGTACAGTAGTAAGTGGTCAATTAGAATATATGCCTTTCAATGATAACTATTTTGATAAGATTATAGTATTAGATTATTTAAATCATACAGCGGATTGTGATAAATCTGTAAAGGAAATCAGCAGGGTACTTAAATGTAATGGAGAAGTAATAGTTGAAGATTTAAATTTAAAGGATATAAAGGTTAAATTAAAGTATTTTAAACATAGAATTTGTGGAGATAATATACACTATAATTATCCTAGTGAAATACAAAACATATTTAAAAAATTTAAATTTGAAGGAACCCTAAAAGAAATAGAAAATAAAAGATACATTTATATAGGAAAAAAAAAGTAAAAGAGTTAGAATATAATTAAATAATATAATAAAAGACTAGGTTAACCTAGTCTTTTATTATATATTAAGAAAAAATTATAATAAGGAGAGATAAGAGTGGAATTAGGTATTAATTTTACAATTGTAGGAGCTGTAATGTTATTTGTAATTCTTATAACTATACAAATAACACTAAATAGAATATATGTTATTCTAAAAGACATAAGATCTTTACTAAATATAAAAAAAACGAAGGATAGATTATAATGAATGGCTTAAAAGATATAAAAAATGATATTCAAAACATAGCTGAAGCTATGCTTTCGGTTTTAGACATTGATGTTACGATAGTTGATGAAAATTTAATAAGAATAGCTGGAACAGGAATTTATTTAGATAAAATAGATGAAAGAGTAAATGGATATTCGGCTTTTAAAAAATGTTTAGAAGAGCAAGTATTAATTTATATCGATGATTCAGAGCAAAATGATATTTGTAAAGAATGTTCTAATAATGGTAATTGTAAAGAGTATGCAGAGGTATGCTGCCCAATCACTCTAGATGGCTATGCTTATGGGGTAGTGGGTCTTATAGCATTTAACGAGGAGCAATCTTCCATAATAACAAATAACGCAAAAGATTTAACAAACTTTTTAGGCAAAATGGCTGACCTAATATCTAATAAATTAAAAGCTCAAAATAAAACAGAAGAGTTAGAACTAGAAAAGAAGAAGCTGGAGATATTGCTAAATGGTATGAATAAAGCTGTAGTATCAATAGATACTAGAGGTAATATTGATAAGTACAATGTGAAATTTAGAGATATTTTTAATATAGAGGATGAAGAATTAGAAAATGGAAATATTTTTCAATTATTAGATTTTATAAAAAAACCATCAACCTTAGATTTTGAAAAATATAAAACTGGTATTTTTTATTATAAGAAACAAGGAAGAAACTTAAAAGGAATATATAATATTAGTGAAATAGTAGTTAAAAATAAATTAAAAGGGTATGTTATTGATTTCATTGAAAATAAAGAAGCAATAAAAAACTACAATAAAATTAATAAGGATTATAAAATCACATTAGATAATATTATTGGAAATAGTGAAATAATGGAGCATACAAAACAAAAGGCATTAATTGCAGCTAAGTCTAATTCTACTGTACTTATAACAGGTGAAAGTGGAACAGGGAAGGAACTTTTCGCTAGGGCTATTCATAATCATAGCGATAGAACAGACTATCCTTTTGTGGCAGTGAATTGTGCAGCTATACCAGACAATTTATTGGAAAGTGAATTATTTGGGTATGAGGAAGGAGCTTTTACAGGAGCTAAAAAAGGTGGAAAACTAGGTAAATTTGAGTTGGCTCATAAAGGTACTATATTTCTAGATGAAATAGGAGATATGAGTCTTCATTTGCAAGGAAAGCTTCTAAGAGTGCTGCAAGAAAGAGAGCTAGACAAAATTGGAGGAAAGTCCAATATATTTATTGATGTTAGAGTTATTGCAGCTACTAATAAAAACCTAGAAGATTTAGTTAAAAACGGAAAATTTAGAGAAGATTTATATTATAGATTAAAAGTAATACCAATAACTTTACCAACTTTAAGAGAACGTAAAAATGATATTCCTTTATTAATAGATTATATGATAAAAGAATATGCTCATAAGCTAAACAAGGATGTAATTGGTATAGAAGATGATGCTAGCAAGACTTTGGTTGATTATACATGGCCAGGTAATGTTAGAGAGCTACAAAATATAATTGAATATAGTATAAATATGTCAACTTCATCTTTATTAACATTAGATATTATACCTAATAATATAAAAGCCATATATTATGATGAAAAATCACATAAAGAAGAGGAAATAAGAACGCTAGAAGATTTAGAAAAAGAAGAAATAAGAAAGGCTTTTAATAAATATAAACATTATAAAAAAGATAAGGAATTAGTAGCAAAGGCATTGGGAATATCGAGGGCTACTTTATATAGAAAACTTGAAAAATATAATTTAATCTCAAAATGATACTAAAATCTCATTTTGAGATTTTTTTTCGCGGTTTTGAGATTTATATAATTCTTAGCAATTAAATAACTTATAAAAGTATATAAATTTGGCTTGTTAATCTCATTTTTTTATTTATAAAATATTAAAAAGTTGGCACAAAATTTGCTATATTATATTTTGAGAGCAATACAAAAATAATAATTTATTTTAAATTACTAGGAGGATTATAAAATGAGAGATTTAAGAACGAATTTAGTTGATATATTAAAGGCTGAAGTAAAACCAGCAGTAGGATGTACAGAGCCAGTTGCCGTAGCATTAGCTTGTGCAAAAGCAAAAGAACTATTAGGAGAAGAAATAGTAAAACATAAAGTATTAGTTAGCCCAAATGTTTACAAAAATGCAATGTGCGTTGGAATACCAGGAACTAACAGATTAGGATTAAAAATAGCTGTTGCTATGGGATTTGTTGGAGGAAAGTCTGAGGACGGATTAACTTTATTAGAAGGATTAAGTGATGAGCAAGTTAAAGAATCAGAAAAATATGTGGATGAAAATCCAATAAGTATAGAGCCTTTAGATACTAAGGAAAAGGTTGTTATAGAAGTAAGATTAGAAGGAAAAAACAATACATCAAGAGTTATAATAAAAACTAAACATGATAACTTTGTATTCTTACAAGCAAACGATTTAGTATTATTAGATGAAGCTGATGGATTCGCAGAAAAAGCTGAAGTACAAACTATAGAGAAAAAAGAAAATATAATGGATACTATAACTATACAAGAAATAGTTAAAAACGTTGAGAATATGAATTTAGAAGATATTAAATTCTTATTAGATGGTGTAACTATGAATATGGATATGGCAAAATACGGATTAGAAAATGAAATCGGTATAGGTGTTGGTAGAGGTATAAAAGAATCTATGGAAGAAGGATTATTAGGAGATGGAATAATGACAGAGGCTATGCTTTTAACAGCTGCAGCATCTGATGCAAGAATGGGTGGAGCAAAACTTCCTGTTATGAGTTCAAATGGATCTGGAAACCATGGATTAACAGCGATACTTCCAATTGTTGCTTACGGCTTAAAATACCCACAAAGTGATGAAAGAATGGCAAAAGCTCTTGCTATATCTCATTTAGTAACTGCTTATGTTAAAAACTATACAGGAAGACTTTCAGCAGTTTGTGGCTGTGGTGTGGCAGCATCAACAGGAGCTAGTGCAGGTATATCTTGGTTAATGGATGGAAATATTAATCATATATATGGTGCTATAGAAAATATGATAGCTGACTTAAGTGGTATGATTTGTGATGGAGCAAAAGCAGGTTGTGCACTAAAATTATCTTCAGCAGCATCAGCAGCAGTTCAAAGTGCTGTTATAGCAAAACAAGGATACGCAGTACCACCACTTAATGGTATAGTTGGAACACAAGTTGAACAATCTATACAAAATTTAGGTAGAGTTAGTGATAAAGGAATGCAAATAACAGACGAAATAATATTAAATGTAATGAATGATATGAACAAGGTTGATTAAAACTATCTTGCAAAAGAAGTTAATCTTTTATAAAATGGAAATATCATCATTTATTTAGGAGGTTAATCAATGGATATTGATAAAAAAGTATGGGAAGTTCTATGCTCGGAAGAACAATTAAAAAATAGAATAAAAGAATTAGGAGAAGAACTTTCAAAAGATTACCAAGGTAAAAAATTAATGGTTGTATCTCTATTAAAAGGTAGCTTCATTTTCTGCTCTGATTTAGTTAGAGCACTAGATATACCAGTAAGAATAGAATTTATGACAACTTCAAGTTACGGACATGGAACAGCTTCTTCAGGAAGAGTTCAAATAGTAAATGACATAAAATCTGATTTAGAGGGATATGATGTATTAGTTGTTGATGATATAACAGATTCAGCTCATACTATGGCTCATGTTATGAATCATTTAGGATCTAAAAGCCCAGCAAGCATAAAATGTTGTGTATTACTGGATAAACCAAGTAGAAGAGAAGTAGACTTAGTGCCTGATTACTGTGGATTTACAATAGAAGATAAATTCGTTGTAGGATACGGATTAAACTATGGCGATTATTATAGAAATATACCATATGTATTTGCAGTAACAGATCAAGATAGATAATAAGATGAAAGGGGGGGTAACATTTTTGTTATCCTCCTTGAATTTTGTATAAATTTGTTTTAAAAAGATTTATATAAATAATGATTAGATTGTTTACTTATCATTTAACTTTTCTATTCTATACCCAATTTCTTTATTAGCTAGTTTGTAACTTTCATTAATCATATCATCTTTACTCATATCATTACCTAATAAAGCATCTATTGTAAGTTGATTTCTCTTATCAAAGTATTTTTCTAACAAAAGTTCTTCCAAATCAGTTTGTGATTTTAAGTTACCTTCGTGCATTATATGCTTTACATTAAAGCCTTCTTTTACCAGCTGTTTACCGACTAATATAGCTCGAGGGCATCTAATAGGATCTTGCATGGCGGCAAGTAGAACTATTTTGTATCCTTTGTCACAACCTACTTTCAATCTCTGTACACCTTTTTTAAAATCATCTTCTAAAATAACTTTTTCAAAGTCAGCATAGCCTTCCTTGTTATAACTTTTTCTAGTTTTTCTCTTGGCTCCAAATTCGTCAGCCATATAAATGTATGTGTAACCAAGTTTTTTTAGATTTTCCTGGAATAATTCTTTGTTATATTGGGTATTGTACTTGGAATAAGGAATAGCCCTTATATCAACAACACAATTTATGTTATATTTTTGTAGAATTTTTATTAATTTATCAAAAGGGTAATTAGAGTGACCTAGTGTATATATTTCTATTTCAATCACTTCCTTCATATGTTTGATTATATAAATATAATACCCTAATTTTCTTATGAAATATTTAAAATATATTTATTTGAAATTAAAAACTAACTTATAATCCATTAATTAAATTAATATAAAAATATTTTGAATTATACTTTGGCAATATATATTATATTTGAGCAATATGATAAGATAATTTATAGCTAAAATATGGTAAGCAAAAGACGAGTGGGACAGAAGATGAAAAAATTATAATTATGGGGTTGGTAATTATAATGTCTGTGACTGGATGCACAGCAAAAGGAGATGTTAGTCTAGAAGATTATTTTGGTGAATTGATAAATAAACCATTTAAATAAATTTCTATGGATAAAGTTAAAAATCATTAAAAGATTTTGAGTATGAATACGAATTACATGAATATTCTAAGGAAGATACATCTGGATTTGAGGGGGATATGGAAATACCAGATATATCAGATAACAAGTTTAAAGATAAAGTGTCAAATTTTACAAAGGGTGAGAGATAAGGATTTACATAAAAGTAGATCTATATATTAATTACTACAAAAGTAATAAAAAAGTAGTTTATAATTTATTTGAGGTGATAAAATGGATAAGGATATATTTAATAAACTAGATATTATGGATCAAATAGCATTTGTAAATAAAAAACTTAAAGAAGGATATAGCTTATCAAAATTAGATAATGAAAATATAATTAGTTCGAGAAAAACTGTATCAAATAGATTTAAAAAAGTGGGATATGAATTAAATAAGGGAAGTAATCAGTATGAAAATACTATTGAAATAGTTAAGCCAAAAGATAAAGAAATAATCACCACAAATACACAAAAACAAGAAAGTAGTAAAATAGTAGTACGGTGAGATCAAGTAAATAACAAGGCTTTAGAACAACTTATATTAAATTATGCTGATATGAATGATAAATTGAATGAGGTTTATAAGTGGTATCAAGAAAGTAGTAATATATCAATAGTTTTAGTAGCAATTTTTATAGCTAAACTTTTTGATAAATAATGTGATAATATTTCATTAGTTGATGAATCTTTTATCGTAGATAAATATGCCATTTTTCCATTGCCATAAGGCATATACGTGATATCTATTAACAATAATTTCCGTGGTATATTTTACTTGAATTCTCTATTTAATTTATTTAGAACAACCCTATGCTCTTTAGTTGCCTTAGCTATACGTTTATAAGGATTAGATTTACGTATTGGACAAATAATATTATATTTGCGCATTATTCTTTGGATTTTCTTTCTATTTATTATTACTCCAAA
>NZ_JWHR01000046.1 GCF_000808015.1 Terrisporobacter othiniensis | reverse complement strand
TTACAATACCTTATAATGAAAATAATTTAGTTAATGCTGTAAAAGAAATGATTATAAATAAGAAATTAGATTTTTCTTATGCCTTTTCTTTTGTAGATATGAATAAGTTGAGAGAAGAAATGGAAAACCTTGCTATTGATCTTTCTTTCTATGATGAATTTGATAAATTGGAAGATGATCTAGAAGAGTGTTTAAATAAGTTTTTCAAGTACAACGATAAAGAGTTATATGATTTATTAATCAATAAAGAAAACTTTACTTTAATAGATGGCAATAAATTAGTTAAGATAATTTAATTTATACAGAAAAAAAGCCACTTTAATAGGTGGCTTTTCTTTCACATATGACTAGATATTACTAATATTTCGTTACTAATTAATACTAATATATATGAATTTTAATTATATTCTTACTACGTTAGCAGCTTGAGGACCTTTTGCTCCTTCAACTACGTCGAATTCTACATTTTGTCCTTCTTCTAATGATTTGTATCCATCACCTTGTATAGCTGAGAAATGTACGAAAACATCTCCTTCACCTTCTACAGATATAAATCCAAATCCTTTTTCGTTGTTAAACCATTTTACTACACCAGTTTTCATTTAATTAAATCCTCCTAAAAACACACTTTTAATTTAGCTGCTTAAAAATGCAACTCTAACATAATTTTAACATATATACATAGTTTTGTCAAACTTGATTGTTTATATACTACGTTTATAATTTTTTTAATATATGATATTTTTTTAATAATTCACTTTAATAAAATGGAATCTAATGGCCTTATCACTCCATCCTAGATCCCATGGAACTAGTAGTCTATCTGTATTATGACAGGTTACTAAAGGGTATCCCTTTGAGTCAAATCCTGTGACGGTTGATACATGAGTTATCCTTCCTTTTTTCTCATATCCAACAAAGTCTCCAGGTCTCAAATTATAAGCTTCTCTATAGACTTCTTCGTAACTTCCCTTAGAAATATAACTTCCTCGTCCACTATTCACTATATAGTTTTTAAATCCTTGAGCATTTACCCAAGCTTTTGTAGCATTTCCATTTTCATAATTCCAAATTGCATTTTTATTAAATTTACCACTTTCATACATTATTTGTGATGCAAAATTAGCACAATCTCCACCATCACAATTAAAATCACGATATTTTGTATTAAATTTTAATCCAAATTCTTCATCAGCTGCTGCTCCACAATATCTATGTGCATACTCTATAGCCTTTTCTTGCTCTTTTGTGAGTTCTGGATGAATTTCTTCATGATTTATAATATAGTTTTTAATATCATCAGATTTAATATTTTCTAAATTTAAAGAATCAGCAAATGGATCTGTATACCATTCTTTTGTAATTATATATTTGTCATCTTTTATTTTCACATGAAGATAATGATATGTACCTATTCTGAACATATTTATTTTCTTAGGATCATTTTCATAAGAATATTTATATTCTGTAGATACATCACAAATAATGCCGTATAGATTTTTTTCTCTTTCTCTCATTTTTTTTATTTTAACTTTTGTCTTTATATTATTGAAACTTACACCTTGTTTGCTTGACCAATTTTCTAGATACTTCATTTTTTTCACTTCTTGTTCATATGCCCAAAGACCGAACTTTATATCCGTATCATAAAGCCCTTTTAGTATATCCGCATTTTTATCTAAAATTGCTTTATTTCTATAATCAAAAAGATTTTCCAAAAGTACAGTATATTGTTCACTTATCTCTTTAGGATTTTCACCCTTATCTTTATAAACTTCTCTAACTAAAGCTTCTTCCTCACTCATATTATTAGGTTTATAATTAAATATTAAAGCAAAAAATAAAACTAATAATGAAGATAATAAAATATACTTAATGTACTTATTTTTACTTACCTTCAAGCATTACACCTCCCAATAGAAAGTACTTCTATTTTTAATTTAGTTTTAGTATATCCAAATAGTTATAAATAATTTTAGGATTATTTTCAAAGTTATAGATAGAATTGTATTAATACACTTTATATTTTCCAATCAATCTAAAAAAGCTTAACAATTTTTTATTTTTTATAGTAATATAAAATTATATTATAATTTTAATGTTTTAAAATGGAGGTTCATAAATGTTAAAAAAAGTAGCTGCTATAAATGATTTATCCGGTATTGGAAAATGTTCTCTTACTGTAGCAATTCCCATATTATCAGCTTTAAAGGTGCAATGCTGTCCATTTCCTACAGCTATTTTATCAAGTCAAACGGGTTTTAGTGAATATACCTTTTTAGATTTAACTGAAGAAATGAAAAAATACTCACGCACTTGGAAAAATTTAAATTTAGAAATAAATACTATATATAGCGGATTCTTAGGTTCTATAGATCAAATAGATATTGTCAGTAATTTTATAAAAGAAAACCCTGAATCATTTGTTATTGTTGATCCAGTTCTTGGTGATGATGGTGTACTTTATCCTATTTTCAACGAAAAAACATGTAGTAAAATGAAAGATTTGGTTATTCATTCAAATTTAATTACACCAAATATAACTGAAGCATGTTTATTGTTAAATAAAGAATTTCAAAAAGACTTTAGTGAAGAAGAAATTATAAGTATAGCTAAGGATTTAAGCAATCTAGGTCCTGAGAAAGTAATTATTACAGGTATAATTAGGAACGAAAAAATTTATAACTTATCTTATGATAAAAAAACTAATAAATCTTTTACATATGGACTTAAATATAATAAATGTTCTTACAGTGGCACTGGCGACATTTTTGTTTCAATAGTCTGTGGGCTTATAACTAATAATTACGATTTAGATTTTGCAGTAAAAACAGCATCTGACTTTATATACAAATGTGTCTCTTATACTTCTAAATACGAAAAGGATAGAAATCAAGGCGTTATGTTTGAAATGTTTTTAAATGATTTAACTTCAATTGATAAAAAAATCTAAATATTAGTGGAATTTTATTCTATATCCTTCTTTAAGTTTATAAAATATAATATAGAACTAAAGGAGGATATTTTTATGGATATAAATCAAAAAGCTAAAGAACTTGCTTATTATATTAAAGGTACTAGAGAGTTTAAAACAATGGATAGATATAAAGAGGAACTAGAAAAAAATAAATCTTTAAAAAGACATCTAGATGCTTATTTAAATAAAAAAAATCAAATTTATTCTAGGTATAAAATTGATGATGCAAATAAAAGAATCTCCAAACTTGATAAAGAATATATTAATTTTTTCAATGATCCCCTTGTAACAAACTACATGAATAGCACTAATGAATTTAATTCTATGATGAAAAAAATTTATTCATCAATTGAAAATGAGCTTTTAAAATAAATTAAATATATAACAATAAAACTTCCATATAAATATATGGAAGTTTTATTGTTATATTGACTTTTATGAAAGTCTAGAATTATTATTTATATAAAAAGTTATTACTACATATTATTAATTAGTTAGGAGGTAAGTATCATGAATCTTAGCAATAAAAATATTTGTGAGAGAGAAAAAAAGTTTTTATCAAGCATTCAAAAACTACCTTATTGCCCCATAGCAATTAAAAACGGCAAAGGTGCTTTACTCTATGATTATGATGGAAATGAATATATAGATTTTCTATCTAGTGCATCCTCTGCAAATATTGGGCATGGTAATAAAGAAATTGCTCAAGCTGTAAAAAATCAGATGGACCAAATTACACAATACACTATTGCTTATTTTACTTGTGAGTCACCTGTACTTCTTGCTGAAAAAATAATAAATTTGGCTCCTGGAGATAATGATAAAAAAGTTCTTTATAGTACTACGGGTTCCGAATCTATAGACGCTGCAATAAAACTGTCAAAGGGGTATACTGGTAGAAATAAAATTATCTCCTTTAATGGCGCTTATCATGGAAGTACTTATGGCTCTATTTCAATTTCTGCCATAAGTTTAAATATGAGAAAAAAAATAGGATCTCTTCTACCTGATGTTTATCACTTTAACTATCCTGTTTGCATCAAATGCCCTTATAATAAAAATGAAAGTGAATGTCACCTGGAATGTCTAGAGGAAATAAAAAATGCTTTTCAAATGTATTTACCTGCTGACGAAGTGGCTGCTGTATTTTTTGAACCTATTGCTGGTGATTCTGGTATTATTATTCCACCGAAAAGATATGTAAAAAACTTATATAAATTATGTAAGAAGAACAATATATTGTTTGTAGCGGATGAGATTCAACAAAGCTTAGGTAGATGTGGATATTGGTTTTCTATGGAACATTTTAATATTGAACCTGATTTAATTGTTATGGGTAAATCCTTAGGAGGAGGTTTACCTCTAGGGTTGGTAGTTGGTAAAAGCGAAATTATGGAATGTTTAAGTGCTCCTGCTCATGCTTTTACTCTTTCTGCAAATACTACTGTATGTGTAGCTGCATTAAAAATGCTTGAAATATTCGAGAGAGATAATATAATTGAGCAAACTAAAGAGAAGGGCTCTTATTTAATAAATAAGTTGAACATTCTAAAAGAGAAATATCCTAATATTATAAAAGATGTGCGTGGTTTAGGCTTATCAATAGGAGTTGATTTACCTGACAAATCAGCCACAAAGAAAATATGTTATCAATGTATCAAAAATGGTTTACTACTTATCTCCTTAGGTGAAAATACATTAAGAATACAACCACCTTTAGTTATCACTAAAAATCAAATAGATGAATCAACAGAAATATTAGAAAATTCTATTAATGATTTTATCAGTGGAAAAATCAGTGATGATGCTTATACCTTTATAAATGGTTGGTAACAAAATGAGGTTAATATTTGAATTATAAAATTAACAAATATATTATGGAAGAGGATTTTTTATCTTATGCAAAAGATGAGGATTTGTCTAAAATATGCATAAACTGTTATGACGGAATAAATACTATTACCTTTTCATCAAATGTAAAAGATGCTTTTAATAATTTAAACTACTCTACTCTAAAAGACTATCCTCATGGAAATCTTCTAAAAAAATCTATAATAGATTACTGGAATAATAATATCTGCTTAAAAGTAAATAATATTATATTAACTGAGGGTTCAATTAACGGAATATATTTATCAAATAAATTGTTTTTACAACCTAATGATAATGTTCTAGGATGTACACCTCAATTTCCAGAGTATGCTATGGATGTTAAAATGCATGGAGGAAATTTTAATTATTATACCTTAAAAGAAGAAAATAATCACATTTTTGATGAGGATGAATTTATAAAACTTATAGATAATAAGTATAAATTAATATATTTAGACAATCCTAATAATCCTACAGGTCAAATTATTTCATTAAAACAAATTGAAAAAATCGTTAAAATTGCAAAAGAATACAAAATAGTTATTATAGTTGATGAAGCATATGGTGATTATATGAGCCCAGAAAACTCATCTATAAACCTAATAAACAATTATGATAATATAATCATACTTAAAACATTTTCTAAATTTTTTTCCCTCGCAGGAATTAGAGCTGGTTATATGGTTGTACCAAATAATTTCTATAATCCTCTAAATAAAATTACTAATCCTTATTGTATAAATGAAATCGGACGACAAATGGCTTCTATAGCATTGAATGATAATAATTTTATAAATGAAACTCTATTCATAAATAAAAAAATTAAGTCTTATTTTTTTAAATCATTGAAAAACCTCATAATCTCTCATACTGACAAAACAGTTGCCATTTTTTTATTACATCATAAAAACCCAAATATAAATCTTCAAAAAGAATTTTCCAAGTTTAATATAGTCGTAGTAAGTGGTTGTAGCTATATGGGTTTAGATAAAAATTATGTAAGATTAAGAGTCCCCAAAGAAAAGAACTTAGAAAAAGTGTTACAAGCTTTTGAATATATTGATGAGTTATAAAAATTTTATTGCATCCTACTTCAGCTTATGTATAAAAAGGAGCTGTATAAAAATATACAGTTCCTTTTTATAATTATTTAACTTCATATCTTCTTTGAAAAAACTTAACCACTTCAACTATAGGTATTACTGTAAATGATATTAGAAGTGATACACCATATTCCATAAGCGATATAGTTTCAAGCCCAAATGCATTTGATAAGAATGGTATATAAATTACTGCAAGAGTCAATAAAAGTGATACTATCATTGCTCCCCATAAAAACTTATTTTGACCCTTTATAGTAAATATGGAGTGTCTTCTAGAACGAAGGTTAAATGAATGGAATATTTCAGCCATGGACATAGTTAAAAATGCCATTGTCATTCCATCTGCACTATTTACAAACTCCCATATTCCACTTTCCATATAGTGACCAACCACATAAGCTACTATTGTGATTATGGCAATCATAAATCCTTGCCATATAACATCTTTACTGACCCCACCAGCAAATATACTTTCTCTTGAGTTTCTAGGGGATCTTTTCATAATGTCCTCCTCTTCTTTTTCTGTTCCAAGTGCTAAAGCTGGAAAACAGTCAGTTATTAAGTTAATCCATAATAAGTGAACAGGCTTTAAAATAACAAAACCTACTAATGTAGCAAAAAATATAGCTACAACTTCACTTAAATTAGATGATAATAAAAACTGAATAGACTTTCTTATATTGTCATAAATTCTTCTGCCTTCTTTTACTGCATGGACTATAGTAGCAAAGTTATCATCGGCAAGGACCATATCTGAAACATTTTTAGTAACATCTGTACCAGTTATACCCATACCTACACCTATATCAGCGCTTTTTATTGCTGGAGCATCATTTACTCCATCACCTGTCATTGCTGAAATTTTCCCTTTTTTCTTCCATGTATTAACTATTCTAACTTTATGCTCTGGTTGTACTCTTGCATATACTGAATATTTTTCTATATTTTTTTCAAATTCTTCATCATTCATTTCACTTAACATAGCACCAGTTATAGCTTCACTACTATCTTTAATTATCCCAAGTTCCATAGCTATAGCAACTGCTGTATCTTTGTGATCTCCAGTAATCATAATAGGTCTAATCCCTGCACTGTTACATTCTTTTATTGCATCAACTACTTCTTCTCTTACTGGATCGATCATACCTGTAAGACCTAAAAATATAAGATTATTTTCTAAAGCCTCACTACTAATCTCTTTAGGTACCTCTTCATAATATCTTATGGCAGAACATAATACACGAAGAGCTTTATCGGCCATATTTTTATTTTCTTTAATTATCTCATTTCTAATTTCTTCACTTAGATCTTCTACTTTATCATTTATTAATATTTTATTACAATGTTTTAATACAACATCAGGAGCTCCTTTTGTATATTGAATATAATTATCTTTATGTTTATGAATAGTAGTCATCATTTTTCTATTGGAATCAAAAGGTAATTCCTCGGCACGTACCTCAGTTTTTATTAAATCATTTTTATTTAGTCCTAAATTGTATGCATAATTAACCAAAGCACATTCCGTTGGCTCTCCCACTGCTTTTTTACTATCTTCATCTAATGTAGCATCACTACAAAGTGCCATTGATTTAGCCAAAAGTTTTTCATCATTACCATAATATTTAACTACTGTCATTTTATTTTGTGTTAAAGTCCCTGTTTTATCTGAACATATAATTTGAGCACACCCTAAAGTTTCTACTGCTGTTAACTTTCTTATAACAGCACTTTTCTTAGACATATTTGTGACTCCAATAGCTAAAACTATTGTAACAACTGTAGCTAACCCTTCTGGTATAGCTGCCACAGCCAAGCTTACAGCTACCATAAATGTATCTATAAATACTTTTCCACTTAGATTTGGATAGGATTTTCCAAGAGTAAATAAAAATATGAATATACATATACCTATAACTAAAAAACTTAAAATTTTACTAAGCTGATTTAGTTTAACTTGTAAGGGTGTTTGACTTTCTTTTGTATTTGATAGTACACGAGCTATTTTCCCCATTTCTGTATTCATTCCTGTAGCTGTTACTACAACCCTACCTCTACCATAAACAACTGAGCTTCCCATGTAAACCATGTTTTTTCTATCACCTAAAGGTATATCTTTTTCACCAGATGATAATGATAATATGTCATTATGTTTTGTAACCGCCACAGATTCTCCTGTTAAAGCTGCTTCTTCAATTTTTAAACTTACACTTTCTATAATTCTTCCATCAGCAGGTACTGCATCTCCTGCTTCTAATAAAATTAAATCACCTGGAACTAGTTCTTCACTTTTAATTATTACTTGTTTATTATTCCTTATTACTTTACATGTTGATGCAGTCATATCTTGCAAAGCTTCTATGGCCTTTTCTGATTTATTTTCTTGATATACTCCAAGTATTCCATTAATTACAACTACTGCAAATATTATAAAAACATCTGCAAAAGACTCATTGGCATAGGCTGCTGTTATACCTGATACTATCGCTGCCACAATAAGTATGATTATCATCGGATTGGTTAACTCTTTTAAAAATTTTACAATTAATGGTGTTTTCTTTCCTTCCTCTAGTTTATTTAATCCATTTTCTTTTAATCTTATTTTACTTTCTTCTTCGCTTATTCCCTCATAACTAGATTTTAATGAACTTAATATTTCTTTGTAACCCAGTAAGTATTCTCTCATTTTATTACCTCCTTTTATTTTAAATTCTTTAAAACTAAAAATTTGCTTTGCTTCAGGTAATCCATTGCTCTATTCAAATAGGTTAAAGTTTATAATTTATCTACAAATCAGATAAATTATAAATTACTTTAATGTAAAAAATGAGACTTGTGCATAGAAAAATCTATACACAAGTCTCATTCATTAAGATAAACCAGGCCAAATTATCAGCCAAGATGTTGATTTACCTCGCATATACTGCGGAATTACTCCCCTGTGAATTAATTATTTTAATAATATATTTATAGTATATTATCATATCACGCAATTTAGAATATATTTCCATATATTTTCATCATTTTACATAAACTTAACATCTTCATCTTATGTAAAAAAGGTAGAACTAAAAGCTCTACCTTCTCCCCCTATTTTTTCCTATCTTATTTATTATAAGGCATTTGCTGCATCATTTGTTGCATATACATATAATAATTCATCCACATCTCATCATATTGAGTAGTAGTATAAGGAGACATATTAGAATTATCTAATGATGGATATTTATTAGTAAAGTTACCCATACATTGCATTGGTGCCATATTATACATTGGACTTACATAAGTTGAACATGAATCTCCAAAAGAGCAACTATTATCCATATCCACATAAATTATTTCATCATCACATTTACATGTCTTTTCAACTATAGTTTCACAAGTATTTTTACAAGGTTTATTACATCCACATGATGGTTTTGATGGCGTAGTATCCATTTTAGATTGTATTGATGGCTTTGATACGCAATTATTCTCACAATTTTGTAATTTATTACCACACTTATCTAGCATTTCTTCACATTTCTTAGACTTACCTTCGTATTCTTTTATCTTATCCCCTGCTGTTTTGTAACATTCTAATGCTTTTTCGTCATATTTTAACGCTTGATTATATAAGCATTTTGCTTTTTCATTGTAAGTTTCTGCTTTTTCATATAAACATTTTGCCTTTTCGCAATTTTCCTTTGCATCTTTTTCAATACATTCTGCTTCTTTCTTTAAAGCTCTTGCTTTTTCAGATAATTCTTGAGCTCTTTGCATTAACTCTTTAGCTTTGCACTCATCATTTCTTGCTTGATTTTCACTTTTGTTTGCATTTTGCAATAAATTACATGCTTTTTGTGATAATAATTTAGCACTCTTTTCACATTCTTTAGCTTGATTAAATGTTTGTGTTGCATTAGCTTCATATTTACAAGCTTTTTCAAATAACTCTTCAGCCTTTTTCGCTAACTCTACACATTTATCTACACAAGTTATCTCATAATCTCCACAAGGACACTCTACATAAGAAGCCATTGGTTTCTTTTCAGTAGGACATGGTTTACAAGATGAAATAGGTGTACATTCTACTACTGTCTCGCATGGTTTACATACTTCACATTTTTTAGTAGGTTTCACAGTTTCAACTGGTTTACAAGCTTCATTTTGAGGAGTGCAAGAACAAGATTGTTTCTTCTTTTTTTTCATAATAAGTCAAACTCCTTTTGTTGTATTTATTCCATAAGCCCATAGAACTTATGTTACTTAATATAATTATATGAAAAGAGTATCATCTGGTTACTTATTGTGATACAAAAAAACAATACAAGTAGGCTTTACTTGTATTGTTGAAGGTTAAAAATATTTTTAATCGAAATATATATTTGCTGCGTGAACATTTACTTTGTATTCATTTTTTAAATCTTTATTTATAGTTTTTTTGAATTCTTTTAAGTTGTATTCTTCTTCATTGTCAAAATCGCTTTGTAAAAATTCATTTAAATCTATATTTTCATAAGCATTTATATCAAATTTAAATTTATATCTATCTAGTGGAAGATTTAAATTTACTTCTGATTTATAGCCATCTATATTAAGATTTCTACTTATTGGTAAATTTGAATCTATACTAACAGTATTGTTATCTAAATTATTAGATTTTATAGTAACTTTATTTGGTAAGTATTTCTCAATATCTTCTAAATTGTATTTATCACTATCTATATATACA
>NZ_JWHR01000045.1 GCF_000808015.1 Terrisporobacter othiniensis | reverse complement strand
TGCAATTAGGGAAGAAATAGATAAGCTTAGAAATTTTATAAAAGAAAATGATGATATATCTTTGATCGAGGAAAAAATAAATAATCTGGTAGAAAATATAGGAATAAACGTTGAAAAAGTTTACTCATA
Source organism: Terrisporobacter othiniensis (assembly GCF_000808015.1). GTDB lineage: Bacteria > Bacillota > Clostridia > Peptostreptococcales > Peptostreptococcaceae > Terrisporobacter > Terrisporobacter muris. Next base: position 21,717 of record NZ_JWHR01000045.1, on the reverse strand, counting down.
TAATTTGAGAAAGGTTATAAATGGAACAGGAACAATACTTCATACAAACTTAGGAAGAGCTATAATTTCTAAAAAACATGCTGATTATCTTAGTGAAGTTGTGACAAGTTACTCTAATTTGGAGTACAATTTGGAAGAAGGAAAAAGAGGAGAGCGTTACTCTCATTTTGAAAAGTTAATCTGCAAAATAACTGGTGCAGAGTGTGCCATGGCGGTAAATAATAATGCAGCGGCTGTAATGCTTGTTTTATCATCTATGGCAGAAAATAAGGAAGTTATAGTGTCTAGAGGTGAACTTGTTGAAGTTGGAGGGAAATTTAGAATTCCAGATGTAATGAAAAGTTCTAAGGCTCACTTAGTGGAAATAGGAACAACAAATAAAACACATTTAGAAGACTATGAAGATGCAATTTCTGAAAATACAGGAGCCTTCTTAAAAGTCCATACAAGCAACTTTAAAATATTAGGATTTACTGAAAGTGTATCAATTGATGAACTTTGTAAACTAGGAAAAGAAAAGGAGATTCCAGTCATAGAAGATATAGGTAGTGGAGTTTTAGTTGATCTTAGTAAGTACGGTTTAGAATATGAACCGACTGTGCAAGATTCAATAAAAGCCGGTGTAGACATAGTTTCTTTCTCAGGTGACAAGCTCCTAGGAGGCCCTCAGGCAGGAATTATTGTTGGAAAGAAGAAATACATCGACAAGATGAAGAAAAACCCTCTTACAAGGGCTTTTAGAATAGATAAGTTCACTGCAACAATACTTGAAATGATATTACATGAGTACTTAAGTGAAGAAGATGCCATAAAAAATATACCGGTGCTTTCACTTATAACTAAAGACATAAAGGAAATAGAAGAAAGTGCAAATAAATTATATGAAAAATTAAATGATTTAAAAGATGTGGCACAGGTAGAAATTGAAGATACCTTATCTCAAATTGGTGGAGGATCTTTACCAGCAGAAAGAATAAAAAGTAAATGCGTAACTATAATGCCTAAAAATATGTCAACTGCAGCCTTAGAAGAAAAACTAAGACTTGGAGAAAATCCAGTTGTAGGAAGAATAAGTGAAGATAAGTTGATATTAGACATGAGAACAGTTTTAGAAGATGAAATAGATGTATTAGTACAAAAAATTATTAATGTTTTAAAATAACCAATGGTAAAACAATTTGTTTAACAATTGGTTATAAAATCTAGTGAAATACAGTATTTTACAAAAAAATTTTAGAAGTGAAAAATGAATGAGTAAATGTTTTATAACTGTTTTTGAGTAAAAATAGCAAAAGGGGAGCAAAAATGAAGAATATTATAATCGGAACAGCAGGGCATATAGACCACGGAAAAACTGCTTTAATTAGAGCCTTGACAGGTAAAGAAACAGATAGATGGGAAGAAGAAAAAAGAAGAGGAATTACCATAGATCTTGGATTTACTTATTTTGATTTACCATCAGGAGACAGAGCTGGAATAATAGATGTTCCAGGTCATGAAAAGTTTGTAAATAACATGTTGGCAGGAGTTATAGGAATGGATCTTGTTATGCTTGTTGTTGCAGCAGATGAGGGCATGATGCCACAAACTCGTGAGCACGTAGATATTATGAGCCAACTCGGTGTAGATAAAAGTATAGTTGTTTTAAATAAATGTGACTTAGTAGACGATGAGTGGAAAGAGTTAGTAAAAGAAGAAATCAAAGAAGAATTAATCGGTTCAGTATTTGAAAAAGCAAATATAATAGAAGTATCAGCTATGACAGGGGAAGGCATAGCTGATTTAATAAAAGAAATAGTTCACATGACAAAAGATGAATTAAATGAAAAAGATATAAATACCATATCTCGTCTTCCAATAGACAGAAGTTTTAGTATATCAGGCTTTGGAACTATAGTAACTGGAACTTTAATCTCAGGAAGTATAAAAAAGGACGATGAGTTGGAAATTTATCCTACTGGAAAAAAAGTAAAAATAAGAAGCATTCAAGTTCATGGAAAAGATGTGAAGGAATGTTTTGCAGGCCAAAGAAGTGCCATAAATATTTCAAATCTTAAAAAAGACGAAATAAAAAGAGGATATGTGTTAGCACCACCAAATTCTTTGGAAGATACTATGATGCTAGATGTAAAATTAAATGTTCTAAATTCCAGTGAGAGAATTTTATCAAATAGATGTAGACTTCATTTATTTACAGGAACTTCAGAGGTTTTATGTAGAGCTGTACTTTTAGATACAGAAGAAGCAGCGCCAGGAGATTCTTGCTATGCCCAACTTAGATTAGAAGAAAAAATAGCCGTAAGAAGGGGAGATAAATTTATAGTTCGTTTCTATTCACCACTTGAAACTGTAGGAGGAGGAGTTATATTAGATGCCAATCCTACAAAGAAAACACCTTTTAATAAGGCACAACTGGAAGAAATAAAACGAAAAGAAGAAGGATCTCACAGTGATATAGTTGAGTTATTAGTTAAAAAACATCCAGAAATGATAACTATAAAAGAAATAGGAAAGCTAACAGGATTTTCTATAGAAGAACTAAATGAATGTATAAGTGAATTAAAAGAAGAAAACTTAGTTTTAACTTATGAAATGAAAAAAGATGTTTATGTGTATCATAGCAGCGAAGAAATGAGATTAAAAAGAGAAACTATAGAGTTTATAAAGAATTTCCATAATGAAAATCCATATAAATTTGGTGTTGGAAAATCTCTTATTAAAACAAAGTTGTATTCTAAGATAAAACAAAATGTTTTTGATCAAATTATCTATAAATTTATCTTAGAAAATGAAATAAAAAAATACAAAGAATACTTAAGTTTAAATGACTTTGAAATAAATAAAGATAAAACGTTCCAAAATGTTGAGAAAACTTTAGTAAATACTTATAAAAAAGCAGAATTTGATTTTGTAAGACTTAGTGAAATAAACTTTAATATAGATGAAAATATAGTAAGAGATGTGTTAAATGTTTTAATAGATGAGGAAAAAATAGTGAAAATAAATGATGAAATGTTTACACTAAAATCTCTTATGGATAAAGCAGAAATAGTAGTTCGTGAAAAATTAGAAAAAAATAATCTAATTACGATTTCTGAACTTAGAGATGCTCTAAACACATCAAGAAAAAGTGCCAAACCAATGCTTGAATACTTTGACAACATGAAGATAACAAGAAAAAACGGTGCAGAAAGTGAAAGGGTGGCATATTAATATGAATTTAAAACAATTAGAATCATTTGCGTTAATTATAGAGAGTAGAAGTTTTTCTCAGGCTGCAAAAAAATTATTTTTAACACAGCCTACAATATCTTCTCATATTTCTTTACTAGAAAAAGAGTTAAATACTCAACTTCTTGTAAGAACAACAAAGGATGTACATCCAACAGAAGATGGAAAAAGGCTATATACTTATGCAAAACAAATATTAAACTTACAAAATACAATATTACAAGAATTTAATGTGAAAAGCGAAGATAGTAATTTATTAACTTTGGGAGCATCAACTATTCCAGAACAGTATATACTTCCAGAAGTTTTACCAAGATATATAAGAAAAAATAAAACTGAGCTAAAAATACTTCAAGGGGATTCTAGCGAAGTTATAAATCAAATAATAAACAAAGAAGTGGAAGTAGGTCTTGTTGGAACAGAAATAGAAAACTCATCTTTAATATTTGAACCGTTTTATAAAGATAAGTTAGTTATTATAACACCTGTAAATGACAAATATATAAAAATGAAAAAAGATGGATTCCATGTAAAAGATTTATTAAAAGAGCCAATAATAATGAGAGAAGAGGGCTCAGGAACGAGAAAAGAAATAAGAGAATTTTTAAAAGCTCATAATTTTGATATAAATAACTTAAATGTAATAGCAACACTAAACTCCATAGAAGCCATAAAAAAATCAGTACAAAATAATATGGGCATTTCCATAGTATCAAACTTGGCTGTAGAGGATTTCGCAAAAGACAACAAAGTATTGCTATTTGAATTCGAAGAAATGGACATGTACAGAAACTTATATATAGTTAGAAATAAAGAAATGTATATGTCAAAATGTGCACTTAAATTTATTAAATTTATAAGAGAATTTTTTAACTAGAAAAAGGTGATAAAATGATATATTTAGATAATGCAGCTACAACTATGAAAAAACCACAGTGTGTTATAGATGCAGTAGTTAATGCCATGACACATATGGGAAATGCAGGACGTGGAGCAAATGAAGCAGCTTTAGATGCATCTAGAGTAATTTACGATACAAGAGAAAAAATTTCAGATTTATTTAATTTGCAAAATCCATCAAGAGTTGCTTTTACATGTAACTCAACTGAAAGTTTAAACACTGCTATAAAAGGAGTATTAACTAGATCTGACCATGCAATAACTACGTCTCTAGAGCATAACTCAGTACTTCGTCCTTTATATGAATTAGAGTCAAAAGGAATGGAACTTTCTGTTGTAGAATGCGACGAAAATGGAAATATAAATTATGATGATTTTGAAAGTTTAATAAAAGATAATACGAAAGCTATAGTTTGCACTCATGCGTCTAATTTGGTAGGAAACCTATTGGACGTGAAAAAAATAGGAGAAATAGCTAAAAAGTATAACCTAGTATTTATAGTAGATGCATCACAAAGTGCAGGTGTTTTTCCTATAGATATGCAAGATATGAACATAGATATTCTTTGTTTTACAGGTCATAAAGGGTTGCTTGGACCTCAAGGAACTGGAGGACTTTGTGTGAGAGAAAATGTAAATATTAGGCCTTTAAAGGTTGGAGGAAGTGGAGTTAATACTTTTTCAAAAACTCACCCAGATGTCATGCCAACCATGTTGGAAGCAGGAACATTAAATGGACATGCCATAGCAGGATTAAATGCTGCACTGGATTACTTAAAAGAAGAAGGAATAGAAAATATCAGGAATCGTGAAGAAGAGTTAATGTTTAGATTTTATAATGGAATAAAAGATATTAAAGATATTAAAATCTATGGAAACTTTGAAAATAAAAGAGCGGCTATTGTGACTTTTAACATTGGAGACATTGATTCTGCAGCATTTTCTGATGAACTAAGTTTATACTATAACATCTCCACAAGACCGGGAGCTCACTGCGCCCCACTTATGCATAAAGCCATGAACACAGTAGATCAAGGTGCCGTAAGATTTTCTTTTTCCCACTACAATACAGAAGAAGAAATAGACACTGCTATAAATGCAGTTAAAGAAATAGCAGCAACTTATAATGAATAAAAGGTGATAAAATGAGAGAAAAACAATTAAGACTAATAGTAACTTTTAACACAACAACAGGAGCAATGGCGATGGAAAAAGCCTGCAAAAGTGAAAACGTACCAGGAAGATTAATACCAGTACCAAGACAAATATCAGCTGGATGCGGTCTTTCATGGCTTTGTAATAAAGATGACAAAGAGAAAATAGAAGACCTTATAAATGATAAAAATTTAGATATAAATAATATACATGAGATAATGATGTAAAGTACGAGGGTATAACAAAAATGAGGGTATTATAACATACCCTCATTTTTTGGTTCTTTATAAATATGTAGTGTGCCGGGCACTCCTCTTATGAATAATAAACCAGTTGAAATGTATTTACCTCTAATTCTTTCTTTTTTAGTTTTAAGAAAAAAAGAAGAATCTTATAGTAGGAGTTTGTTTTTTCTATTTTCCGTATTTTCTCATTTTCAATTTCAAAAATGCAAGAGCCTTTCTAGCCTCTAACTCAGTTACTTCATTTTCACCAACAATTTCACTTTCAATTCCTTCAGGATTTTTATTCATATCAACTATAGTATCCATATATTCATTTACAACAACAAACTGAGCCACAGTTCCAACAAAAGTAAGCCCGACAACAGGGATTCCTCTAGTTGCAACTTGTTCCACAGTGTTTGCAAAGTCAACGTGAGAGTTTCCCCAACCGTCACATGAAAGTATTGCTCCATCTGCTCTCATGGCCTCAGCCCAAGAAGCAGCCTTTGTTCCAACAAATAATTTATCTTCGTTATCTTGTGGAGTTCCCACAACTATAATTCCTAGTAAATCTATATCTTCATCGTTACTTACTACATCAAGTAGAGGATCTCTAAAGTGATGCAAAGTAGTTTCTTTAGTAGATGGTCCTATTCCCATAATATTACCTCCTTAGCACATACAGCGAAGAGCGCCGTCTCTATATTCATTTGGTGTTACAATCATAGGTACATTACCCATATCTATAATACTTCTTCCACCTTCCATAGCACTTGGCTCATGAGAGAATAGCTGAGTATCATACATAGCACCTTGGCCTGCCACTTGTTTTATAATAACTACTTTTTTCTTACCAGGCCTTACTTTGTCATAAAATTCATGACGTTCAGTAAATTTGTGACCGTTTAATTTTTTTAATTTTGTTCTAAATTCGCTACAGAACTTATCACAAGCTCTATGTGCGGCAGTAGGTCCTGGTCTAACTTGTCCTTGACCTTCTGCAAGAGTTACATCAAATGAAATTATGTAGTCATTGTCTCCAGGAGTACCTGGTCTATTTAAGAAAAGTTGTTCCTTTAAATTACCCTCAGAAGAACCAAACTCAGCAGTTTGTATTCCTTTTTCATCAACACCTGTAAGCATAACATACACACCTGTTAAAGTATGAGTTATTCCTTCTCCAATTTTACCAAGAACCTTTGTAGAAATTGGAATAATATCCATCATAGTGTTTGTAAATCTATCATGATCTCCTGGTTTTATTATTTGAATGTCTATATCTTTTATTAAAGGCTCTGATTCTATTAGATCTTTTAATAAATCCTTGCAGACAGTAAGTTTTCCATCTAGAAAAACGTTATTTTCTGTTCCAAATTCTACTTCCTTTACATGGTATGACTTAATCACAAGGCGACGTAAGTTGATTTCTTCACTCATGATTTCTCCTCCTTTTTATATTGAAAAATTCTATTAATAAAGCACATTTATAAATTTGTTAATTTCAATATAATTATAGTTGCTAAAGTTTGAGGGTATCAACTATTTTATTTATCATATTTCGTCATATTATTTATTTATATATAAAAAATATGATAAAACTGACAAAATAATAACAAACAAAATTTTCCAATTGTATCCAATTGCTAGATTTTTCAATGCAAAAAAAAATTTATATTATAAAAACAGACTTTAGTCTAGTATTGAGTTATTGAATTTGTGAATTTTTATTGTTATAATATTTATAGATTCAATAAATCTTATAAATTTTGTCTATATTTGAAAAATTTTTATAAAAATTATCAATAAATGATGTTATAATGATTTTGGAAGTAAAAATGGGAGTAGATAGGTAACTGGTGTGCCTCCTGGTCTTCAAAACCAGTGTGGGGTGTTAGTAGCATCCTAGGTGGGTTCGATTCCCACATTCTCCCGCCAGTAAACTATTATGGAATATTTTTTTAAAAAATGTGAAAAGGTTTTCCGTGTGAATTTTTTAACATATATAATCTTAATTATACGGTTAAAAAAAATAAATAAAGAAATTTTGTTAATTTATTTATTTATTAAGATAAAAGCAATTTATTTTAACATATATGCTTTATATTTTTAGGGGGTGAACTTAATGGGATTACAAAAAATATTACTTAGACAACATGTTGGAGCTCCTTGTGAGGCAATAGTTAAAGTTGGAGATAGGGTAAAAAAGGGTTCTCTAATAGCTAAGCCTACAGGACTTGGTGCTAACATATTCTCTAGTGTATATGGAGAAGTTAAAGAAATAACTGAAGATGCCATAATAATAGAAAAAGATGAAGATCAACCAGAAGAGTTCGTTGAGTTAGAAGGAGAAGATAAACTTCAACTTATAAAAGATGCTGGTGTAGTAGGTATGGGTGGTGCAGGATTCCCAACAGCTATAAAACTTGGAACAAAGGTAAAATACATACTTGTTAATGCTGCTGAATGTGAACCATTACTTCATCATAATGTAGACCAAATGGTAGATAACACAGAGTTAACTATAAGAGGTCTTAAATATGTTATGGAAATTTGTCAAGCAGAAAAAGGAATATTCGCAATTAAGGCTAAAAACCAAAAGGCAGTTGATGCTTTAGTTGAAGGTACTAAGGGTGATAATTCTTTAGATATACATTTACTTCCAGATATTTACCCAATGGGTGAGGAAAGAGCAGTTGTAAGAGAAGTCTTAGGAATATTACTTCAACCAACTGATTTACCATCAGTAGCAGATGCTGTAGTTATAAACGTGGAAACTCTTCAAAGAGTTGCTGAAGCAATAGAGCTTAAAAAACCATGTTTTTCTAAAAACGTTACAGTTGTTGGAAAGCTAAACGGTGGTACTGATCCTCATGTATTTATGGATGTTCCAGTTGGTACTTCTGTTAAAGAATTAATAGAAAGAGCTGGTGGAATAGATGGAGAGTATGGAGAAGTAATCATGGGTGGACCATTTACTGGTAAAGCTTGTGAGTTAGATGATCCAATAACTAAAACTACAGGTGGAATAATAGTAACTCAGCCTTTTGAAGATTTAAAAGGTGAAAAAATGGGACTTTTAGTATGTGCTTGTGGTGGTAATGAAGAAAGAATGCAAGACTTAGCTAAAAAAATGAATGCTGAAGTAGTTTGTGTTCAAAAATGTAAGCAAGCAGCAGATGTTAAAGGAAACTTAAAATGTGAAAATCCAGGAAACTGTCCAGGTCAAGCACTTAAAGTTATGAACATTAAAAAAGCTGGTGCTAAACATATACTTATAGGAAACTGTACAGACTGTTCAAATACAGTTATGGGATCTGCTCCAAAGATGAATGTAGAAGTTCATCACCAAACAGACCATGTATTACAAACAGTAGGCAAAGATGTAATAAGATATATGACTGCATCTAAAACAGTTCCACAACTTGGAGAAGAAGTTGAAGAAGTATTAGTTAGAGCTCAATCAGTAGAAGAACCTAAGGTAGAAACAGTAGAAACTAGTTTTACATCATTTACTGATGAAGGTGGACTTGTTATAAACCTTAAAGAAGGAAAAGACATCTACGTAGAATTTGTTATAGATTAATTTACTTAAATTAGGAAGTAGAACTTAAGTAATGAATATCTAAATAATTAAATGTTAACAAAGAAAGAAATTTCTTTGATATAAATTAGTATTTCATGTTCAAATTATAAAATTATAAAAAGATTTATTATATAAGGGGGAAAACTTATGTCAATAACTGCTGAAACTGCTAGAGAGCATGCAAATGACCCTGCGGTACTTTGCTGTAGAGCAGAAGAAGGATTAGTTATAGGACCTGCTAACTTAGAAGATCCTGCTATATTCGATGAATTAGTAGATTCTGGTCTTTTAAAATTAGATGGTTGCTTAACTATAGGCCAAATATTAGGTGCAAAATTAACTAAAACTTGTGATTCTTTAACTCCAATAACTGCTGATGTTATAGATGCTATAGTTGAAACAAAAGAAGAAGCTGTAGAAGAAGAAGCTATAGTAGAAGAAGTAAAACCAGCACCAGTTGCTACTCAAGTACAAGGTGGAAGATTAAAAATCCACATAGGTGAAGGAAAAGACATTAATATAGAAATACCAGTTGGTGGGTTCGCTTCTCAAGGTGGAGCTCAAGTAGTTCCAGTTGGCGAAAATGCTTCTGTTGCACCTGCAGTTAAAGAAGTAGAAAAAGAAGCTAAAGTAGTTAGAAGCTTAACTAGAAACCACTACAAAATAACTGAAGTTAAAAGAGGACCTGAAACTAAAATAGAAGGTACTGTTTTATACATTAGAGAAGGTATAGAAGAAGAAGCTGTAGCTAGCCAAAAATTAGTAAATAGCTTAAAAATAGATATAATAACTCCAGATAGATATAACACTTACTCTGAGACTATAATGGACGTTCAACCAATAGCTACTAAAGATGGTGAAGATGAATTAGGTCTTGGAACTACTAGAGTAATAGATGGTGTTGTAATGATGGTAACTGGTACTGATGCAAATGGTGTTCAAATAGGAGAGTTCGGTTCATCTGAAGGTATCTTAGAAGAAAATATCATGTGGGGAAGACCAGGTTGTCCTGAAAAAGGTGAAATATTCATCAAAACAGAAGTTATAATCAAAGAAGGAACTAACATGGAAAGACCAGGACCTCTTGCTGCTCATGCTGCTACTGACTTCATAACTCAAGAAATAAGAGAAGCTCTTAAGAAACTTGATGATGAATTAATAGTAGATAGTGAAACTTTTGAGCAAGTAAGAAGACCAGGTAAGAAAAAAGTTGTTATAGTAAAAGAAATAATGGGTCAAGGTGCAATGCACGATAACTTAATATTACCAATGGAACCAGTTGGAGTATTAGGTGCTAAGCCAAACGTTGACTTAGGAAACGTACCAGTTATGGTATCTCCACTTGAAGTATTGGATGGTTGTATACATGCATTAACTTGTATAGGACCTGCTTCAAAAGAAATGTCTAGACATTACTGGAGAGAGCCACTAGTACTTGAAGCTTTACATGATGAAGAAGTAGATTTATGTGGTGTTATATTTGTTGGGTCTCCTCAAATAAATGCTGAGAAATTCTACGTATCAAGAAGAGTTGGTATGATGGTTGAAGCTTTAGACGTTGATGGTGCTTTTGTTACTACTGAAGGTTTCGGAAACAATCATATAGACTTCGCTTCTCATATAGAACAAATAGGTATGAGAGGAATACCAGTAGTTGGTATGTCATTCTGTGCTGTTCAAGGTGCTCTAGTTGTTGGTAACAAGTACATGACTAACATGGTAGACAACAATAAATCAGAAGCTGGTATAGAAAACGAAATATTAGGATGTAACACTTTATGCCATGAAGATGCTATAAGAGCTCTTTATTCATTAAAGGCTGAAATGGGTGGAGAAAAAATAGCTAAACCAGAAAAGAAATGGAATCCAAATGTAAAAGACACTAACTTAGAATTAATATCTAATGTTACTGGAAAACCAGTTGAGTTAGTTGAAAATGAAACATCTCTTCCAATGAGTCAAAAGCGTAAGGAAAAATATAGCTAGAAAGAACTGACACATAATGAAAAATGATAAATTAAAATACGGCGATAAAATTCTTTATATGGAAGGTGTTATTGTAGAAGTTCACGATGGATGCGTAAGTATTGATCTAAAGGGACGTCTAGGATACTTAAGAGTTCCAATGAGAATGTTTATTTCCGATTATGAGATAAAAGTTGGTCAAGAAGTAGGCTTTAATATGAGCTTTGTTGAGCAACTAGGTGATGAGATTAATGAAAAATATATTTCAAATCTTATGACTAGAAATAAAAAAATCGACGAAATGTCTAAAAAATAGATTTTTACTAAAAACCTTAAGATTTATCTACTCATAAGAGATTTAGATTAAATTTAGGTTCAAGTAGTAAATTAACTTAAATTCATTTGCATAATCATTTGTAAATGGAGTAATTAAAAGGGGGAAAAAAGATGAGTTTAACAGTAGTTAAAGGAATGCAATCAGAAATATTCGTTCCAATAACACCACCATCAGTATGGGCTCCTGTAACTAAGCCTTTAAGCGAGATGAAAATAGCTCTTGCTACTGCTGCTGGTGTTCATCATAAAGATGACAAGCGTTTCAATTTAGCTGGTGATTTCTCTTTCAGAGAAGTTAGAGATAATATGTTATCAAGCGATCTTATGGTATCTCACGGAGGATACGATAATGGAGACGTTAATAAAGATATAAACTGTATGTTCCCAATAGATAGATTACATGAACTTGCAGCTGAAGGATTTATAGGTGGAGTTGCACCAGTACACATAGGATTCATGGGTGGTGGTGGAAACCAACAAAAATTCAAAGAAGAAACAGGTCCAGAAATAGCTAGAATATTAAAAGAAGAAGGCGTAGACGGCGTTCTTCTAACAGCTGGCTGAGGAACTTGCCACCGCTCTGCAGTTTTAGTGCAGAGAGCGATTGAAGAAGCTGGTATACCAACAATTATAATAGCAGCTCTTCCACCAGTAGTTAGACAAACAGGAACTCCAAGAGCAGTTGCTCCACTTGTTCCAATGGGTGCTAATGCTGGAGAACCAAATAACAGAGAAATGCAATACAACATAGTTAAAGATACTTTAGTTCAATTACACGAAATACAAACTCCTGGTAAGATAGTTTCATTACCTTACGAGTATGTAGCTAAAGTTTAATATTTGCATATATGTTAAAAGGCTGATAGGATTTATTCCTATCAGTTTTTTTATGGAAAAATATAATGTAGCATCGTAATTATAATGTTTTATTTTGAATAATTTATATTAGTACTTAAAAGTTTTTACTTAATATACAAACTAAATATTGCGAATTGATTCGGAAATGTTTATGTTATAATATTTTACACTATAAAATATTATAACATAAACATTTGGGCATAAAAGTTTTGACAGCAAGAGATTGTAAGCCCTCTTAAAAAGGAGGTTGTTTAATTGCAATATACGAATACGATACAACAAATTCCTCAAAAAATGCAAAGTAATACACAGTTAGGTGGTGGTCTTAATGGAAAACAAAGATACTTTTAAAAATGCAGTAGATGAAATAAGATCATTAAATTGCTTAATATCAATTATGCAAAACTACAACATGAATTTAAAAAAAGATAATAGTGGATATTATACAAACTGTGTATTTCACAACGATAAAACGCCAAGTTTAAGGCTCAGCGACAAAGGAAATCGAGCCATTTATCATTGTTTTGGATGTGGAGAACAAGGAGATATTATAAACTTTATTTGTAAGATGGAGAACATAGATAATATAACAGCCTTAAGAAAAGCTTATGACATCTTAGGTAGGGAATTGAAATACAGTACTATCAACGACAATAAAGTTGAAAACTTTAAAAATTTTATAAAAACAAATCAGTCAACAATAATAAAAAACAAAGAAACTTATAATTTAGAAGAAATTTATATTTACTTTGATGAAGATAAAAAGCCATTATATTGTAAAATAAAATATAAAAATTTATTTGGTAAAAAGCATTTTATAACAAAGTCTTTGATAGAAATGGATATAGGTTATAAATATGGAGACCATAAGTATTTCGAACAATGTAAAAAGGTTCTTTATAATTTACTAGAAATAAAAAAAGCCATATCAAAAGATGATTGGATATTTTTTGTTGAAGGTGAAAAAGATGTGGAAACTTTAAGCAAAATAAATCTTCCTGCCACAACCATTTGCACAAAAAAATGGAAAAGTTCTTATGATGAAGATTTAAAAAATGCCAAAGTAATATTCATAGGAGACAGCGGAAGATCAGGGCAAGAGTTTAAAAACTTTATAGTAGAAAAATTAAAAAAATGTTGTAAAGGACTAAAAATAATTGATTTGCCAGGGCTTGAAAATATAGGTGATGGTAAAAATAAAGACGTTACAGATTGGTTAGAATCTGGTAAAACATCCAAGGAACTTTTACAAATAGTAAAAAAATCTTTAAATATATTAGATAAAAATACTCTACAACAAGATGAAGATGGAATATATGAAGTTATAGATAAAATAGAAAATGAAGAAGTGAAAGAAAGTAGACGTTATTTAACAAACTTTCAAATAATAGATGTTACATTATATAGAAATGAAGATAATAAAGATCAAATTATAAAGCTTAACATTAAATCAAATCATAGACAGTCAATTATTGAAGCAGATGCTAGATTGTGTTTTTCTGATTTGAAAATTTTTAGAAGATACTTAGGAATTGACTATATTTTTTATGGAGAAATACAAGACTTAACAAAACTTCATCAATGGATTATAAATTACTTCATTAAAGAAGATATATCGATATTTACAAGATCAGGAATAAGAAAAATAAATGATGAGTATGTTCTTGTTACAAATAAAGGTACATTAAAATCCAATGGAGAATTTGATATTACAAGAAAATCAATAAATACAATTCATAATATTGACTTTACCAATCTTGATATTTTAAATAAAGATGAAGCAGAAATATTAAGTAAATACTTGTTTAATTTTAATTCAAAGGAAAATATATATAATACCCTGGGACTTGGTGCTGCAAATATATTAAATACTTTTGCTAGAGAGTCTTCTATGAACAATTTGCCAATACTTCAAGATTTGGGGGAAAGTAAAAGTGGTAAAAGTAAAGTCCTTAAAATTTTAAGGCTATTATTTAATGACACAAACCCAGGAATAAGTTTATCGGTATTAACAGATTTTGAACTGCTTAAATACTTTGATGAAACTTATTTACCTGTATTTTTAGATGAAGTTAATATTTCAAAAGTAGACAATTGTAAAATAAATTTCCTATCTAATCATATCCGTGCTATTGTAGAAGGATATGAAAATACTAAAGTTACTGAAAATTCAACATTGCAGAAATTTACTTATAATGCATCTCTAATAATATCAGGAGACGAAGAAATTCAAGAAACAGCTATAAAAAGTAGATCCAATATAGTATGGTATACCAGAAGTGATTTTACTAGAGAAGGTAAAGAATCTGTAGAGTTTTTATGTAATAGTGAAGATGGCTCAAATTTGTTAAGAAGATTTTCAAAAAGTTTATACTTGAGAGTTCTGAATTATTATATTGATGGAGCATTTGATAATGAGTATTTAGTAACAAGATTTAAATATGATTTTGATGAAAAGCTATATTTAAGTAATTCAACTGAAATAAATACAGCTATATATACAATGATGGGTCTAGAACTTATATATAATACCTTTGAATCTTTAGGTGTTAATATGAATAATATAATTAACTTGGAAGAAGCATCTAACATAATCATTAATAATTTGAAATGCAATGTATTGGAAGAAAGCCAAAATGAATTTAAGAGTGACTACGAAAAATTACTTGAAGATATTAATAATTTAATTTACATACCAGATAGAAAAATAAGGTTAGAAGAAAATGTTCATTATAGGATTTTACCTGATAATATTCATATAGCTTTTGATTTTAAGTCTATTTATGATAAACTAAATAACTACTATAAACAATATAAAAATGATAGTGAAAAACTTTTAAATTACAATACTTTTATTAAAATGATAAGCAAATCAGAATATATTGCAGACTTAGATCCTAAAAAACATTATAGGGCAGTAAAAATAAAAACTTTAGTAGAAGATAAAAATGGACTTCCAGATTATATTATAAAACATAAAATGATGTTTATCTTAAAAATAGATAAGGTTAAAAAACTTGAAATGGATAATATATTGCCAATAGATTACAATGAAGGTTAATTGTAAGAAATATTAAATAAAATCAAAAAAGTTATAATTTTAATATAACTAACATAGCTTAAAATTAAATATTTATATAATAAAATTTGTTGAAATAAAGGTTTTTTTACTTATTTATTGAATTTATATATAAGTTCAATAAGGAGGAGTAGAAAATGAAATGTATAATTAGTTTTAAAGAACTTTATGGTAAGGAACTAGAAAAGTATGAAGTAGAAGGAAAACAATCTGGCGACATATTACAAGCAATGGAAAACAAACTTTGTAATGAAATTGCACCATATAATACTTATTCATTAAAAAACTGCAAAAATATTGACAAGAAAGCGAGCAAGAAAACACTTCATTTTAAAGATAATGAGGGGAATATATTAAGTTATGTTATGGAAATCTTAGATACACAATATTTAAAAAATAATATGTAGAGCCTTTTAAAGGGGAGTTTGTAATAAAAATGCCTTTAGGGATTGCCTAGTATCAAAAGGTATTGTGCTATGAATAAAGTGAAAATAGTGTACTATAGTCGATGCCAGCAAAAAGGATTATACTGCCTTAGTACAACTCCATTTTAAGTTGGTTATAATTTCTAAATACTTATATTTAAGTTCATAATCTAAAAATAAATAAATTAATTAATAAAATAGATGTAGAGAATGTTAAAAAAGAACAGAAATAAATAAAAAGATAAAAAGCTATCTAATATTATTTATTTATGATATAATAATATTTGTAGCAATGCACAAATAAATTGAAAAACCTAGAAATAGGTTTATAGGAGTATTTTTTAATGAATAATGGAATAGTAAAATGGTTTAACAATGAAAAAGGATTTGGTTTTATATCAGTAGAAGGTGGAGATGATGTATTCGTACATTTTTCAGCTATACAAACTGATGGGTTTAAATCATTAGAAGAAGGCCAAAAAGTAAACTTTAATATAGTTAAAGGTGCTAGAGGTCCTCAAGCAGAAAACGTAACTATATTATAATATATATATGTATCGTGGAAAAAGACACAATTTGTGTCTTTTTTTGTTGTATTAAATAAATAATAATATGAAAGGTGTCATAACTTATACATATTGACACCTTTCTTTTCTATAAGTTATATTAATGTATAAGAGAGTATCAAAATATAGTGTCAAAAGAAATCTATATTTTGTATATAAAATGGAGAGGATATAACATGATATACGGATATTGTAGAGTTAGTTCAAGAAGTCAATTGGATAATAATTCTTTAGAATTGCAAGAAAGAGAAATTCTAGGGAGATATGAAAATGCAGTAATTTATAAAGAACAAATTAGCGGAATTAAATCTGATAGACCTGTGTTTAATGAAATATTAGATAAATTAAAAAAAGGAGATACATTAGTTACCACAAAACTGGATAGGTTATGTAGAAGCACAAAAGAGGGGTTAGAGATAGTTAAGAGTTTACAAGAAAGAGAAATTAATATACATATATTAAATATGGGACTTATAGAGAATTCTCCCATGGGTGATTTAATAATAACATGTCTTCTTGCTTTTTCTCAGTTTGAAAGATCTATGATTGTAGAGAGAACTTCATCGGGAAAAGAGCTGGCAAAAGCAAGTGATGATTATAGAGAAGGAAGACCAAAAAAGTTTACTAAAAAGCAAATTTCACATGCTTTAAAATTACTTGAAACGCATTCCTATAAAGAGGTGGGACTTATGACTGGTATTTCTAAAAGTACTTTAATTAGAGCTAAGAAAGAACGTGAAAGTATTGAAATATAAATGATATATATAACAAATGGTTATACAAATTGTAAAACAATTGGTATAACCATTTGTTATAATTAATAGAGTGATATACAAACTATATTATCATTAATAATTCATAATTTCAGTTAATTTAAATCAAGGGTTAGATATGCATTAAACAGAATTTTTTTAGTTAGTAGATGAAAATTTTTAAACCTTAAACTACAATAATATCATAATAAAACTTGAAAGAAGGCATGGTTATGAATAAGGATAGTGAAGCATATTTATTTTAATATTATTATGACTGTAAGCAATATAATATTCTGGATAACTCTGCATTTTTTTAGGGGATATATGGTAAATAAATATAGTGGTTTTATTGATTTTGATAGAGTTTTTTATACTGTAGATGAAAGAAAAATAAAATTTTATAATAAAATAAAGATAAAAAGATGGAAGGATAAACTTCTGATATAAAAATATAAGGTATTTCTCGCTTTTTAGTGGGATGTTTTGGATTTACATCATTACTGTTTATTTATTTTGTAAGTGATCCTATGAAATATATATAATTATTTATAATTATAGCCATAGTTATGTTCTTTGTGCAGATTCCTTTTATTATAATACAAAGATATAATAGATTTCGTATTATTAAATTAAGAAAAAAATTAGAACTTCGTATAAAGTAAAATTTAATATACATTAAGAACACTTAATAAAATTTATATTTAAAAATAAAAGAAAAAGTAGAGCTAAAAGCTCTACTTTATTTTCTTTTTTCTACCTCTTGTTTCAACTTTTTTTTCTACTTTTCTTTTTTTACTATTAACTTCGTATTCCTTTGCTTTTTCGTTTATATTAAAACTAGCTGGTAAATTTTCCTTTGTAGTTTTTAGAGGATCTTTTATGATACTCATAAGAACTTTGTTCACAGTTGTATTTTTTTCAAAAGCAATAGCCTTTAGTAAGTCTAAATCTTCTTTTTCAAAATAAACACTCATAGGAACTTTCTTACTAGTTGTAGTTTCATTTTCTATTTGTAATAAATTTAAGTTTTCTTTTTCAAAAGTATTTTTTACTATGTTATTTACCTTAGATTTATAGTCTTTTTTTGTTAAAACTAATTCTTCTTTTTTATCATCTTTTAAAAATTTATCTAGTCCCACTATAACACATCCCTTTCTTTTAATTCACTTATAACTTCTTTAAATTCCTCTCTAACTTTATGAGATTTTTTTATTTTTCTGCAATAATCATCGATGTCTAATTTAGAAAGAATTGCATTCTTTATTACTGTTGTATCAGATATTTTTGCATTAATTAAATCTTTTTTTATGTGTTCAAATTCATTTAATTTTTCCCAGAATATATCGCCGGTAGATAGTTTCCTAGAAGTGTAAGAGTTTATAACCACGGCTCTTTTTGCCATGTTTTCCATCTCCATATCTTCTAAATCTTGGTTGTATTTTAAGTAAAATAACTCGCAACCTCTAATGCTTGCTATATCTTGATAAGCAATAGGAGTTATTATGGAATCAGAACAAAGCATGAAGTTTCTGGCAATTAAATCGTAAGATGGTGATAAATCCACGAATATGTAGTCATAGTTACTTAGAGAGTCCACATTGTATTTGAACCATCTCCACACAGACTTTTCACGATTAGTTTTTGTAGTTAAATATTCACTAAGTACAGATAAAGATAAATCTGAAGGGATTATATCTATGTTTTTATATCTTTCGCAAGGTGATTTTATTATTAATTCTTCGGCACTTAAATTATCAGCTAAGCCGTCAAACATAGTTTTGTCACTATGTGAAACTTTGTATAAAAACTGAGTTAAGTTTGCCTGTGTATCTGCATCTATAATTAAAACGCTAGATCCTTCTTTGCTAAGAGCTATGGCACTTAGAATTGTTAGAGTAGTCTTTCCTACTCCACCTTTTACATTGAAAAAACTTACTATCTTCACTTTCCCATCTCCTTTTGTGAAAATAACCATTGGTACAACAATTTGTTTTTTAATTGGTATAACAATTGGTTAAGTTATATGATAAATAATTATTGTAGTTGTTTTTTATACTTTAACAAATGGTAAAACCATTGGTTTAACAATTTGCATAACCATTGGTTTAACAATTTGTATAACCATTGGTTAAAGTGACTTTTAAAATTATTAAAAAATACACGAGACTTATTCTTCATATAAAATTATATTATGTAACGAAAACTTTTTCAACAAAAAGCGAAGATAATCGGAATAAAGTTAAATACTAATGTGTATAAAAATATTTATATATTAAATAAATGCTGTAATTTTGAGGGAATTTGTGAAAAAATATATTATTTTGAAATGAAAATGATTTTTTTCTTGTATTATGAAAAAAAACGTAGTAGAATGAATTTAGAAAAATTAAATAAAAAAAGTCTTAAATCTACAGTATATATAAAACGTTGGTAGCATCTTATATATATTAAACCTTAAAACTGTTGGTAGCAGTGTTAAAGAGTTAGTAAATTTAAAACTTATTGTTTACAGATATATAATCTAATAAGATTATATAAAATTTTAATCAATCTGTAAAGATGAAAGTTTTAAAAAAGTGTACATAATATAAAAAATTTATATACATTTACAAATAACTAATGAACTTATAGCCTGTTTTTCAACAATTGAGAGACAGGCTTTTTTTAATGCTAAAAATAAATGTAAATAATGGAAAAGGAGGGAATGCCTGAAACCTCTCAAAAAAGTAGATAGGTTAGTTGAGCCGTTGCAAAAAATCAACAACTTAGAGGAGGCTGTTTCCCTTGTTGTGCCAAAGATCCTAAGTGATAGGAGTTGACATCCAATAAAAAGGTCAGGATTGGCAACCATATAATTTGCAGTGATGTGAATTAGGTCGTGTAATTACTGAGAGGTACAGTGCTTTCAGTTGTTGGGTATGGATACAATAATAATAAAATTACATCCGAAAGGTAGTCTAACAAGGGATATGCTGAGGGCTCTAGAACTGAAAAAGGGGCTAACATATGACTAGACCCTATAGTATGAAGTCAGAAACTCTGATTTTTTGCTATAGGGTCTATCTATGTCCTCGGGATAGACATCCCCTAAGGCTAATATTTGGTAATACAGTTATACAAGACTAATAAATATATTATATATAATAAATAAGTATTACCTTTATAAGATTATGAAAACTATAAATAAGGTGTGCAAAGATTAAGTTTTGTTATAAAATATTTCTATAAGTAATTTAGTAGAAGTGATAAATTTATATATAAATTTAATAATTATAGAAAAGGAAAAAAATATGATGAATGAAGATATAAAATTAACACATATGACAAAAACTGCTGGCTGAGCGGCTAAAATAGGTCCTGGGACCCTTGCTCAAGTTTTGGGCAATTTACCAAAGTTTCATGATGAAAACTTATTAGTAGGTGTGGAAACTAGTGATGATGCAGCAATTTATAAAGTAAGTGATGATCTTGCATTAATTCAGACACTGGATTTTTTCACTCCAATTGTCGATGATCCATATTTATTTGGACAAATAGCAGCGGCGAACTCTTTAAGTGACGTTTACGCAATGGGAGGAGAACCAAAAACAGCTTTAAATATAGTTGGATTTCCAAATTGC
Source organism: Terrisporobacter othiniensis (assembly GCF_000808015.1). Taxonomy (GTDB): domain Bacteria; phylum Bacillota; class Clostridia; order Peptostreptococcales; family Peptostreptococcaceae; genus Terrisporobacter; species Terrisporobacter muris. Next base: position 1,020 of record NZ_JWHR01000045.1, on the reverse strand, counting down.
TTAGATCCGAAAATATTAGGAAGAATTTTAGAAGGCGGAGCCTCTAAGGTTATGGAATCTGGTGCAATACTTGCTGGAGGACACTCTATTCAAGATGATGAACCTAAATATGGCCTTAGCGTAACTGGTTTTGTAAATCCAAATAAAATATTTAAAAATTATGGTTCAAATCCAGGAGATATAATAATCCTTACAAAACAAATAGGAAGTGGCCTTATAAATACAGCAATAAAGGCTGAAATGGCTGAACAGTCTCATATAGATGAGGTTGTAACAGTTATGACATCACTTAATAAGAAGGCTAAAGAAGTTATAGAAAATCACAATATAAGCGCATGTACAGATATAACAGGATTCGGTCTTGCTGGACATGCTATGGAAATGGCATCTAGTTCTAAAGTTACTTTTGAAATAGATGTACAAAAAGTACCATACATTGATGGAGCTCTAGATTTTGCTAAAATGGGTCTAGTACCTGCTGGAACTTATAACAACAAAGATTATATATCAAATGACGTAAATAGCGAAAATATAGAAGAATATTTCATAGATGTATTATACGATCCACAAACTTCTGGAGGTCTTTTAATTACATTACCAGAAAATGAAGTTGAAAATATTATGAAAGATTTTGAAGATAAAAATATGGATACGAAAGTTGCCATTATAGGAAGAGTAATAGAAAAACAAGAAAAGAGTATTAATTTAATCAAAGGTCTTTAAGTAGTTAAAATTTAAATTACTAAATAGGGTTTTGAGTAAAAGGGGAAAGGTCTTGAGTGAGATATGAATAAAAATATATTATTTAGAAATATACCTAAAGTTGATGTTTTATTAGAAAAACCTGAAATTATAAATTTAATAAATAATCATCACAGGGATGTGGTTGTAGATGCAATTAGGGAAGAAATAGATAAGCTTAGAAATTTTATAAAAGAAAATGATGATATATCTTTGATCGAGGAAAAAATAAATAATCTGGTAGAAAATATAGGAATAAACGTTGAAAAAGTTTACTCA
>NZ_JWHR01000044.1 GCF_000808015.1 Terrisporobacter othiniensis | reverse complement strand
AATTGGGATAGTATTTATAACCAACTATCTATATTCTTTGATGGTAGAATATAAATTTTAAAAATCTATATTCAGATTTTGTTGAAGTATAAGGGTTAAAAAAATTCCTTAAATTACCTAGTTAAAAATTAATTTTATTACATCTTAAAGGTGGCTTTTCATTAGACACCTTATTTTTTATTTACAATAATTTTATATACTTACTACCAGTATTTATGTAACACATATCTCCTTCTATCCAAATAGAAGCCCATCCATTAAGAACATATCCTACTTCTATAATATCTCCTTCTTTTAATTTGAAATCATATTTACCAAGTTTTCCATTCTTATCTGGTCTTGATTTTCTTACATTAAGTGTAGGAGTTATTACTATTGCTTTTTTGTTGTAATCTCTATTTTTCCATGTATCTTGATTAGATGATGAAGCAACAAGTACTTTTATTATTTAGTAGTATATTAGTAATATTTTTATTCTATATATAAGTAATTATTATATATGGTTTAATAGTCACCTTAAGCCACCTTGCTTATGTGGCTATTTTTTTGTGAAAATAATCTATTTTGAAACTCGATATTTTAGATAACTCAACCATGATATAAAAAATTACAAAATCTTAAGATTACATAGTGTTGTAAAATATTGACAAAAAACTTTTTCAATTAATAAAATATAAGTAAGTATTTAGAAAAGGGAGGACTCTGCTATGACATAAAAACTTATTTTAAAAGATTAAAGTATAAAAAGATATAGGCATTAAGTATAAATACTTATGCTAGTAAAATGTCAAAAAATATAAATAGGGGATTTTATGAAATTGAACAAGTTAAAATTAGGGGCTATATTAGCTCTAACAGTAATAATTGGAATACAAATACCTATAAAATCAAATGCTCTAGAAGTTGTAAATCAGTATGATACAATATTGACTGAAAGTAATACTGAAAAAAATATTCAAGTTGAAATAAGTGAAAAAGTTAGAGATAAAGTATCGCAAGAAGAAATTGATGATTTAATAAATGAAGCAGATGATGGAGATGTGATATTAATACATGATGTCATCTATTCTGAAGAAGATAATGAAATAGATAATAATATGATAAGACCAATGATAGATTCCTTTCGTTATACAAAAACAACTAAGTCAAATGTTAAAACAAATCAGAACCTAGGTAGTAAGTTTGTATGCTCTGTAGCAAAAGGTCAAACTAAAACTATTAATGCTACATATAAAATGTCAGCAACAGTAAAAGGTACCTATGATAACTTTTTAGAAATAACAGGTAAAAGAAGTGTATCTTATACTGTAGAAGATAAGTTTACAGGTCCAAAAGGTTCAAAAAATTCTAGAGAGTATAGAATAAAATTCATAGGAGATAAAGGCAATTACACTCAAAAATTATATGAAATTATAGGACCTAAACAATCTGTAATAAGAACACATAAAGGTACATATACAACTCCAAAGAAAGGACTTATGTATAGTATAGATCGAACAATAAAATAAGATAGTTGGAGGAAAACTTATAAAAATGAAAAGAGAAAATAATATTGATAGATTATTTATATTGGGGATAATAATTATCATATGTTCAATGCCATTAGGATATCTAATAGGATGGGGAATTTTAGGCCAAGGACACAGCATTGAATTATCAACCTTATTATTTGAGTATACATGTAAGTCAATTCAATTAGTAGGTATTGGTGTTATAGGTCTTAGTTATTTTAATATCAAAAATAAGAACTAATTTAATTCTTATTTTTAAAGTTGTAGTAAATATATTAAAGTAAAGGTAATATAAAATAATTTGTGCTTATGATGAAATAAATACTCCTTTATGGCAATGATAAAAATATAAAGTCAATGCCGGAAAGGGTATTTTTTATGAGTACATTAAAGAAAGAATTAATAAAATAAATTATTGCAGATGGATCACTTAGTAATCCAGTTGATATTCAAAATTATCTAAAAGATATGTTTAAAGATGTAATTCAAGAAATGTTAGAACAAGAACTTGCACTTGAACTTGGTTATGAAAAAGGCGATAGCCAAAATAAAAATACTGATAACAGACGAAATGGGAGTAGTAAAAAAACTGTCAAATCACAATTTGGAGATATAGAACTAGATATTCAAAGAGATAGAGATGGAAACTTTGAGCCTCAAGTAATTCCAAAGCATACAAGATATATTTCTGGATTAGAAGAAAAAATTATTTCGCTTTATGCACGAGGAATGTCCACTAGGGATATACATGATCAAATAAAGGATTTATACGGTATTGAAATTTCTGCAGAACATGTAAGCCATATAACTGACCGTGTAATTGAACATGCAAAAATGTGGAAAAATAGACCTCTTGATACAGTATATCCATTTGTATTTATGGATGCTATACACTACAAAGTAAGAGATGAGTCAAAAATTAAAAATAAAGTCGCATATGTGATTTTAGGTGTTAATAAAGATGGATTTAAAGATATTTTAGGCATATGGATAGGTGAAAATGAAACATCAAAGTTTTGGTATAGTGTCATAACGGATCTAAAGAATAGGGGTGTAAAAGATGTTCTAATTTTTAGTGTTGATGGTTTACCAGGTTTTAAATAAGCTATAAGCGCTAGCTATCCGGAGTCAGTTATATAATTCATCAAATAAGAAATACATTCAAATATGTATCCTACAAGGATTCTAAGGAACTTATGAATGATTTTAAATATGTTTATAAGGCTGTAAATGAGTCAGAAGCCTTGGCGGCTTTAGATGTCGTTGAGCAAAAATGGGGGAAAAAGTACCCTACAGCAATAAGAATTTGGAGAGACAATTGGGATGTTATCTCACTATTCTTTAGTTTTCCACAAGATATAACAACGATTATGTATACTACAAATATAATTGAAGGTGTTAATAGACAATTTAGAAAAGTAACAAAAACAAAATCCACTTTCCCATCAGATATATCATTGCTAAAAATGCTTTATTTAGCAAGTCAAAATATAATGAAAAAGTGGACTATGAGATATAGAAATTGGGATAGTATTTATAACCAACTATCTATATTCTTTGATGGTAGAATATAAATTTTAAAAATCTATATTCAGATTTTGTTGAAGTATAAGGGTTAAAAAATTCCTTAAACTTCACTAGATTTAGTTCTAGCACTTTACAATTAAATATCCAAATTATGAATATTTAACAAAGTATTACAAATATTATAAGTAAATCAAATTGCGATAGAGGAGCGAAATTACTCTAAAGCACAAATTAATTTACAACCTCGAAAATTGCTAAGGCGTGGCTTTTTCATAGGGTAAAATATCTAAAAAAATACTTTATTCAACTATCAACTCATGTAGAACAATTTTAGGTACATGATGTGTTTTATCATCATCCATCCAATACTTCACATCATCACCCTCATGAATATCTTCCACAATAACTTCCTGAGCAGGTTTTCCAATTGCAAGAGCTATATGTATTATATAATCATCAGATAAATTTAATACTTCAGCAATTTTTTTTCTATTTAAAGCTCTAATCATACAACCACCAAGATTTTTTTCTACAGCACCCAGCATTATGGCTTGGCTTGCTATTCCCATATCACAAGCTAAAATAGGATCAGTTAAACTTCCTTCTTTTGAAACTACTAAAATAATACCAGTAGGTCTTTCACCTTCTACTGGTCCACTCCAATCTTTCAGATAAGCAGCCCATGCAAGATAAGGATATATTTGTTTTAAAACTTCCTCTTTATATATAGGAATAAATCTTAAATACTGACCATTTTTGCCACAAGGACAAAATCTAGTCAAATCTATTAGTTCTACTAAATCTTTTCTATCTAATTTATAATTTTCATCAAAGACTCTATAACTTCTGCTTCTTTTTACTAAATCTTTTATCACAATATCACTCCCTAATTTATAATATAATAATAGTTTAGCACATACCTATGAAGCAGGCTGAATATATGGTAAAATTATTATCATAAAAGTCATAAAATGACATAATAATGAAATAAATTATTTTAAAAAGTATTTAAAATAAGGAAGGATTAAAATGAAAAAAATATTAGTATTAGCAGAAAAGCCTTCAGTTGGAAGGGACATAGCTAGAGTATTAAATTGTAATAAAGATAAAAATGGATATATAGAAGGAAGTAAATATATAGTAACTTGGGCACTAGGTCACTTAGTAACACTGGCAGATCCAGAGAGTTACGGTGAAAAATACAAGTCGTGGAAAATGGAAGACTTACCAATACTTCCACCCAAATTAAAAACTGTAGTTATCAAGAAAACATCTAAGCAATTTAACACAGTAAAAGCACAATTAAATAGAGAAGATGTGAGAGAAATTGTAATAGCAACAGATGCAGGAAGAGAGGGAGAGCTTGTTGCCAGATGGATACTAGAAAAAGCTCACGTGAAAAAACCTATTAAACGTCTTTGGATTTCATCAAGTACAGATAAAGCAATAAAAGAAGGTTTTGAAAAATTAAGAGATGGTAGACAGTACAATAATTTATATCATTCTGCCATAGCAAGAGCAGAGGCTGACTGGTTTGTGGGAATAAACGGAACTCGTGCACTTACAACAAAATACAACGCACAACTTTCTTGTGGTAGAGTCCAAACACCAACTTTAGGTATGATTTTAAAAAGAGAAGAAGAAATAAGAAAATTTGTACCTAAGGAATACTACTCTATAGAGATTTCTACTAAAAAAGGAAGTTCTAATTTTAAAATGAATTGGGTAGACAAAAACAATAATACAACTTCTTTCAATGAAGAAAAAGTAGAAAATACAGCAAAGAAATTAAATAATAAAGAAATAAAAATAACTGATGTTAAAAAAGTGGATAAGAAAAGATACTCTAAACCTCTTTATGACTTAACAGAATTACAAAGAGATGCAAATAAAATATTTGGTTTCTCAGCAAAGGAAACACTTTCTATTATGCAAAAACTTTATGAACATCACAAAGTTCTTACATATCCAAGAACTGATTCTAGATATTTAACTACTGATATAGTAGAAACTTTAAAAGATAGAGTAAAAGCTGTTAATGTAAGTGATTATTCAAAGGTTTGCACTAAATTATTAAAAACTAATATAAAAGGAAACAAATCATTTGTAGATAATTCAAAGGTAAGTGATCACCACGCAATCATACCAACAGAAGAAAGAGTATTCCTTGGTGATTTAAGTGACAAAGAAAGAAAAATCTATGACTTAGTAGTAAAAAGATTCTTAAGTGTACTTTGCCCTCCTTTTGAATATGTGGAAACAACAATAACTGGAACATGCGAAGGTGAAAACTTTAGAGTAAAAGGAAATAAAGTAGTTAACCTTGGATTTACAGAAGCTTATGGCGATGATGAAGATGAAAAATTAAACACTATTCCAGAGATATTAGTAAATGATGTATTAAAAATAGAAGAAGTAAAAGTTAAAACTGGAAAAACTAATCCACCACCATATTTAAACGAAGCAACCCTACTAACAGAAATGGAGAAAAATAATTTGGGAACAGTTGCCACAAGAGCAGATATAATAGAAAAATTATTTAATTCTTTCTCAGTGGAAAAGAAAAACAACAAAGAGCTACATATAACTTCTAAAGGAAGACAGTTACTAGACTTGGCACCAGAAAAACTAAAAACTCCATCACTAACAGCAGAGTGGGAGAAAAAACTTACTGATATATCAAATGGAAAAGCAAACAAAGATGCTTTTATAGAAGATATAAAATCATACACTAAAGAAATAGTAAAAGAAATAAATAGAAGTGATAGCAAGTTTAAACATGACAATTTAACTAAAAATAAGTGTCCTAACTGTGGTAAATTTATGCTTGAAGTTAATGGTAAAAAAGGAAAAATGCTTGTTTGTGAAGATAGAGAATGTAACACAAGAAAAACAGTATCACAAATAACAAATTCTAGATGTCCAAACTGTCATAAAAAACTAGAACTTAGAGGCGAAGGTGAAAATAAAATATTTGCATGTGCTTGTGGATATAGAGAAAAATTATCTGCATTCAATAAAAGAAAAGCAGAAGAAAAAAGCAAGGGATCTAAAAAAGATATACAAAAATATCTAAAAAATCAAAATAAAAATGAAGAAACTTTCAACAACCCATTTGCAGAAGCTTTAGCAAAATTAAAAAAATAAATTTAATATAAATATAATGGGTAAATAATATTTGGGGAATTTTATAAAAATCTATATAAGATATGAGCAAAAGAGGAATGAGTATGAATAATTTAAGTACAAGGGCCTTGGCAATAATAGAAATATTGAAAAAATTAAATCATCCTGTAAGTAGTTTAGCTTTAAGCGAGGAAGTTGGCTGTTCTACAAAAACTATCCAAAGTGAAATTAAAGATATTAATAAACAATTAAAGGATACAAAAATAGTTTCTATTAGGGGAGTAGGTTACAAACTAGAAGGAAAAATTGATATAAATGAATGTAGCAATAATCATATAGGGAACATAGATAGAATTGAGTTTATAATTAAAACAATGCTTAATTTAAACTTACAAGAAGAAAAAAGTATCAAGTTGGAAGAGTTAGCAGATGCCATGTTTATAAGTGTTTCTTCTGTAAAAAATGATCTAAAAGAAGTAAAAGAAATTTTAAGTAGGTATAATATAAATATTGTATCTAAACATAAACATGGTATAGGTGTAGATGCCAATGAAGAAGAAATTGTAAGGGGTATAATAGATTTATGTTCTAGAAAAGATAATGAATTAGTATTACAAGATTTTTTAAGTGAATATGTTAGCAATAAAGTTTTTAACTTGAAAAATGAAATATTAAAATATTTAAACAATGAAGATTTAATTTTAAGTGATATAGAATTTAAAAATTTATGTAGTACAATTTTTATTAAGCTAAGTCGAAGCAATTACTATAATTATGAAAATTTTATTGAAAGTTATATAAAAAGTTATAAAGTTAAGCGTGAATCCATAATGAATGATAATGTAAATAAAGAAAAGATAACTAAGGCAATTGCTTTATTTTGTAAAAATTTGAAGTTGGCCACAGCCATAGATATTAGTAAAGATGAGTTCTTTATGGAATGTTTATATAATCATATAAATAATTTAATTAAAAAAGATAAGCTGGGAATTTGTAACTATAATGTGGTAAATGATGATGTGAAAATTAAATATCCTTATGCTTATGAACTTGCCAAAATAGCTAAAAAAACAATAGAAAATGAGCTAGGTTTGAAAATTGGTGAAGATGAAGTGTCCAATATTGCTGTTCATGTGGGAGGAGCAGTGGAGAGATACTCAAGTAACAAAAAAAGAAAAGTATTTAAGGTTATTATTGTTTGTGCATCTGGAGCAGGTACTTCCATGCTAATAAATACCAAGTTACAGCAACTATTTAAAGATAGGATAGAAATAGTAAAAATTATTCCGTCTTATTTAATTGACTATATAGATTCCGCAAGTGTGGATTTCTTAATATCAACTATGCCTTTGGAGTATGACAAAATGCCTGTTATTAATGTATCGCCATTTTTAACTGAAAAAGAAATTAAAATAATAGAAAAGTTTATGGATACGGGATATGTTTATGAAGATGTTAATGTGAAAGATTTCTTTGATAGAGATTTATATTTTACAGACTTAGACTTCAAAAACAAAGACGAAGTTTTAAACTTTATGAGTGATGCATTATTAAAAAATGACATAATTGATGAAGAAATGAAAGCATCATATTTTGAAAGAGAGGAAATTGCCACAACAGAAATAGGAAATATGGTGTCAATGCCTCATGGTGCAAAAGGTAATATAAAAGAAAATAAAATAGTTGTGGGTATTTTGAAAGAACCTATAGACTGGGAGTATGGAAAAGTTAGACTTGTCATAATGTTAGCATTAAATAACGAGAAAATACTTGACTATGAACAAGTATTTTCAAGTATTTATAATAAATTAGATACAACATCAAAAGTAGTAAATATTTGTGAAAACAAATCCTATGAAAAGTTCATAAAACTGTTTTAAATATAAAAACAGACAAAGATAAATTTCTCTTTTAATTAAGAGAAATTTTTTGTCTTTTTAGAAAAATCGTTTTCATTTATTATAGTCATAGGATACAAAAGTAATTAATGAGCAAAATAATATACAGGAAAAATTAAGGAGGAGCTAAAGTGATATATACTGTAACATTAAATCCATCTATAGATTATGTTATAAACCTTGAGCATCTAAGCACAGGCAAGGTAAATAGAGTAAATGATGAGCATGTATATCCAGGAGGAAAAGGAATAAATGTTTCAAGAATATTAAAAACCTTAGGACATGATAATGTAGCTACTGGATTTGTAAGTAATTTTACAGGTGACTTTATAATAAACTCTTTAGCTGATTTAAATGTTAAGTCAGACTTTATAAAGCTGGATAATGGATTTACTAGAATAAATGTAAAAATAAAGAGTGATGAAGAAACTGAAATAAATGGTGGAGGACCACATATAAGTGACGAAAAGTTGGGGGAATTATTTGATAAACTAAGTGAACTAAAAGAAGGCGATATTTTAGTTCTTGCTGGAAGTATACCATCAACTTTAAAAGAAGACTTGTATGAAAAAATTATGGAACATGTAAAAGGAAATAATGTAAAGATTGTGGTGGATGCAACTAAAAATTTACTTTTAAATGTATTAAAATATAATCCATTTTTAATAAAACCAAATAATCATGAATTAGAAGAAATTTTCAATGTAAGACTAGAAAATGTGGAAGAGATAGCAGTCTATGGGAGAGAACTTCAGAAAATGGGAGCTAGAAATGTGCTGGTATCTATGGGTAAAGATGGAGCACTCCTTATTACAGAAAATAATGAAGTATTAATAAGTAATGTACCAAAAGGAAGTGTAATTAACTCTGTAGGTGCAGGAGATTCCATGGTGGCAGGGTTTATATCTGGTTATATAAATAGCAATTCTTATGAAGAAGCTTTAAAGCTGGGTGCTGCAAGTGGAAGTGCAACAGCATTTTCATCAGATTTAGCAACAAAAGAATTTATAGATAAATTAATACAAGAAATAGAAGTTGAAAGGAGATAAAAAATGAGAATAATAGATTTAATTAGTAAAGATTCAGTAAAACTTAATTTAGTATCAAAAGATAAATTAAACGTAATAGATGAATTAGTTGACTTAGTTGATAATAGTGGAAATTTAAATGATAGTGATGAATATAAAGAAGCAATACTTGCTCGTGAAGAGCTAAGTACTACTGCTATAGGAGAAGGCGTGGCAATACCCCATGCGAAAAATAAATCAGTAAAAGATGCTTGTTTAGCAGCTGGTATATCTAAGAAAGGTATAGACTACGAGGCCTTTGACGATACTTTGTCTTATTTATTCTTTATGATAGCTGCACCAGATGGAGCCAACGATACTCATCTAGAAGTTTTATCAAGACTATCTACCATATTAATGGATGAAAGCTTTAGAAATGACTTAATAAATGCATCTTCTGTGGATGAATTTTTAAATTTAATAAATGCAAAAGAAAAAGAAAAGTTCCCAGAAGAAGAGGTAAAGGAAGTAGTTGTAGAAGACAAGAAATCTAAATTACCTACAATTCTTGCTGTTACAGCTTGTCCAACAGGAATAGCTCATACTTTTATGGCAGCAGAAAGCTTAAGTCAAAAAGCTGCAAACAAAGGAGTTAGCATAAAAGTTGAAACTAATGGTTCAGCCGGTGTTAAAAATGTATTAACAAAAGAAGAAATTGAAAATGCAACATGTATAATTGTAGCAGCTGATAAGAATGTGGAAATGAATAGATTTAACGGTAAGAAAGTTATAATAACAAAAGTTGCTGATGGTATACATAAAGCAGATGAACTTATAGATAAAGCTGTTAAAGGTGACGCACCAATTTTTCATGGACTAAAAGAAAGTGATACACAAGATTCATCAAATGAAAAAGAAAGCATAGGAAGACAATTTTACAAACATCTAATGAATGGTGTATCTCACATGTTACCATTTGTTGTTGGTGGAGGAATACTTATAGCACTAGCTTTCTTATTTGATGACTACACAATAAACCCAGCAAACTTTGGTATGAATACACCTCTTGCAGCCTTCTTTAAAACAATAGGTGGGCAAGCTTTTGGATTTATGTTGCCAGTTCTTGCAGGATACATTGCAATGAGTATAGCTGATAGACCAGGTCTTGCAGTTGGTTTTGTTGGTGGTATTATAGCAAGTGCAGGATATACTTTTGGAAACCTTATGAACTATGATGCAAAAACTGCTATAAGTGCAGGATTTTTAGGTGCTTTACTTGCAGGTTTTGTTGGTGGATATTTAGTATTATTACTTAAAAAATTATTCTCTTATTTACCAGATGCTTTAGAAGGAATAAAACCAGTTTTATTATTCCCTGTGTTTGGAATACTTTTAATTGGATTAATAATGATAAGTGTAAATCCAATTGTAGGGTCTGTAAATACAGCACTTAACAATTTCTTGGCTTCAATGAGTGGAACTAGTAAAATATTACTTGGAACAATACTTGGAGCAATGATGGCAATAGATATGGGTGGACCTTTCAACAAAGCAGCATATGTATTTGGTACAGCACAACTTACAGTAGTAAATGCAGGGCTAGAACAATTTGCCATAATGGCAGCAGTTATGATAGGTGGTATGGTGCCTCCTCTTGCAATAGCACTAGCTACTACTTTCTTCAAAAATAGATTTAGTGAGAGTGAAAGAAAGTCGGGAATTGTAAACTATGTAATGGGATTATCATTTATAACAGAAGGAGCAATTCCATTTGCAGCAGCAGATCCACTTCATGTTATACCAGCTTGTGTAGTTGGTTCAGGAATAGCAGGAGCATTATCCATGGCATTTGGATGTGGACTTAGAGCTCCTCATGGAGGAATATTTGTACTTCCAACTATAATTAATTTTCCAATGTATCTTGTGGCATTAGTAGTTGGTTCAGTAGTAGGTGCAATCTTACTTGCAATTCTTAAAAAGCCATTAGATAAAGCAAAGTAAGTTTATTATTACAATAAAACTATTTAATAAATATATTATTTAAAATTAAAGTTAAAAAACACCTTTTATAAGGTGTTTTTTACATATAAGGAAATTATATTGCTCTAAAATCTATGGAAAATTCTTGAACCTAAGTAATATCAATAAATATTAAGATGCAAAAAAATAGTTTTTGAGCAGCTGACTTGCCTAAAGTGTTAACGAAGGAATCAGGCAAAGTCAATTTTTTATTTTTAGGCTAATTATTTAGTGCAAAAAATTTACAAATTATTTACTTGATTTAAAATTTAGCTTAATGTAATGTATATGTATATATATTTGTTTTGATTGTATATCATTATGGGTAATTATCTTATAAGAATAAACTACTCAAAGATAAATTATTATAAAACCAATTATTAAAGGAGTGGAAAATATGGGGCAACCAATGTACAAAATAATTGAAGAGTATGTGAAGAATTTAATTGACTCAGGAAAATTAAGTCAAGGGGACTTAATACCCTCTGAAAATCAATTATGTGAAGAATTTAATGTAACTAGAATGACTGTAAGATCAGCTCTGAGTAATTTGGTCAAGGAAGGATATATTACGAGAAGAAGAGGTATAGGTAGTATCGTACTAGGTGGAAATATTTATGATAATATATCTTCGATAAGTGGATTTACAAAAGAAATGAAAAGTAAAAATAAGGAAGTATCTAATATATTAATTGACTTAAAAGTTATTGAAGCAGACGAAGAGTTGGCAAAAAACCTTAATTTAAGCTTGGGAGAAAATGTATGGGAAATATGTAGAGTTAGATTGGCAGACAAAAAGAAGGTATCTTATATGGTCACATATATGCCAGTAAAGCTTTTTCCAAACTTAACAAAGAAAGATTGTGAAGATTCATTATATAAATATATAGAAGAAGATTGTGGTTATAAAATAGCTATTGCAGAAAGAGAAGTTGAAGCCATAATATCGACAAAAGAACTGGAAGAACAATTAGACTTGAATAAGAAAGAGCCAATTTTATATATAAAACAGGTGAGTAGATTTGACAATAGTGAGGTATTTGAATATTCTCATACTTACCATTATGGATATACTTTAACTTTAAGTGCTGTTACAAAACAATAAAAAAAATAAAAAATAAAAACTTTATAATAAAAATGAAAATGTTTTCTTGAAATGTCTATACATTCGTTATATAATTAAATTAATAGAACGAATGTATAGACATTTTGTTTATTTATATATTCTATTAAGCACTATAAATAAAAGATTGAATATACAAATCTAAATTACAAAAAATTTTAATAAAGATTAATATTTTATGGAGGGATTATAAAATGATAAAAATAATGTTAGCTTGTTCAGCAGGTATGTCAACAAGTTTGTTAGTAACAAAAATGGAAGCAGCAGCAAAAGGTTCAGGTATTGAAGCAAAAATATGGGCAATATCTGAAGCAAATATTGATAAAGAGGTTCAAGATGCAGATGTGATTTTACTTGGACCACAAGTAAGATTTATGTTAAACAAGGCTACAGAAATAGCTAAATCTTATAATGTTCCAGTTGAAGTAATAAACATGATGCATTACGGAACATGTAATGGAAAAGCTGTATTAGACAGAGCAATAGAATTAATAAACTCAAAATAAAAATTATAATTAGGGGGTAAAAGTTATGGAAAAATTTATGGCTTTTATGGAGCGTTATTTAGTTCCTGTTGCAGCAAAGTTTGGAGCACAAAGGCACTTAGTAGCAATAAGAGATGGTTTTGTTGGAATTATATCAATAGCAATGATAGGAGCATTTGGAAACCTTGCTAAAAACTTGCCTTTTGAACCTTATCAAAAATTTATAACAGGTACTACGATAGGGGGACATATAGGAGCTGTAGGTGGAAACCTATGGTGGGGATCTATAGCACTGATGTCTTTATTCTTAGCAGTGTCAGTTGCATATTCTCTTGCAAAATCTTATGATGGAAATGGTTTGCAAGCAGGTATGATATCGTTATGTTCATTCCTAATATTAAGTCCACAAACAGCATTAATAGTACCAGAAGGTGCAACTGAAGCAATAGTTGGATGGGGGTTCATTCCTTGGACTTATGTTTCTACAAATGGATTATTTACAGCTATGATAGTTGCCTTAGTAACTACTGAAATATATATTAAATTATCAAATGTATCTTGGTTAACTATTAAAATGCCAGATAGTGTACCACCAGCAGTTTCAAGATCATTCGCAAAATTATTACCAAGTTTAATTGCAATGACTATAATGGCAATAATCGGAGTTTTAATATCTACTCTTTCAGACGGTAAATTTATAAATGATTTATTACAAACTTATTTATCTAAGCCTTTAACAGGTGTTGCAGATTCTCTAGGTGGAGCAATATTCGTTGCAATATTTGTTCACGTATTATGGATATTTGGTTTACATGGCGCAAACATAGCATTACCAGTTGTTGAACCTATATTAATGGACCTTGGTGGAAAAAATGCTGAGTTACTAGCAGCAGGTGCTACTGAAGGATACCATGTATTTGCAGGAGCATTCTTAGATGCCTTTGTTTATCTAGGTGGATCAGGAATGATAATAGGGTTAGTAATTGCATTATTCTTAGCAGGAAAACATCGTAAAGATATGATAGCTTTAGGAACAGCACCAGCATGTTTCAATATAAATGAGCCAATGATATTTGGAATGCCAATAGTGCTAAACCCAATGTATATGATACCTTTCGTATTAGCACCAATTGTATGTACAGTAGTAGCATATTTAGCAATTTCTTCGGGAATGGTACCACCAGTAATAATGGCTAAAATACCATGGATAACTCCACCAATATTTAGTGCTGTAATGGCTACTGGAAGTTTAAAAGGTGGAATATTAGCACTAGTTAATATAGTATTATCTGTTCTTATTTATTTACCATTTGTTATGGCAGATAAGAGATCACTAAATAAAAAGATGCAAGAAAATGTATAGTTAAAGAATAATTTAAATAAGTAAAATATAAATTGAAAAATCTGTAAGATATCTAAACATATAGATATTTAGATGGGATGGTGTATGACATGAAAAACTGTCTAAAGGTAGTGACAATCGGAGGGGGCTCAAGTTATACTCCGGAGTTAATAGAAGGTTTTATTAAAAGACATGATGAATTGTCAGTGAAAGAGTTATGGCTGGTTGATATAGAAGAAGGAAAAGAAAAATTAGAAATAGTAGGTAGTCTAGCTAAAAGAATGGTTAAAAAAGCTAATATAGATATGGAGATACATCTTACGCTAGATAGAAGAGAGGCTCTAAAAGATGCTGACTTTGTAACTACACAACTTAGAGTAGGTTTACTTGATGCTAGAATAAAAGATGAAAGCATACCACTATCTCATGGATTAATAGGTCAAGAAACAAATGGGGCAGGAGGGCTGTTCAAAGCTCTTCGTACAGTACCAGTAGTGTTTGATATAATAAAAGATATAGAAGAATTATGTCCAAATGCATGGTTAATTAATTTTACTAATCCAACGGGGATAATAAGTGAAGCAGTATTTAAATATACAAACTTTAAAAAATATATAGGTCTTTGTAATGTACCAATACATTTAAAAAATGATGTAGCCAAATTATTTGAAGTAGAATCAGATAGAATTTATATGGAATTTGGTGGACTTAATCATATGGTATATGGATTAAAAGTTTGCTTAGATGGAAAAGACGTAACAAAGGAAGCAATTGAAAGATTTATAACTACAAAAATTAGTATGGAAAATATAAAAGCTATCGATTTTAATCCAGAGTTTGTAAGAGCTTTGGGGGCAATACCTTGTCCATATCATAGATATTATTATAAGACTAAAGAAATGTTACTGGAAGAATTAGAAGAATTTAAAAAAGGAAAAGCTAGGGGACAGGTAGTTAAAGAACTAGAAGAACAGCTATTTGAACTTTATAAAGATGAGAACTTAGATATTAAACCACCACAATTAGAAAAAAGAGGTGGAGCATACTATAGTGATGCAGCATGCAATTTAATAAGTTCAATATATAATGATAAACAAGATATTCAAGTAGTAAATACTTTAAATAATGGTGCCATAAGAAACTTTAAAGATAATCAAGCTGTAGAAGTAAGTAGTATAATAACTTCCCAAGGTCCAAAACCACTTTCAATAGGATACCTTCCTGAATGTACTGATGGATTAGTAAGCCAAATTAAGAGCTTTGAATCTCTGGCAGCAAAAGCAGCTGTAACTGGGGATTACGAAACTGCATTACTGGCTCTTTGTATAAATCCACTAATACCTTCTGATGATATTGCAAAAGTAGTATTGGATGAAATGATGGAAGCTCACAAAGAATATCTACCACAATTTAATAAGTAGGTGATAAAATGACTAAACTTATAATAAATGCAGATGATTTTGGTTTATCTGAGGGCGTAAATTATGGTATAATTTCAGCATATAAATCTGGTGTAGTTAGATCTACTAGTACTATGGCAAATATGCCATGGTTTGAACATGCCATGGAACTTTTAAAAGAAAATGAAAATTTAGGTTGTGGTGTTCACATGACAATGAGTTGCTATAAGCCAGTACTTTCAAATTTAAAGACTATGGTAGATGAAAATGATTATTTTATAAGAAGAATAACTAATGAAGTAATTGAAAATATGGATTTAGATGAAATATATGAGGAGTTTTGTGCTCAAATTGAAAAGGTTAGAACTAAAACAGATATAACTCATTTGGATAGTCATCATCATGTTCATACTTTAGAAAAACTAAGACCAGTTATAGAAAGAATTTTGGAAAAATATGATTTACCAATAAGAGGTGGATTTGAGTATGATTTTAATTATTCTAAAATTATACCTTTAATAGATACTTTTTATGGTGAAAATGTAAGTTATGATTATTTTATGAAAAAAATTGATCATCTTAAATCATACGAAATAGCTGATATAATGTGTCATCCCGCTTATGTTGATGATTTTCTAATGAAAACAACATCATATTCTATGGCTAGAATTAATGAGCATAAAATATTAACTTCTAAGGACACAAAAGATTTTATACAAGATAATTTTTTACTAACAAATTATAGGGAACTGTAGGTGGAGATAATATGGATGAAAAAATGATTGAAATAACTTTTGGTATTATAGGGTTTGCGGGAGATGCTAAAGGTTTAGCTTTTGAAGCAATAGATGAAGCAAAAAAAGGGAATATAGATATAGCAAGAAAAAAACTTGAAGAATCTAAGGCAGTTATGGTAAAAGCTCACAAATTCCAAACAGAATTAATTCAAAAAGAAGCTAGTGGAGAAAAAACTAATATGAGTGTAATGTTAGTTCATTCTCAAGATCACTTAATGACAAGTATGACATTCCAACAACTAGCAGGAGAATTTGTTGACTTATACGAAAGACTAGATACAAAGTAATTTATTAAATATAAAGTAAAAAGGAATCTACTCAGAGTAGGTTTCTTTTTACTTTATAAGGAAATTATATGTTATTTGTTATGTTGATAACGTATAATTTCCAACTTTGTTATTTGAGCAACGGGCGAAGCCGTTGGTGATATGAAGTGGAGCGCTCACTCAATGGCTTAAAGTGTTTCGCCGACACGTCGCTCAAGCGAAGCGAATTTTTTACTGCAAGAAAATACATTTATTTATATAAAATAAGATAAATAAGTGTAAAAATATAATGATTCAGCATAATAATATATTTTTTAATGAAAGTACTTTCTAAAAAACGAATTTTATTGAAAATATTTTCTTTAAATTATATACTGTATTTAAGATGAAATTAGGGAAGGAGAAAGAGTATGAAGGATAACTTAGAACAATTAAAAAATAATTTAATTGTATCTTGTCAAGCATTACCACATGAACCATTACATTCTTCTTTTATTATGGGGCGCATGGCTAAGGCTGCCAAAGAAGGCGGAGCAGTTGGGATTCGTGCTAATACAAGGGAAGATATAGAAGAAATTCAAAAGAATGTTGATCTTCCTATAATAGGAATAGTAAAGAGAGATTATGAAAATTGTGAGGTGTACATAACACCTACAATGAAAGAAATAGATGAACTTATGGAAGTTAAGCCAGAGATAATAGCGATAGATGCTACATCTAACTTAAGACCATATGGAGTTACTTTAGATGAATTTTATGAAGCTATAAAAACAAAATATCCAAATCAAAAGCTAATGGCAGATTGTTCAACTGTAGAAGAAGCAATACATGCAGATGAACTTGGATTTGATTATATAGGCACTACTTTGGTTGGATATACAAAGCAAAGTCAAAATGATAGGATTGAGGAAAACGATTTTGAAATTCTTAGAGAAATAATTTCAAAGGTTTCAAATAAGGTGATTGCAGAAGGAAATATAGATACTCCACAAAAAGCTAAAAGAGTTTTAGAATTAGGTAGTTATAGTGTGGTAGTTGGTTCCATAATTACAAGACCTCAAAATATAACTAAAAAGTTTATAAATGCTATTGATGAGCTGAAATAATATGTTAATAATTTAAAAATTAAAATATAAGAAAAATATATAGATAAGGGAGATAAAATTATGATGAATAACGCAGATATGAGAGGAATATTTAGTGCACTTTTAGTTTCTTACAATGAAGATGGGAGTATAAATGAAAAAGGAGTACGTCAAATAATCAGACACAACATAGACAATATGAAAGTTGATGGTTTATATGTGGGAGGAAGTACTGGTGAAAACTTTATGCTTTCAACTGAAGAAAAGAAACAAATATTTGAAATAGCAAAAGACGAAGCAAAAAATGAAATAAAATTAATAGCTCAAGTTGGATCTATAAATGTATATGAATCAGTAGAATTAGCTAAGTTTGCTACAGAATTAGGATATGATGCTATATCAGCAGTTACACCATTCTACTATAAATTCTCATTCAATGAAATAAAGGATTACTACAACACAATAATAGATAGTGTAGATAACAGATTAATAATATACTCTATACCATTCTTAACAGGAGTTGATATGAGTGTTGAGCAATTTGGGGAATTATTTGAAAATGAAAAAATAATAGGTGTTAAATTCACAGCAGCAGATTTCTACTTATTAGAAAGACTAAGAAAAGCTTATCCAAATCATTTAATATATGCAGGATTTGATGAAATGATGTTACCTGCTACAGTACTTGGTGTAGATGGAGCTATAGGATCTACATTCAACGTAAATGGTATAAGAGCTAGACAAATATTCGATTTAGCTAAAGAAGGTAAAATAGAAGAAGCTAGAGAAATACAACATGTAACTAATGATTTAATAAGTGCTATCCTTTCAAATGGATTATATGCAACATTAAAAGAGTTATTAAAATTAAGTGGTGTAGACGCAGGATACTGTCGTAAGCCAATGGCTTTAACTACAGATGCTCAAGTAGAAGAAGCTAAAAATATATTTGATAAATATGTAAAATAAAGATAGTTATTTAATGAATAGTTAAAGCAAAGTTAAAGGAAAAGTATTAGCTAAATTTAAATAAATACTTTTCCCTAAAATATATTGATAAATACTCTTAGGGGAGGAAAATAATATGGGATTTACCACAATAGATTTTATTATACTAGTAGTATATTTAGCAGCAGTATTATTTGCAGGGCTGCATTTTTCTAAAAAAGATATGCAAGGAAAAGAGTTCTTCAAAGGTGATGGAACTATTCCTTGGTGGGTAACAAGTGTTTCAATATTCGCAACGTTACTTAGCCCAATTTCATTTTTATCACTAGCTGGTAACTCTTATGGTGGAACTTGGATATTATGGTTTGCACAATTAGGTATGCTAATAGCTATACCTATAACGATAAAGTTCTTCTTGCCGATTTATAGTAAGTTGGGAATAGATACGGCTTATCATTATTTAGAGTTAAGATTTGATAGTAAGGCTTTAAGGGTACTTGGAGCATTAATGTTTATAGTATATCAAATAGGTAGAATGTCAATCATAATGTATTTACCATCAATGGTACTTGCTAACTTAACAGGAATAAATGTGAATATATTAATAATAGTAATGGGAGTAATAGCAATAATTTATTCATATACAGGAGGGTTAAAATCTGTTTTATGGACAGATTTTATCCAAGGAAGTGTACTTTTAGTAGGGGTAACGTTTGCTCTAGTTTATTTATTAATTAGTATTGATGGTGGAGCAGGAGCAGTGTTTGAAACTTTAAAACAAGGTAAATTTATAGGCGCAGAAGAGGCTTTATTTGATCCTAATATGTTAAAAACAAGTGTATTTTTAATAGTTGTGGGGGCTGGATTTAATACTTGTTCTTCTTATATCTCAAGTCAAGATATAGTTCAGCGTTTTACAACAACTACAGATACAAAAGAATTAAATAAAATGATGTTAACAAACGGAGCTTTATCAATATTTATAGCTACAGTATTCTATTTAATAGGAACTGGTTTATATGTGTTCTATGGACAAAATCCAGCACTTGCTCAAACAGCTCAACAAGATCAAATATTTGCATCTTATATAGCTTACCAATTACCAGTTGGTATAACAGGGATATTACTTGCAGCAATTTATGCAGCATCTCAATCTACTTTATCTACTGGATTAAACTCAGTGGCAACAAGCTGGACTTTAGATATACAAGAACGTTTAAGTAAAAAAGAAATGAGTTTTGAACAACAAACTAAAATAGCTCAATATGTTTCTTTAGGGGTTGGTATAGTTGCAATAGCAGTTTCTATGATATTAGCAAATGGAGAAATAAAATCAGCTTACGAATGGTTTAATGGATTTATGGGACTAGTACTTGGAGTACTTGGTGGTACATTTGTACTTGGTGTATTTACTAAAGTTGCTAATTCAACTGGAGCTTTTGTAGCCTTTGCAGTTTCAACAATAGCAATTATATTTGTAAAATATAATATGCCAGACGTATCTATATGGTCTTACTCAATTATTACAATAGGTATATCGCTAATAGTAGGAATTCCAGTAAGTTATGTATCTAGAAAATTAAAAAATGATAATACTGTACCAAATAGAGACACAGTAATTTATGAATAATAGGAGGTAGCTATGATATTTGGAAATATAAAAAACTTAAATGAATACAACTATTTACCATCAGATATAAAAAGATGTTTTGAATATGCAGCCTCTAATGATTTGTTAAACTATGAAAAAGGCAGTCATACAATAGATGGAGATAATTTATTTGTAAATATAGTTGAATATGAAACTACTGATGTTGAAAATAGATTTTGGGAAGCTCATAGAAATTATTTAGATTTGCATCTTATGTTAGATGGAAAAGAACAAATAGATGTGAACTTTATAGAAAATATGGAAGAAAAAGAATTTGTTGAAAAAGATGACTTTTTACCTTTAGAAGGTGAGAAAAATGGTCATGTAATACTTGAAAAAGGTGATTTCTTGATTTGTTATCCTAATGATGCTCACAGAACAGCAGTAAAGATAGAAGATTCTCAAAAAATAAAAAAAGCCATATTTAAAATAATTATTGAAAAATAAGTATAAGGAGGGAGTGTAGGTTAGTTTATCTGCACTCCCTAAGTTCGTATATAGAAAGGATCGTATTTATGAAAAATTATGTATGTATAGATGTAGGAGGAACTTCCATAAAATATGGAGTTATAAGTGAAAAATTAGATTTTGTGGTTACAGCTGAAATGGATACAGAAGCCTCAAAGGGTGGACAAAATATATTAAGTAAAATGGTAGAAATAGTAAGTAACTATAAAGATAATTATAAAATAGATGGAATTTGTATTTCTACAGCTGGCATGGTTGATTGTGAAAAAGGAGAAATTATTCATGCATCATCATTAATTCCAAATTATACAGGAACAAAAATAAAAGCAACTTTAGAAGAAAAATTTAATATTCCTTGTGAAGTTGAAAATGATGTGAACTGTGCAGCTCTTGCAGAACATTTTGCAGGTGGAGCTAAGGGAAGCAAGATAAGTTTATGTTTGACAATAGGAACAGGTATAGGTGGAGCAATTATTATAAACAATGAAGTTTATCATGGAGCTTTTGGAAGTGGTGGAGAAGTGGGATATATGAACATGATGGGATCTACTTTTCAGAAACTAGGGGCTAGTAGTGTATTAGTTAAAAAGGTAGCTGAGATGAAAAATATTGATGAGAAAGATATAAATGGAAAGTATATCTTTGATAAAGCTAAAGATGGCGACCCTGACTGTATAAAGGCTATAGAGGAATTAACAGAAGTTTTGGGAGAAGGAATAGCAAATATTTGTTATATAATAAATCCAGAAGTTGTAGTTCTTGGTGGTGGTATAATGGCTCAAAGAGAGTATTTATATGATAAAATAAGAAGTAGTATGGATAAAAACTTAATACCATTTATAGGAGATAAAACAAGGTTAGAA
The DNA here is from genome assembly GCF_000808015.1 of Terrisporobacter othiniensis. GTDB lineage: Bacteria > Bacillota > Clostridia > Peptostreptococcales > Peptostreptococcaceae > Terrisporobacter > Terrisporobacter muris. Next base: position 10,275 of record NZ_JWHR01000044.1, on the reverse strand, counting down.
TTTGCAGTAAATGAAAACAAAGCAGGAATGCTTGGAGCATATTTTAATTTTATAAATATGCAGAAAAAAAGATAATGAAAGTATTTAAAAGGAAAAAGGGGGAGTATTAATGAAGGAATATCAAAAAAGTATAGTACCTCATATAGAATCATTATATGATAGCTTTACACCTTCAGAAAAAACTATTGCAGATTTCTTCATATATAATATGGAAGAAGTTGATATATCATCTAAAAATTTATCAAAAACACTATTTGTTTCAGAAGCATCCATATCAAGGTTTGCAAAAAAATGTGGTTTTGATGGATACAGACAATTTGCCTATGTGTATAAACAAAGTTTTAAAGAAACTACTCCTAATATAACAGCTAGTTATACAAAACAAGTTTTAGATACTTATCAAGAACTTTTAAATAAAAGCTATGCATTGATAGATGAAAAGCAAATGCAAAGAGTTGTGGAACTTATTTCAAATAAAAAGAGAATTTATACTTATGGAAGAGGAAGTTCAGGACTTGTGGCACAAGAAATGAAGTTAAGGCTTATGAGGCTTGGCGTTAATATGGAAGCAATATCAGATAGTCATATAATGAAGATGAACTCTGTTTTAATGGATGAGGATTGCGTTGTAATTGGAATAAGTGTTAGTGGAAATACTAAAGAAGTAACAAACTCTTTAAAAGAAGCTTCAAATAGAGGGGCTAGTGTAGTCTTGATAACATCCAAGCAAGATGAAGAAATGAAAACCTATTGTGATGAAATTTTATTTATTGCAGTTAAAGAGCACTTAGAAAATGGAAAAGCAATATCTCCACAGTTTCCTGTGTTAGTTATAGTTGATATTTTCTATTCTCATTTCCTTCAAAGTGATAGACTTAGAAAAGAAGAATTACACAGCAATACAATTAATGCTCTTTACAATGAATAAATATACAAAAAAATCAGTAGTCCGATGACTACTGATTTTTTTAAGCGAATTTTGAGTAAGGTCTTTTCCTGAAGCGGTAGCGAAGGTAACTCGTTTGAGTAACGGATTTATCCGAAGTGGTAACGAGGATATATCGTTGACGATATGCTTCTTAATTTTGACGACATGAGCGAAGCGAATTTTTTTATTTTACTTTTGCAAATTCACTCATTAATTCATAGTCATTTTTATTTAAAAGACTAGCAGCTTCTTTATCAAGAATTAGAATTACATCTTTATGGAACTGTAATATAGAAGACGGAACTTCTGGAGTAACTTTTCCATGAACTGTATTATAAATAGCTTCAGCTTTATTTTTTCCACTAGCTAAAAGCATTATTTTTTTACTTTTAAATATTGAACCTGTTCCCATAGTAATTGCTTTTGTTGGAACCTCATCTAAACTATTGAAAAATCTTGCATTAGCTTTTCTTGTAGACTCATCTAAAGTAACTACATGAGTTCCTTTGTTAAAGTTTATAGTTGGTTCATTAAACCCTATATGAGCATTGTTTCCTATTCCTAGAACTTGTATATCTATACCACCATTATCATCAATCATTTGATCATATAAAACACATTCTGTATCTATATCATCTGACATACCATTTGGTATATGTATATTTTCTCTATTTATATTTATATGATTAAATAAATTTTCATCCATAAAGTAATGATAACTTTGGTTATTATCTATAGGAAGTTTATAATATTCATCTAAGTTAAATGTTTTAATTTTTGAGAAGTCAATTAATCCTTCTTCATACATTTTTATTAAATTTTTATACATTCCAACTGGAGTACTTCCAGTAGCAAGACCAAGTATAGATTTTGGTTCTAAAATCATTTGACTCCCTACTATTTGTGCTGCTTTTTTACTTAATAATTCGTAGTTTTCACAAACTATTATTCTCATAATGTATCCCTCCAAAATTTTATAATATATTTATTTATCTAAATTGTTAAAAATGATTTCTCCGTTAGAAATAGTCATATAGCAATTCATTTCATCATCAAATAAAGCTATATCAGCATCTTTGTTTATATCTAAACTACCCTTTGTTTTGTCCATATTTATTGATTTAGCAGGGTTTAGTGAAGCTAAATTTATTGCTTCATTTATAGATAAATTTGTGTTTTTTATAAAATTATAAACTGCTTTATTTAAGTTTAAAACACTTCCAGCAAGGTTACCAGTAGAAAGTCTTGCTGCACCATCTTTTACAAAAACATCTTGGCCACCTAAATCATATTTTCCATCAGCCATACAGCCAGCTCTCATGCAATCTGTGATTAAGATAACTTTGTCTTTACCTTTATTATTTAATACAAATTGGTATAACTGTGGATTAACATGAATATTATCGCAAATTATCTCGCAGTAAACATCACTAGTAAGAGCAGCTCCAACGACACCTAATTCCCTATGATTTAAAGGGGTCATTGCATTAAATAAATGAGTTATATTTGATGCACCAAACTTAATAGCTAGTTTAGCCTCTTCATATGTGGCATTAGTATGAGCTATGGATAAGGTTATATCAGTTTTATCTTTTATTTCTTTTGTGAAATTAAAGTTATCATCAACTTCAGGAGCATAAGAAATTATCTTGATTACATCCACATATTCTTCTATAAAAGGAAAATTAGGTGGTTGAATAAATTTATCACTTTGGGCGCCTTTATATTTACTATTTATAAATGGACCTTCTAAATGAGCACCAAGAATTTGTGCACCATCATACTTTATATTTATAGATTTTTTTATTGTATCAAGGGCTTCATATATATCTTCTTTTGACATAGTCATCGTAGTAGGTAAAAATGAAGTGACACCGTTTGTTTTAATACCATTACCTATAGTTTTTATTGATGTTAAAGACTTATCCATAACATCACAATTGCAACTGCCATGGACATGTATATCAATAAGTCCAGGAGAAACATAGAGACCTTTAGCATCTATTATTTCTATATTTTCTTCTATTTTGTCACAAAATCCTCTGATTTTATTATCAAATAAAAGTATTTTATCTTCAATTATATTATTTTCTGTTAGTATTTTACCATTAATAATAGCTTTCATAATTCCCCCTAAATTATCAGTCTTCGTTAAGTATAATTTCGTATTGATGTTTATCTGTGATAAATAAAGAACTTGTATACTCTAAAACTTCTTCCTCATCAGTAAATACAACCCTATCAATTTTTAATGCTAGAGAATTTAAATCAACATTTAAAAGTTTTGATTGAGATTTATCTAACATAATAGGATTAATTACTTGCTTAGCTCTTTGAGTCTTATGCATATATTTTTCTCTATATAATTTATATAGGGAAATTTTATCTATAAGCTCTTTATTTAAATCTGGGCACATATATTCTGGAATATATATTTTTTCTAGTATGGTAGGATCTTCATCAATAAATCTTACTCTCTCTATTTGGAAAATAAGAGAAGAGTCATCTTTTAATTGCAAGTATTCCTTAATCACATCACTAGGTTTATCTAATTTAAATTTTAATATTTTATTTTTTACTTTAAGCTTTTTCCCCTCAGCTATTTCTGTAAAACCTTGCATTTTTTCATAAGTTAAATTTTGTTTTTTGTATGAAACGAAAGTACCTTTACCTTGTCGTCTTTCTAAGACTCCTTCATTAACTAAGTTAATGATAGCTTTATTGACAGTCATTCTACTTACATTTTGAATCTTACAAATATCTCTTTCAGACATTAAATAATGTCCTTCTTGTAATTCATTATTATTAATCATATCTTTTATTATTTCTATAAGTTGAAGGTAAAGAGGTATCTGTGAATTTTTATCTATCAATTTCATTGTATTTCTCCTCTATGGTATATACCTATTGGTATATACCAATTTTATAATTAAATTATATATTAAATAAGTATAAAAATCAAGGTTATAAAACTTATGTATATGAAAAAAAAGTTTTATGTGTAGTATGCAAATATAGCTTTAAGTAAGGCGAATTTTTTAGAATGCTATTGTTAATAATAAGTATTATTAACTAAGAAAGGAATAAAAAATGAAGAATTCATATTGGATTTTATCCTCAAAAAATAAGGAAAACTATGAAAGTTTAAATAATGATATAAATACAGATTGTTTAATAGTAGGTGGTGGTATAGCTGGGCTTACTACAGCTTATTTATTAGCAAAAGAAAATAAAAAAGTAACTATTGTGGAAGCTGATGAAATTGGATTTGGAGCATCAGGACGAAATACAGGAAAAGTAACTAGTCAACATGGACTTATATATTCTATCATAGAAAAAGAGTACTCTAGTGAAAAAGCCAGACTTTATTATGATGCCAACGAGGAAGGACTAAAACTTATTAAAGATATAATAGAAGAAAATAATATAGATTGTAATTTTAAAGTGGTTCCAAGTTTTGTTTATACTGAAGAAGAAAAATATATTAAAGATATAAAAAAAGAATATGAAATTTGTAATAAATTAAGGATACCTTGTGAGTATATGAATAATATAAAAGATGTTCCTCTAAATATTAAGAGCGCTTTATGTTTTGAAAATCAAGGTCAATTTAATCCTAAGAAATATGTTGATGCTTTAGCAAAAATAAATAAAAAATTAGGTGTGAAAATTTATGAAAATACTCCAGTAGTTGATGTAAATATAGATGAAGAATGTGTAGTTAAATGCGCCAATAATAATATTATTAAAGCGAAGAATTTAATACTAACATCATGTAATGCTTGGTATGATGGATTAAGATTTTTCTTTGCAAAAGAGGAAGCTTCAAGATCTTATTTGCTATGCGGAAAATTAAAAAATAAAATATTAGAAGGTAATTATATTAACGTAGAAAATCCAACAAGAACATTTAGGTCTTGTAAAGATGACAAAGGAAGTGATCTTTTAATAGCTGGAGGACAAGATCACAAAACAGGAAAATGTATCAAAGAATGTGATAATTTTAAAGCAATAGAAGGATTTGCAAAAGAAACTTTTGATGTGGAAGAAATTATAGGGAGTTGGTCTACACAAGACTATGTATCTTTTGATAATATACCTTTTATGGGAAGAATTAATAATGAAAAAAATAATGTATATATAATAACAGGTACTAGCAAGTGGGGACTTAGTAATAGTAGTGCAGGAGCTATTTTAATTAAAGATTTAATAACTAAAAACTCCTCTAAATATGAAGCATTATATAATCCAAGTCGCTTAAAAAGTTATTTAAACATGAAGTTTTTAGAAAATAATATGGAAGTTGCAATTGACTATATAAAAGGTAAATTTATATCAGGAAGCAGTGAATTACCTAAGAAAGAAGAAGGAAAAACTATAAGTATACATGGTAAAAGATATGGAGCTTATAGAGATAAAGACGATCATTTATATATAGTAGATATTACTTGTACTCACTTAGGTTGTGAACTTACCTTTAATAGTGGTGAAAAAACATGGGACTGTCCTTGTCATGGAAGTAGATTTTCTTATAAAGGAGATATTTTAAATGGACCAGCTTTAAGACCTCTAAAAACTTATGGTGAAGGTAAAAATAAAATTGATCCTAAAATATTATAATTATAAGGACTAACAATATGAAAAAAATAAATTTACTAAAGATATTAAATATACTACTTTATGTATTTTATGGTATATCTGTAGTTTACTTAATATACATTAAAAAATATAACTATGCAGCTATTTGTACAGGATGTATCATAGCAACTTACATTCTTAGAATTGGGAATAAAAAGTTTGACTATTTATTTAATGATATGTTAATAATTATGCTTGATTTATTTATATTATTTTCTCTTGTCCTTGGAACTTCTTATGGACTATACAAAATAAATTATTATGATGATGCATTACATATATGGTCGGGTGCTATTGGAAGTGTGGTTGCATATACAGTTATTAATGTATGTACAAAACAAGAAGACAGAAAAAAAATAAAAAAGGCTTTCTTCTTTATTTTTATTTTTATGTTTAGTTTAGGAATATCAAATTTATGGGAAATTTTAGAATTTTCTTTAGACGTATTATTTAAAATAAATTGTCAAGCAGGCGGTCTAAAAGACACAATGATAGATATGATAGATGGTTTAATTGGAACAATAGTAATTACTCCTTTTTTATTACGAAAGTTATAAATAAATTTAAAAATTCATGAAAATTTCATATTACTTTCTATTTCTATTCACACAAAAAAAATTATATGTTGTAATATATAGATAAGAAATAAATTTAGGAGGATCCAAATGTCTCAAGACAAACTAAACAAAGAAAATGAAAACATTGATGGTGTTAAAACTAAAGAAGAGACTGTAAATCATTCACATAAAGATAATAGTGAAACAAAAGAAGGTAAATTAAAAAAATACATAGATGGTAAAAGAGGTAAGACAATTTTATCTATGTTATTTGTAGCAATTATAGGAATAGGTGCAGGTTTTTATGTAGGAACAGATGTGGGAAGAAACTTGCCAGCTACTCATAAATCTTATACAAAGTCACAAGTATTAGCCAGTGTTGGAGATGTTAAAATAACAGGTGAAGATTTTTCAAAGAGAATGGAGCCATACTTCTACTACCAAGGTTTAAAGAAGTTATCAAATGAAGAAATTGAATCACAAGAAGTTAATACAATAAATTATATGACAAATTTGGAAGCCTTATATAAAGCAGGAAAAGAGGCAAAGATTACAGTAACTAATGATGAAGTAGATAGTAATTACTCTAAAACTATGTCATCAATAGAATCATCATTTAATTTAACAGAAGATGAGTTTTTAAAAAGATTTGATTTAACTAAGGATTATATCAAAGAAAGTTTAAAGAAAGAAATGGTAGCTACTAAGTATTTACAAGATAATTCTGAAGTAAGTGAAAAAGAAGCAAAAAATTATTACAATAACAATAAAGAAGAATTCTTTGAGATAAGAGCATCTCATATTTTAATAAGTAATTATGATGAAGAGGGCAATGAAGTAAGTGATGATAAAAAGAAAGAAAATAAAGCGTTGGCAGAAAGACTACTTAAGAGAGCTTTAAATGGAGACAGTTTTGATGATTTAGCTCTAGAAAATACGGATGATACTTATACTGCTAGTAGTGGTGGTGATTTAGGATATTTCACTAAAGGACAAATGGATGAAAGCTTTGAAGATGCAGCATTTTCTTTAAAGGTAGATCAAATTTATCCTAAAGTTGTGGAAACTAATTATGGATATCATATTATTAAAAAGACTGGTGAACGATACGGTGATTTTGATGATGAGAAAGAATCTCTTATAAAAACTTTAAGTAATAATAAACAAAGTACATTATTAGAAGATGCTTTAGAAAAATATGATGTAAAAGTAAATATGTAAATTTTTATGAAGGATCATTTATTGATAAGATCTAATAACTTTGATATTATTATTGTGTATTATAAAGGGAGGGGTTTATATGATAATAAGAAAATCACAAATAAGAAAAGATGAATCTAATTTAAAAGATGGTAAAGGTTTAGTTAAAAGGGAATTTATTGTTGAAGGTGATGATTTAAGGGGAAAGGCAAAACTATTTTCAAAAATAATTATACCAGTAGGATGTTCTATAGGCATGCATGATCATGTGGACGATTTTGAAATTTACTACATACTAAAAGGTAAAGGTAAAGTTTTAGACAATGATGAGTTTGTAGAAGTAAACGAAGGTGATGCAATATATACTGCTGATGGAAATAAACACTGTATAGAAAATATAGGTATTGAAGATTTAGAATTTATAGCAGTTGTAATAAATGAGTAATAAAAAACTCTAGGATATTCCTAGAGTTTTTTTATTCTAAACGCAAATTTCCTCTTATATGTGATAAAATTTTATTATCATATATTAAAGATTTTTAAAGTTTAAATATACATTTTAAAAAAAAATGTTATAATAGTAAATAGTGTTATTTTTAATGTAATATGGAGGATTTAAATGAGCAATACAAAATCACAAATAAAAGATATAATAATGGATTTCTCAAATGAAAATTTAAACAGAAATTTTACTCAAAAGAGTGTGGAAATCCTAGACAGATTAGAAGATGCAAATGCAGAAATATTAGGTACTTCAAGAACTGATATATGGGCTGCTTCTATATTAAACATAGTATTAGATATGAACGGAGTATTTAACAAAAAACATCCAATGTACATGACAAAGAAAGATTTCTCTCAAAAAATAGGAGTATCAGCAGGAACGATAAAAAATAAAGCTGAAGCTGTTAAAGAAATCTTAAACTTAGAAGAAAATGATCAATCAGTAATAGTATATTCTACTAATGAGACGACTGAAACTGTAGAAGAAAAAGAAGTAGTAGCTAAAGAAGAAGTTGTAGTAACTACTGAAGCACCAGTAAAAGACGAAAAGCAACAAATATATCAAAACTTCATGAAGTTAGCTCATGAATCTAATGATTTTAAAGTTAAAGTTGAAAACTTTGAAAATGCTATAAAAGTAGCAGTAGAAATGATAGCAAATAACGGTGAAGTTGTATATTGGGAAGATGAAATAACAAAACCATATATGATAGCTTTACAAGATTTAGGAAATTTATTTAATGATAATAAAGATTATGATTCGGCTAAGAGAGTATACGAATTATTATTAAATTTAAACCCACTAGATCATCAAGGAATAAGATATAAATTAATAAATATACTTATCGAAAAAAATGATAGAAAAGAAGTAAATGACTTGTTTGCAAGATACAAAGATGATAAAAGTGCAACATGGTCATATAGTAAAGTTTTATACTACTATAAAAATAAAAATATGTTTATGGCAAAAGATGCATTAAAAGATGCAGTTAACCGTAATAAATATATAGCATTAAAATTAATAAAATGGACAGCTTTTATGCAAATGTCAGGTGTATATATAAACCCTGTATTATTTAACGAAGCAAACTTCTACTGTGAAGAGTCAATAAGTTTATGGAAAAACACTAAAGGTTCTATAGATTGGTTATTAAAAAATGTATTAAAAAAATAAGGCTGTGATTACACAGCCTTATTTTTTTATAAGCAACAGACAAAGTCGTTGCGCCATAAAGTGTTTCGCCGACATAGTCGCTTAGGCGAAGTGAATTTTATATATCAAGCTTTAAGTCACCAGGCTTTATTAAATTCTTACTTCTCATAAACTTAGCTATGATAATAGTTGTAATAGCTGGTAAAATAAAATTAAGAAGTAAAATCCCTAGCCACATCATAGAACCACCCTTTCCAGCAGCTTCCATGGCAGTAACAGTACCAAATTGACCTACAAAACCACAAGTACCCATACCAGAACCTATTGGAATATTCTCCATTTTAAATATAGTAGTAGATAATGGACCAATAATAGCAGAAGCTAATGTTGGAGGTATCCAAATTTTCCAGTTCTTTATTATGTTTGGCATTTGTAGCATAGAAGTTCCAATCCCTTGGGCAAATAATCCACCCATTCCATTTTCTTTATAGCTCATTACTGCAAAACCAACCATTTGGCAACAACATCCTACTGTTGCGGCACCACCAGCTAGTCCACTAAGGTCTAACATTATGCAAATAGCTGCACTACTAATTGGTAGAGTTAAAGCTATTCCTACTAATACAGCAACTAATGCTCCCATAAATATAGGTTGCATTTCTGTTGCTTTCATAATCAAGCTTCCAAATGTTGTCATAAACGCAGATACAGCAGGACCGGTAAACTGAGCAACTAATACTCCAACTAAAATAGTTACAGCAGGAGTAACTAGTATATCAATTTTTGTTTCTTTTGAAACGATTTTACCAATTTCTACTGCAAAAATAGTTGCTACAAAAGCACCAACAGGTCCTCCAAGTTCATTTCCACAAGCACCAACTAAAGCACAAGAAAACATAACTAAAGGAGGTGCTTGAAGCCCATAAGCAATGGCAACAGCAATAGCAGGACCTGTAACTTGTTTAGCAAGTGGATTAATCACATCTGTAAATAGACTGATTCCCAATTTATCTCCTAAAGTATTAAAAATTGTACCTATTAATAAAGAAGCAAAAAGACCAAGAGCCATATAACTTAAGGCATCAACTAAATATCTTTGAACGGATATTTCAATATTTTTATCTTTAGCGAATTGTTTTTTACTTCGTCTACTTTTAACTTTCCCCATTATAAATCTCCCTTCAACAAAAATCACCTTTACAAATATTATAATTAGTTTTATTTTTATATACAAATATTATTAATAATTTAACATAAAAATCTTTAGTTTTAAAAAACGTAATAATGATAATAAT
>NZ_JWHR01000043.1 GCF_000808015.1 Terrisporobacter othiniensis | reverse complement strand
GTATTTTATAACAAAATATAAATACTTAAAAAATAAATGAAAGTGTGCTAGAATTAATTGTCAACATTATTTTAAGGAGTTGTGAGTCAGTGTTAAATTATATCAAATTTGCTCTATTTCAAATTTTTGGATTTTTATTATCCATACCAGAGTTGATAAAACTAAAGTACAATGAGAAAAAATATAGTAGTATTGAAAAATTTAGATTCGTAAAGAATCATGCTAAAAGATCTCTTGATTTAGTAAAGATAAAGATAAAAGTTATAGGTAAAGAAAAAGTACCGAAAGAAGAGGTTTTATTTGTATCAAATCATGCTAGTATGTTAGATAGCTATATCTTAGTTTCCAGCATAGTAAAGCCAGTTGGAGTTATAATTGCTGATGTGCCTACTTGGAGACATATACCAATTGTGAGCAATTGGCTAAATTTAATGAAGTGTGTTTTTATAAATAGAGAAAACAACAGAGAAGGAATGAAAAGTATAATTAAAGCATCAGAGAATATTAAGATGGGGCAAAGTATGGCAGTATTTCCTGAAGGAGACCTAACTTGGGTAAAAGATCCCGATGCTTTAATTTCTGATTTTAAACCAGGATCTTTAAAAATTGCGTATAAGGCAAAATGCCCTATAGTTCCTATGGTAATAAAAAACTCTAGAAGCACTTACGAAGGCTATGAACCAGTGGGGAAAATAAAATCAGGAAATGTGGAAGTTGAGTATCTAGATCCTATATATGATCATATTGAAAATCCGAAGATAAAAACTGCAGAACTAGCAGAAAGAATAAAAGAAAAAATGATTTGTGCCATGGAAATGAACATGAATTAAAAAAAGAGAGGAAAGCCTCTCTTTTTTTTAATGTTTTAATCTAAATGTATCACAAACTGCATTTTTCATATTAATAAGAACATGACTTGCATTACAAGCACCTTGAATATTATATGTACAGTTTTTTGCACTACAAGATATACTTTGAGTATTAGTAAGAGTATCATCACTTACAGAGTTTGTAAAATTAGCTTCAGCTTTGTTTATGAAACTTTCGCAGTAAGTTTCTGGAGTAACAGTAGCCTCAAAGCCTTCTACTTTTATATGTGAAGCATAACAATAACCAGTTTTATTATAAGCACAATTTGAAACAAGGCAATTTAAATTGCTATTCATAATGTACCTCCTTCATAATATTTACTTTATTATTATTATGATATTTTTTATAAATTTAATACAAATATGATGATTTAAGATATCTTATAATTAAAAATAAAGCTAATTAGTAAAAGCATTAAATAGATAATATAATAAGAATTATTAATCAAATTTTTTATGTAAGAATATTAATAAAAAACAAAATGCATGGAATACTGAAAACATCAAGTAAAAAAGCAGCAACTAAGGGGACGACTAAATAGGCATTTGCACTAGCTCCATACTTATTTGTTACAGAACCCATATTAGCTAAAGCATTGGGTGTAGCACCAAGTCCATGACCTAGCATACCACTTATCATTACAGCAGCATCGTAGTCCTTTCCAAGAAGTTTAAAAGCAAATGTTGTAGCAAATATAATAATAAATATTACCTGACAAATTACTATAAAAACTATTGGACCAAATAAACTAGATAAAGTGAAAAAGTCAATACTCATAAGAGCCATAGTCAAAAACATTCCAAGGGACAAGTTTTGTAAAAAGTCTAATAGTTTAAAATTCATTATCATTATTTTAGTTTTATCATTAAAATTTCTAAATAATACAGCAACAAAAATACATCCTACTATACTTGGTATAACTATATGAAAATACACATTGATAATATTTGCTAAAACGCTACCAACACTCATGGAAACTAAAACAATTAAAATTTGTTCAAAAAATAGTGTGTCATTAATATCTAAAATAGAAGTATTACTTTTCATTAAAGAAGATTTATTTACTTTATGTATATTTGAAGATTTTAAGTGATACTTTTCAATTAAAATTTTGGCAATAGGCCCTCCAATTATTCCTCCCATAATCAGGCCTAAAGTAGCAGAAGCAAAGCCAACATTACAAGCATTTTCTACACCTAAAGATTCTAAAGTCCTTCCAAATGCTAAAGAATAGCCATGTCCACCTTCCATGGATATATTCCCACACATTAATGCTAAAAGAGGATTTATATTTAATAGTTTTGATGAAATAAAGGTTATGATATTTTGACAAAATCCCAAAAGAGCACATAGTAACCAATAAATAATTAAAACTTTTCCTCCTTTTTTTAATAATTTGAAACTGACATTTAATCCTACTATGGTGAAGAAAAAGGACATAAAATAAGGCATAAGGAGAGTATTCATAGATACATTTACTAATTTAAAGTATTCTAAAATAAAAACAAATAATGAAAAAGTAAGACCACCTACAACGGGAGAAGGAATACATAATTTATTAAGTATGTAAATTTTATTAGTTAGAAAATTACCAAATAAATATAAAACTATGGATAATATTAAGGTGCTTACTATGTTTAAATCTAGGTTATACATTTTTTCACCTACCTTTATCTATTAAATTATTTAAAGACGTTGATAAATCAACGTCCTTAATTTAAAAACTATATTGTATGTAATTAAAAGGAAATATTTATAGATTATATTCTAAATGTAGTGTTAATATACTTGATTTTTAAGTGACACAATTTCTTTTCTATAGGCTGATGGAGTTTGATTTGTTATTTTTTTAAATACAATTGTATAATAGTTTTGATTAGTAAAGCCAACTTCTAAAGCAACATCTAATAAAGATAAGGTAGGATCTTCTAGTAACTTCTTACTTTTTTCTACTCTAAAGTAATTTAAAAAGTTGGAAAAAGTTTGTGTTGTAGATTTTTTAAATAAATTACAAAAATATGATTTATTTATGTTTAATTTATCACATAAATCATCTATGGATATATCTTCATTATAATACTTGTGTATATGATGTATAGCTTTTCTAACATATATATTATAAGAGCGACTATTAACATCATAAACAAGGTTATTTTCAATTATTTTACATAGGACACACTCTATATATTCAAAGCAAGTGGCTGGTTTATAACAAATTAACTCATTGGTAATATCTGTTGATATAGGACCTAAGATAAAGAAAACATTACAAGCATCTGTAATAATATAGTGTACATTTTTATCAATGGACAAAGTATAAATATCTTTGTTACTATTCATTTTATTTAATATAAAGTCATTTATTTCATTCTTTGGATACATCTCATCTAAATAATCATTATATCCATGCTTATAGATTTCCTCATACTCTTTAGATAATGCTTTAATTGGAATGTTACAACAATTAAAAAATGTTTCGCATATATAATTTATATTTAACATCTTATTTGACTCCTTAATTTCTAATTTGAATTTAATATCCATATATTAATAAAATAAAAATATATGAACATAATAGAAGTTGATTATCAATTATAACTGATTTACAAATGAGAATAACTATCATATTTATATTAAATAAAAATAATAAATTTGTCAATGGAAATAGAAGATAAAATCCAATACACCTAAATAGAGCAATAGATACCCACTTTTCTACATGAAGTGGAGAGTGGCCTAAAATGTTTCGTAAACATGTAGCTCAAGCAAATTTTGGTGTGTAATCCATTTTACTAATACTTATGTAATGTGATAAGATAAGTTTATATATTATGACTAAATGAGGTGTAAGATGAATAAAATAATCGGTATTTTAGCTCACGTGGATAGTGGAAAAACTACTCTATGTGAACAAATACTTTATCATACAAATTCCATAAGAAAAAGAGGAAGGGTGGATCATAAAGATTCATACTTTGATAATAATCAAATAGAAAGACAAAGAGGCATTACTATATTTTCCAAGGAAGGGTATTTTAACTATAAAGATTCAAATTACTATTTAATAGATACACCAGGACATGTGGATTTTAGCCCAGAGATGGAAAGAAGTTTGAAGATGTTAGATTATGCTATTTTAATTATAAGTGGTGTGGAGAAAGTCCAGTCCCATAGTGAAACTATTTTTAATTATTTAAAAGAACATAATATACCAACCATTATTTTTGTAAATAAGATGGATAGAGATATATCAAATAGAGAAGAAATAAATATAAGTTTAAAAGAAAATTTATCTAAAGATATATTTGATTTCACAAAAGAATTAAACAAGAATATGAGTGATGAACTAATAGAATTTATTGCAGAAAAAGATGAAGAATTATTAGAAAGATTTTTAGATGATAATTTTGATTATGAGCTATGGTTTAAAAAGATTAAATCATTATTTAATAGTTGTAACATATATCCTTGTGTATTTGGCTCAGCTCTTTATGATGAAAATATAGGTGTACTTTTAGAAGTATTAGAGAGTTTGAGTGAAGCAAATTATGATGAAAACAAAAGCTTTAGTGGAAAGGTATATAAAATAAAAAGTGAAGAGAATAAACAAAAGCTAACTTTTATAAAAGTTTTGGAAGGTAAATTAAAAATTAAAGATGAACTTTCTTATATGGTCCAAAATGATATATTAAGAGAAAAAGTTAATGAAATAAGAATTTATAAAGGTGATAAATTTATAAAAAGAGATGAAGCTTTTGCTGGTGAAATAGTAGCTATAAAAGGTTTAAGTGAAGCTTATCCATCTAGACTTGTAATTTCTAGCAAAGAAGAAAATAGGCTTTATAATCTAGATAGTGAAGATGATAACTTTATTGTACCTACTTTAAGCACAAAAGTATTATTTGATGAAAGTGTAAATATTAAAGATGTTTACTCTTATTTTAAAATTTTAGGAGAAGAAGAAATATCATTAAATCCTACATATAGTGAAGAGCTTAAGGAAATTAAAATTAATATAATGGGCAAAATTCAGTTGGAAGTTTTAAAAGAAATAGTTTTAGAAAGGTTTAATCTGGAAGTTGACTTTGGTCCTTGTGAAATTTTATATAAAGAAACTATAAAAGATCAAACCATAGGTGTGGGTCATTTTGAACCATTAAGACATTACGCTGAAGTTGTACTAAAAATTGAACCAGCTAAAAGAAATAGTGGGATAAGCTTTGAAAGTTTAGCTCATGTGGATGATATTACTGTTGGTCATCAAAACTTAGTAAAGACTCATATATTTGAAAGAAGTCATAGGGGAATACTTGGTGGATATGAGCTTACGGATGTGAAAATAACTCTTTTGACAGGTAAAGAACATAATAAGCATACAGAAGGTGGCGACTTTAGACAAGCAACATTTAGAGCCTTAAGACAAGGTTTGGAACAAGTGGAAAATATACTACTGGAACCTTACTATAAATTTAAAATAGAAATAGATAATGATCATATGGGAAGAGTAATTTCAGATATACAAAAAATGAATGGAAGCTTTAATATAAAGGGCTCTAGTAATAATAAGTCAATTATAAGTGGTAGAGGGCCTGTTAGTGAATTTATGGATTATCCGCTTGAATTAATATCCTTCACTAAAGGAAGAGGAAGAATTAGCTTTAACTATGATGGATATGATGAATGTCATAATAGTGATAAAGTGTTAGAAATTAGAAATTACGATAAAAATAGTGATAAGCTTTATACTTCCAATTCAATATTTTGTTCAAAGGGACAAGGCTATACTGTAAAAGGTGAAGATGTAAAAAATCATATGCACTGTGAGATAAATATATAGCTTGGGAGAAGAAAATGAAAGAAAAATACAAAGTAATTTTAGATAATAAAAATAACTCAATTAGCTTTTTATATAAGGAAGAAGTCATAGATGTTAATGTAGTTTATAGAAAAAGAAAAAATATATCCATTAGAATAATTCCAAAAAACACCATAGAAATAATTAGTCCAAGATCTGTATCTATTTCATTTTTAAAAAAAGTACTTGAGGAAAAGTCATCTTGGATAATGAAGACCTTAGATAAATTTGAACATATTGATGAGAGTTTTAAGGATAGAAAATATGTTGATGGAGAAATATTTTACTATCTAGGAAAAGAATATGAACTAAAAATAATAGAAGATAAAAATATTCAAAATAATAAAAAGAATTATTGTTATATATATATAAAAGATGAAAGCTTAATAATTACTACAAATAATAATGAGATTGAATATATTAAAAATGAACTGAAAAAGTGGTACAAGATAGAAAGTGAAAAGATAGTCATAACAAGACTTGAAGTATTAAAAAAAGAAAAGCCTATGATGAATAAATTAAGTCCTAATATAATTAAAATTAAAGAACAAAAGAAAAGATGGGGAAGCTGTACATCTAGTAAAACTATTTATATTAATTCTAGAATTTCTATGTTAAAAGTTGATGTAATAGATTATATATTAGTTCATGAGTTTTCACACTTGGTTCATATGAATCATTCTAAGGATTTTTATAATCTTGTAGAAGAAATACTTCCAAATTTTAAAGAAAGTGAAAAGTGGCTTAAAGAAAATTCTTATAAGCTTACTTTATAATAAAAAGTCAAATAATAATCATATGTATGGGGGATTTTACATTGAAAAAAGATAAAATAAATTTGGATAAAGTAATAGATTTTAAAAAATGGCAAACTCTTCAAGATAATTTATCTTTAGTTACAAATATGGCTATTATAACTGTTGATTATAAGGGAAATCCCATAAGTAAACATAGTAAATGTTCTAAGTTTTGTGAATCTGTAAGAAATAATGCTCAAATGGTAAAGTATTGTCAAAAGTGTGACTCCAGAGGTGGACTTGAAGCTGTTAGATCTAATGAGCCTTATATTTATTTATGTCATTATAATATAGTAGATGTGGCAGTGCCTATTATTATTGATGGGAGATATATGGGAGCAATAATGGCAGGACAAGTGAAGTTAAAGGAGAATATAACACAAGACATGGAAAAAATAGTTGATACTTCTCATAAATCAGTAGCAAGAGAGGTACTGGAGGATTTTAAAGAATACTATGATGAACTACCTTTACTTACTTATGAAGAAGTACAAAATATTGCTAATATGTTGTCTTCCTTATGTAATTATTTGGTTGAAGAAGCTTTAGATAAAAATTTAATATTAGAAATGTATAAAAAGTCACTAGGAAGTAATATGGAGTTGGATTCCAACTTTTTTGAAGGATATAGTGTAAAAAATATTGAAAATATAAAAAAGGGAATATCTAACGCCATGGTTGATGCTTAAGTTTCTGAAGATATATACGATGAAGATAATAAAAAAATTAGTTCCACATTAAAGCCAGCTATTGACTATATATATAAAAATAAAAGTGAAAATATTACAGTGGAAAATATGGCAAAAGTTTGTCATATAAGTCAGAGTTATTTTAGTCGATTGTTTTCTAAAGAAATGGGACAGAGTTTTTCCAATTATATATCAAAATTAAAAATTAAGTGGGCTAAAGACATTTTGGAAGAGAGCGATATGAGCATAAGCCAAATAAGTGATGAACTTGGTTTTAATGAACCAGGATATTTTATAAAAATATTTAAAAAGTATGAAGGGATGACACCTTCTGTTTACAGAAAATATTATAAAAATATTTAAAAATTTTGAAGTTAAGAAGAGAGTTAATATATAAATGTAAGGTATAGATAAAAGATTAACAATTTAATGGTAATAACAATAAAGCTGTAAATATAAAAGAATTTATTTCTTTTGTATTTACAGCTTTTTTGAGTTAGCATTTTTATAAATAAAAGGTAAATACATAGTGTTGAACATATGAAGTTTAGTAAAGTTAGATATTTATTAAAATAGTTAAGTACTTAACAAAAAGTAGAAATAGTACAATTTTATTATTTTAGTTCATAAAATTACGATTATAAATTGTAATTTTATGACATATAAGACTCATGATTAAAAAGGAAACGGTATTATAATTAAAATATAAAATTTAAACCAAATAAAACAAAAATAGATGGGAGTAATTAAAAGATGAGAAAAGCATTAATATGTCCAACAAAATATGTTCAAGGTGAAGATGAATTATTAAATTTAGGTTATTTCGTAAAAACTTTTGGAAAATCAGCACTACTTATAGCACATCCAGATGATGTTAATCGTGTAAAAGATAAGTTAGACAAAACTTGTGATAAGTTTAATATTACTTTAGTAGAAAGTGGATTTACAGGAGAATGCTCAAGACAAGAAGTAGCAAGATTACAAGAAGTAGCAAGAGAAAATAAGTGTGATTGTACAATAGGACTTGGTGGAGGTAAAGCAATAGATACTTCAAAATGTGTGGCTGAAGGTGAAGCTTTAATAATAGTTCCAACAATAGCAGCAACAGATGCACCTACTAGTCACTCAGCAGTATTATACACTCCAGATGGATCTTTTGATGATTACGCATATTTTAAACAAAGTCCGAGTGTTGTACTAATAGATACAACTGTAATAGCTAAAGCACCTACTAGATTTTTAGTATCTGGCATGGGTGATGCATTATCAACTTATTTTGAGGCTAGAGCAACAAGAAAATCATATTCAAATGTAAATGCTGGTCTTCCTTGCGGAGCAAGAGAAAACTTAACAGCTCCAGCAAAAGGTACTAATACTGCTTTTGCTCTTGCAAAATTATGTTATGAAACTTTACTTGCTGATGGACCTAAGGCAAAGGTATCTTGTGATTGTAATTTAGTTACTCCTGCTCTTGAAAATATAATAGAAACAAATATACTTTTATCAGGAATTGGTTTTGAGAGTGGAGGACTTGCAGCAGCTCACGCTATACATGACGGTCTTACTATATTAGAAGGAACTCATAAGTATTTCCATGGTGAAAAAGTTGCATTTGGTACTTTAGCTCAGTTAGTGCTAGAAAATGCATCTGAAGAAGAAATAAATCAAGTATTAGACTTCTGTGTGGAAGTTGGTTTACCAGTGTGTTTAGAAGATATAGGGGTAAATGAAATAAGCGAAGAAGAATTAATGGAAGTTGCAGAAAAATCTTGTATACCAGAAGAATCAGTACATTCTATGCCACAACCTATAAGCGTAGAAGCTGTGGCAGCTGCAATTATAACTGCTGATAGACTTGGAAAAAACTATAAAAATAATAAATAGGATGTAAAAAATTATAAATATAAGTACTTTATAAAAATAGGTACTTATATTTATATAATTTATAGTATTTTAAATTTAAAATATGACTTATGAGGTGGAATAAATGAAAAAAATCATAAATAAACCAGAAAATGTTGTTATGGAAATGTGTAACGGAATAGCCCTAGCTCATCCTGAGTTAGAGTTCATTAAAAAGTATAAAATAATAAAGAAAAAAGAAATAAATAAAAATAAAGTAAGCTTAATAAGTGGTGGAGGTAGTGGTCACGAGCCAGCACATGCAGGATTTATAGGAAAAGGAATGTTAGATGCAGCCATATGCGGAGACGTATTTGCATCACCTTCTCAAATTCAAGTTTATCAAGGAATAAAAGCTACTGTCAGTGAAAAAGGTACTTTACTTATAATAAAAAACTACAGTGGAGACATGATGAATTTCAAAAATGCTGCTCATTTAGCAAGTGAAGATAAAATAACTGTAGATTATGTAAAAGTAGATGACGATATAGCAGTAGAAGATAGCTTATATACAGTAGGAAGACGTGGTGTTGCAGGAACTGTGTTTGTTCATAAAATTGCAGGTGCAGCAGCAGAAAAAGGTATGTCATTAGAAGAAGTAAAAACAGTAGCACAAAAGGCAGCTGACAATGTGAGAAGTTTGGGATTTGGACTAACATCTTGTACAGTACCAGCTAAAGGAAATCCTACTTTTGAAATTGCAGAAGATGAGATGGAATTTGGTGTGGGAATACATGGTGAGCCAGGTATAAAAAGAGAAAAAATAACAACTGCTGATGAAATAGCTTCTAGAATAGTAGATGCTATTTCAAGTGATATGAAGCTTAATGAAAATGATGAGATAGCTTTATTGATAAATGGATTTGGTAGCACTCCTTTACAAGAGTTATACTTATTTAATAATTCTGTTACAAGAGAATTAGCAAATAAAAATATAAAAATAAACAGAATTTTTGTAGGAAATTACATGACAAGTATAGATATGGCAGGTGCTTCTGTATCAATATTAAAATTAGATGATGAGTTAAAAGAATTACTATGTGAAGAAAGTGATACACCGGCATTTAAAGTAAGTGGACCAGTTAATTCAGTAAAATATACTTCTTTAGGAATATGCGATGAAGATTCAATTACATCTTTTGAATTAGAGTCAAAAGAAGAAATGTCATGTATAGTAGATGAAAAAATTACGTTAGATAATATGATATATATAGTAGATAAAATGAGTGAAGTAATAATAAAAAATGAAGTAGAGTTTTGTGAATTAGATTCTTTTGCAGGTGACGGAGACTTTGGAATGAGTGTAGCTAAAGGGTTTAAGCAATTAAAAAGAGAGTGGAAAGAAATATTGTCACAGGATAGTTTGACTATAAGTAAGTTTTTAGATGATTGTTCTATGGTAATAATG
Organism: Terrisporobacter othiniensis; assembly: GCF_000808015.1. Taxonomy (GTDB): domain Bacteria; phylum Bacillota; class Clostridia; order Peptostreptococcales; family Peptostreptococcaceae; genus Terrisporobacter; species Terrisporobacter muris. Next base: position 1,691 of record NZ_JWHR01000043.1, on the reverse strand, counting down.
GAGCATTGTGGAGGAGCATCTGGTCCAATTTGGGGATCTGCTTTTAGAGCAGCATCTAAAGAAGTAGGAGACAAGAAAGAATTAAACATGAACGACTTTGCAAATATGATGCAAGCAACAGTTAAAGGAATTCAAGCTACTGGTGAGAGGTCTTTTGGACGTGGAGCAGTTGTTGGAGATAAGACTTTAATAGATGCTTTAGTACCTTGTGCAGATGCTTGGACAAGAAGTGTAAAAGAAAATCATACTTTCAAAAAAGCGTTTGAATATGGAGCAAAGGCTGCAGTAGATGGAGCAAAATCTACAGAAGAAATAGTTGCTCGTATGGGGCGTGCTGGAACTGTTGGTGATAGAAGTTTAGGTCATCCAGATGCTGGAGCATATGGACTAGGTGTAATATTTACTGAAGTATTTAATTCCATAAAGTAGTATAATAGTAAAGTATATTAAATAATTTATTTTAATACACTTAAAAAATATATATTTATGAGGCAAGAATTATGGAATGTAAAGAATTTTATTTTAAAGGAAAAGAAGGTTTAGATATACATTTTTATAAATGGACTAGTGAAGATGTAAATCCAAAAGCAGTAGTGCAAATAGCTCATGGTATGTCAGAAACAGCGATTAGATATGAAAATTTTGCTGAAAAACTAACTGAAAATGGTTATATAGTTTATATAAATGACCATAGAGGTCATGGTTTAACAGCTAAAACTCTAGATAATGTAGGCTATTTAGCTGAGGAAGATGGATTCACATGTTTAGTGGAAGATATGAATACTTTTACAAACATAATTAAAGAAGAAAATCCTGATTTACCAATATATTTATTTGGACACAGTATGGGCTCTTTTGCAAGTCAAAGATATATAATGGAGTACGGCAGTAATTTAGCTGGGCTAATATTATCTGGGTCAAATGGAAAACATGGTATTGTTTTAAAAGCAGGAGCATTTTTAGCAAATAGTGAATGTAAAAAACATGGAAGAAAATATAGAAGTAAAATATTAGACAATTTAATATTTGGTGGAAATAATAAAGGCTTTAAGCCAGCGAAAACTGATTTTGATTGGTTAACCAGAGATGAAAAAGAAGTTCAAAAATATATAGAAGATCCTTTCTGTGGTGTATTATTTACTTGTGGATTTTTCTATGATTTTATAAAAGGTCTTCAAGAAATCGAAGATACATATAATTTAAAAAAAGTTCCTCTAAATTTACCAATATATATTATGTCTGGAGATAAAGACCCTGTTGGTAAAAATGGAAAGGGAGTCCTAAGGCTTAGAGAGAGATACATAAATTTAGGTGTAAAGAATGTTTCATGCAAGTTATACAAAGGAGGAAGGCATGAAATGTTAAATGAGATAAATAAAGAAGATGTCATGACGGATATAATTTCTTGGCTAGATGAAAGACAAAAAGAATATGCTCATTCTTAAAATAGTTGTACAAAATGGTGTATCGAATCTGATACACCATTTTGTAGTTAAAGGGATATACAAAAATATCTAGACATTTGATACTATTAGTAAGTAAAGTTATTGAAAAGATTTGATTATATGTCAGGAATGAAGTTAAGCCAGCAGTTAAATTTATTTATAACTGTTGGCTTTATAATTTTATATTGTAGACAAATTACTAGTTTATAAATAAAATAAAAAATTTAAATTATGAATATTTGAAAT
>NZ_JWHR01000042.1 GCF_000808015.1 Terrisporobacter othiniensis | reverse complement strand
TTCTTATTCTTGATATATTTCAGTTTATCTACATGATCTATATTAGTTTCTTCTTCTAATTCTAAATTAATAAGCTCAATTACATGCAACATATAATTATAATCTTTTAGTATTTCTTCGGTCATCTTGTAATATCTATCAATAAAAATGTTGGCTTTTGTAGGTGGTAATATATTTTTGAACTCTTGTATATATTCTTGTAGTGTCATATCTTTTATTACTTCTTTTTCTATTTTTTACTACTATTTGGAATAATATCATACATATTTATATCTTCATCTATTTCATAATCTAGTGATGTAATAGAATATTGATAATATTTTATATATAAAAATAGAGATGGCTCTATCAATTATTTTAAGATTGAATTTAGCCATCTCTATAAAAATATTATATACTAATCATCTAAAATTGAATCTATGCTCAGTAAATCTAGTAATATACTTATAAAATCTAAGTAAAGATTTAAAACATGTGTAGATAGATCATTCTTTTATATCATTTCATCATTTTGTATCTCACTCTTTATTAAACTTATGTCATAAAGAGCATATGCAGAAAATATTACTATACCTACTATGCTTATTAATAAACTAAGCATTGCTTCTCCTATAAATATATTAATTATTGATGCTATTAATATACCTATAATACCTTCAAACAATATGTTGCCTAACTCTATATAATATCCTAATTCTTTTCTACTTGCTATTTTCGCTAATACTGCAAATAAAACTATTGATGAAACTAATATTGATGTGAACCTAAATCCTCCAAATGGTATTTTAATAACGGATATGTAAGAATACCATCAATAAAGGTAAATGAACAAACAAAATTAATAGAAAAGCTTCTAGGAATTAAATTCTTTCTTAAATAATAAAAACATTATTAAAAGTCCTATCATAAAAAAAGTAAATATTATATTTGCATAATATGAAAAACTAATTGATATAAACATCTGGCCAAACATAAAACCTATAAACATAAATAATATAGATATAGCTAGATATTTAAAAATTGCTTATATAGGATTTTCTATACTTTTGTTCATAATAACGTCTTCTTTCGTTTATACTAAAATTTAATTACACTAATTTTATATTATCAATTATACAATATTAAAACACTATTTTATATACAGACTAATAAATAAAAACTAACTTTTAAATATACAATCTTCCACTATTTTATTTATATATATCAGAAAATTCGATATTACATTGCTCAATTATCTTGCTTTCGTTGATAATATATATATCTTCATTAAAATTTTCTTTATCATGTACTTTTTCTATAGGTATAGAGAATGTAAACTCTGTACAGTCTTTATTATCTAAATTTAACCATATATTCCCATTGTGCATTTTAATAAAATACTTAGCTAAATATAAACCAATACCACTACCTTCTGTACGTCTTATAAATAAATTTTCTCCTTGCATAAATTGACCAAATATTTTATTTGCATATTCTTCACTAATTAATTCCCCTGTATTTTTTACTGATACATAAACTATATTTCTATCAAAATCTGTGCTTACATCAACATTTATATTGCTTCCTAGTTCTGAAAATTTAATTGCATTTGATAATAGATTTAAAATTACTCTTTCTATTTTATCTGGATCACATGCTAAAATAACTTCTTCTTCATCTGTATCAAAAATTATGTTTCTATTATTCTCTGAAACATAACTTGATGTTGACATAGTTATGTCTTCTATAAGCTTTATAATATTATAGTTCCCTAAGTTTAGCTTATAAAAATTATTCTCTATTTTAGCTGTGTCAATTACATTATTAACTAACCTTAATAATCTGTACGAGTTCTGCTTCAACATATTTAAATATTCAATATATCTGTCTTTAGTTATACGATTGAAGTCCCCCTTTTCAATTGCAATTAACAGTTGAACAGTCGACAATATTATGTTTATTGGAGTTTTAAATTCATGAGATATATTAGCTATAAAGCTTGATTTTATATGTTCAAAATCTATAGCTTCTTCTACCCTCCTATTTTCTATGTCTGATACCAAAAAATCCTTTTCATTTTCCAATTGAAATATCAGGATTGACATTTTTTTAAATATTTCAATTATAGATACATCATCTTTATATTTTATAGCTGTTGCATTTTCATATTGAATATTAACCAAAGCGCATGTATTACCTGCTATTTCTATAGCGTACAGTCTTGATACTAATTCATCTTTATAATTATTAAGCTCTATAAATTTTTTATATTTTGATGTGCAAAAATAATTTTTTTCATCTAGAATTTCTTTCTTAAAGTCTTCGTCTAAAATGAATCTAGTATTATCATTAAAAATACATATATCATCATTCGCCCTCATATAAAATTTAAATTTTCTATCTTCCTCATATAAAAATATGTCTATGTTTGTGCTCTTTAAAGCTAAATTTAATGATTTGAGTTTATCCTTTAAAAATTTTATGTAATTAGTTTTTAAATTACCAAGATTAAAGTCATTAAACATTATATGCTCTGTAATATCTTGAATACTTTCTTTTATACTTACCTCTTCTGCAATTCCTCCTAAAATTATATCTTTATCTTTATTTATGATAAATTTATTAACATGGTGCGATACCTCATTTAAATTTGTAATTTTCTCCTCCTTGCTATATCTATCAATTTTCCCAGTTATTAAATCTATATCTGTTTCCAAACATTTATCTGCTATATAAACCGGCCTTATTTCATAATCTGTTTTACCTATTATATCTTCTTTACTTAAACCTACATTCTCAGCCCCTAATTTATTTATGTATATATGTTTCCCCTCTTTATCTTTCATCCATATTTCATAGGGTAGATTATCAAGTAACTCTTCTAAATTCTCTATTGTGTATTCCCTTTTTTTCATACTTATTCTCCTTAAATACCCCTTAATATAATATTTTTAATTCACATTATCGTCATTAATTTAAGTAATTTACTATTTTATATCTAATTGCTCTATCTTTTATAATTTTCTATTATAATTATATAAAATAAATGCTTCAATTCAAATTACATTTAAATAAAATTCATAAAAAAATAAGAGATTTATTACATAAATCCCTTATTTTTTAGTACTATTTAATTATTTTCAAATATGACTCATTCTTTATCTCTAATATAAATTTCATTATATCAGATGCACCCCAATTATTATAATCACCTACTAGTGATATCATACTTACTCCAACATCAAACATAAAGTGGCAATCATACATCCCATTATAAATTTCTTTGCAGTTTCATATTTTAATGGCATGTCTATTCATAAATCATTGACTACCTCCATACTACTATAATAATCTTTAGTTTTATATTTATATGCATCAAACGATTTTTCTATAGGAAATACTCCTAATACTTGTCTAGGTGTTAATCCTTCTAACAACTTCAGTACAAACTGCAATAATGCATAATTGAATATTAAATTTTTCATATCTTTATTATTTTCATTTTCATCAAATAAAGTTATAACATCAGTTGTTATCATCTTACTCATAAAATCATGGTTGTAATTGAATTGGTATCTATAAGCTAATTTTAAATATGCTAAAGCTTTTAAATTTTTATTTGCATTCGTATTACTCTCTTACAATGCGTTACATATATTTTTTATGCCTTTATAACAAGCTTGATCTTGTTTATGCAAAGACTCTAATAACATACATAGATATTTTATATCTCTTATTGTATTATTTATACAGAATTTCTCTATATCATCAATTATGTTTTTATCTAATTTATTTTTTAAATTATTATAATATTTAACTATAGTATCAACTATTTTCTTTAGCTTTATAATCGATAATTCACAACCATTTTCACATCTATTTCTTAAATATTTATATTCAATTGCTATTGTTACATCATTAAAAAAGTTTCCATACCCTTTAATCATAACATTTATCTACCTTCATATTAAAACTTTCTCATTATATTCCCCCTATAGTTGTTAATTTTTATATGTAAAAACTATCACATAATTCTCTTTATAAAATACTATTGCTGTTAATCCAGCATCAAATTTTAATTCTTTTACTGATATTTCAATTATTCTATCATTTAATTTTATTTCCACATTATCTGAATCATTTATCAATATATCTTTTAGATCATGTAC
>NZ_JWHR01000041.1 GCF_000808015.1 Terrisporobacter othiniensis | reverse complement strand
GGAAAGTTTCTTTTCATCATTGAAGACAGAAGCATTCTATTCTCAAGGATTAAAGAATTTATCAAGTAAAATGGTGATTGAAATTGTATCTCAATATATAGATTATTATAACAAAGAAAGAATACAGGCAAAATTAAACTACCTTTCTCCTGTAAAATACAAGAAAAAGGTAGCCTAGGTTGTTTTATATTGTTCCACATGAAGGGTGCAGTTCAATTTATCTATCTGATGTTTTTCTACTTATTATGGTATTATAACAGTCTTACGAGTGTAGATAATTCATGTAAGTAAGTGATATTAACAACTTTAAAAATGTAAAAAAGTATATTTTGAGCAAGGTCGTTGCCTAAAATTTCATAAGGCTCACACAGTGATTTAAAGCGATAATTTATTAAAATCTATTATAAAAATAGATATATTTTTTTCGTATGGAAGATAATACCTTACTTTATCCCCTTTGACTACTTTATTCTTAATATGATTGTAAATAGATTCATACTCCTTATCCTCATCATAAGACTTTGCATATCTTGCTATATCCTCATCATCGGTAAATGTTTGTCCAAACTCCATGCTAAGTGGTATCATTTCATAATTGATTTTCTTTTCATCCAATAGCTTCTTTAAATTTTTTGAACTATGTTGATTAATTACCTCCATTTTTTTCTTTGATACCGGAATGTGCGTTGTAGTTTTATCATTTACAACTGCAATTAATTTATCACAAGATTTTGAGAAATATTTCAAGTCTTCATAAGCAAAAAATGAAATTAATATAATATCAAATTTTGAATTTATTTCTTTAAAGTCTTTAACAATACATTTAATATTTTTTATATTTTTTTCTTTTATAGATTTTTCTAAGTAATTAATTGCATTTTCATTTATATCAACACAGGTAATATAATCTAAGTCTTTACTTAAATGCATATCAATAAGACCTAACCCACACCCTATATCACACAAAGTTTTACTATTTTTAATATATGGCCTTATTTGATTAGCCAATTCTTCATGAAAACCAGTGTATTCACTTGCACTTACAAATGATTTTATAGTGGTATCATTCCAATTCATTCTCATATTTAAATATTTCCTCCATATTTTAAGTTTATCTTTTGACCTGTGCTATAAAACATGTTATTTCTCTCATTTCCACTTATTATGCTCATAGCCTTATTATCATCTTTAATTACAAATCCAGATAAATCATTTATTCCATAATCAAATAGCACTGGTGACATAGTTGTAGCTGGACCAACTAAAACTACATAAGCATTTTTACTTAATTCTAAATACCAAGGCAATGTTTTATCACAGATAGAATAACAAGGTAAAAATACAAAGTCTTGACTTGGAAGAATATATGGTGCCGCTGTTTCTGGATAATCTCCAATTATATTTTCACTTTCTATTATTGATAAATCACATACAGGTTCAAATAATTGTTCCAAGTAATGAAAATGCCCCACAACAGATACTTTCTTTCCTCTTATAAGATTTTGATAAGAAATAAAAGGATCGTTGATTCTATCTTCTACAAAGTTATTATTATTTAATTTTATATTTCTTGATTTAACAACTTCAATACTATTATAATAAGAATTGATTGCAGCTAACCCTATGCCTGCTTCTGTTAAATTCCATGATTTAATACATTTTGCAACTTCATATAAAGCTTTTCCTTTAAACTCTTTTACAAAGTCAGGTGGTCGGCTTTCATCATAATAAACAAGACCTATTCCACTCCCCACACTGCTTTTTACCAATGAATTATATTGACCTACAACCATATCTTCCACAAGTATATCCTTTGGAATTCCCTCTATTAAATCATCATAAAGCTTCCACAAACTCCTTCACCTTCTCCCAAAAGAACGCATTCTATATCTTTTTTATTTAAAATTTCACCATTTCTAACTTTGTTTCTTAAATCCAATAAAATATTATCTAAGTTTTCTATATATTCAAGACTTTCTCTTTCTTCTTTAGTAGTAGTAATAATTTTGGAGATTCCACCATTTTTAATAACAATCCTTTTATTAGCATTTAAAGCTAAGATAGGATCATGAGTTGAAATTAAAATTATTTTATCTTTTCTTGATAAAAGCCTTATAGCTTCTTTTCTATCTATTCCAGCATTTTCAATTTCATCAATTAGAACAATTGGAGAATAACTCATATAAGCTGTATCTGATATCATAAGAGCTCTTGATTGACCTCCTGATAATTGAGTTATTTTTGTACTTAGCTCAAATTCTTCTCCTGCCAATTTATTAGCGTAATGAAAGCATTTTTTTACTATGTCATCTTGATTTTTACAAAAACGACTTTTTGAGTGCATTTGTAAAAATTCTTCTACTGTTAAATCCATTACAAAATTCATATTTTGAGAAAGTTGAGCAACTAACTTTCCATCCATGTCATATCGTGTTTCATCACTTGGAATTTTACCATTTATTAATATTTGTCTATTTGTTGGAGTATCTCTTTGAGCTAAGCACTCAATATCTTCTAGCAATCTACTTTTACCAGAACCTGTAGGCCCAACAATACTTATGATCTCTCCTGGATAAATCGTTATGGAGTTTTGTTCTTCTTCTTTTAATTTGTTGTAGCCACCATTAATTGTAATACTATCTATGTTTACAATTTCTATATTTTGAGCAAATTCCTTTAAGAACTCAATTAGTTTAGTATATAATTCTTCTTTTTCCATACCAAAATTAATATAAAACTCATCATTTAAAGACTCTATTAAATCCTTAAAAATAATATTTTTATTCACGTAACTTAAATTGTAATTTAAGAAAAAATCAAAAGCCATAGGATAATTATTCTCAATCTCCCCTATGGTCATATTAAGTATTTCTTCATAATTATTATTTCTCATAATTAAACTCCATTTTCTTTATCATTCCCATTTGATAAGATTCACTAATTCTAGTTTCTCCTGTGCAATAAGAACATACAGAAGCTGGTGTAGTAAAACGTAATTGTTTTTCTCTAAGAGTTGTTATATCTTTTATATCTCCTAAGTATTTTTTTAATAAAAGTATTCCTTGTCCTGTTATACCATTTATAAAAATTATTTTTGCTTTAGAATTTACTTGTCGTACATTAAAGGAAAAAACTTCTCTCTCAGCTTGTGATACTATATCACCTTTAGTTATTACAACAATATCGGCAAATTTTAACATTGGTCCAATTTTTCTAGGTGTGTTTATTCCCGATAAATTATCAATTACGCATACAGCTGGTATAGTTTTTATGTATGGTGAGCATCTATTGCAGAGTCCTGCACTTTCAGTAATCAAAATATCCAGCTTCAATTTTTCAGACCAATAAAGTGCATCTTCAATATTGCTAATAAAAAAATGATCCGGACAAATCTTTCCAGAAAGTCCAATTTCAACAGGTATATTATTTTCTTCATATCTAATATGATCAAAAGATGTAAGGCAGTCAAATTTAACAACTCCAACCTTCTCCTTTTCTAATTCTAATGATTTTATTAAATGAAGAATAACTGATGTTTTTCCTGATGATGGTGGTCCTGCCACTGTTATTAGTTTCATATTAATTCCCCTTTTTAAAAGAAAGTAGGAGGCCCCTACTTTCTTATTGTTTTTAATAAATACAATTATTTAATAGCATTTTTAGTTAATTCGTTATATCGTTCATCGCTTAAATCAGCATGATAGAATAATTTGTAGAATTCTTTAGTTTTTTCTTGTAAATCATAATTAAATTCTTCTGGATAAAGTGTTTCAGATAACCAAATCATTCCCATATATCTATTTACAGAAGGTGGAAATCCCATCCAGTTATATGGTATACTTGGCGCTTCATAGTATTTACCACTAGATATTGCTTTTAGTTTTCGCCACTCACTTTGATTTCCTACTTGGCTATATAAACTTTGTGGAGCAAATATTATTACATCTGGATTCCATATATACAACTGTTCCAATGAAACTTCATTTCCATCACCTTTGCTTGATGGTTCTTTAAGATCAGCCACATTGTTTGCAAGTAAGTTTATAATTTCTGAATGGAAAGAACCTTTTGCTATTACATTAGTTCCTGTATCACCTAAGCAATAAACAAGATTTACTTTATTTTTATCGCCTATTTTTTCCATAGTTTCTACAGTAGAATCATAAGTAATTTTACAATAATCTGCCAATATTTTAGCATCATCTTCTACATTTAATATTTTACCTAATGTAGTGTAACAATCTGACATATTAGCAGTTGTTGCTTCCACAAATATAGTAGGGATTCCTGTTTGTTCTTGTATAGAATCTAAATCTTCTTTCATACCATCTTTCTTCTCACCTATATCAATAATTAATTGTGGCTCTGCAGCTGCAAGAGCTTCCATATTTAAGTCACCCTTACCATAAAATTGTCCAAATATAGGCAACTCTGTATATTTTTTATCTATGTAGTCCTTAGAGTCCTCTGACCATTCTCCAGACAAACCAACTAATTTATCTGGTGCCACTGAGAACAGTACAATTTGTGCTAAGCTTCCTGATGGAGCTATTTTTTCAATATTTGATGGAACTTCAACTTCCCGTCCTACTGAATCAGTGAATTTTATTGTTTTTTTACTTTCCTTTTCTTTTTCATCATTAGATAATGAGCATCCCACTAAAGATGTTATTGATAAACATAATATCAATAATAGTGATATTAATTTCTTTTTCATCTTACTCCCCCTTAGATATTTTTATATTATTACACTTTTTGGTATACAGATTCTGATCTTATCATCATATAAGCTATTTAATTCCACATCTACGTTGTATAATTTTTTTATTAGTCCTGAATTAATTATGTACTTAGGTGTTCCAAAGTCTAAGACTTTGTGATTGTATAAAGCTAAAACCTTATCTGCATACAAAAAGGCTTGGTCTGGATTATGTGTTGACTGTATGATTATATATCCTTCTTTTGTTAATTGTTTTACTGTATTTAGCACCCTAATTTGATTTCCATAATCTAAGTCTGATGTTGGTTCATCCATAACAAGTATTTTTGCTCTTTGAGCTAAAGCTCTTGCAATTAAAACAAGTTGTCTTTCTCCTCCACTTAAATTAATAAAATTTCTATCTTTTAAATAAGAAATCCCTATTTTATCTAATGATTCTTCAACTATTTTAATTTGTTCCTTGCTAGGTTTAGACATAGGTGAAATTTGTGATGTAGTACCCATTAGTACCATTTCTGTAACAGAATAACTAAATACAGGGTTATGATATTGAGGTATATAAGCAACTTTTCTTGATAGTTCTTGAATTTTATAATTTTTTAAGTTTTTATTATCTAATAATATTTCTCCATTATAATCTTTTAATAGCTGAAGTATGCACTTAAACATTGTACTTTTTCCAGCTCCATTTGGACCTAAAATACATAATAACTGACTATCTTTTACATCAAAGGACACCTTATTAAGCACTTTATGATTTCTATAAGAATAAGTAAGGTTCTTAACTTCTAAAATCATTATTAATCACCCCTTCTTGTAATCAAATAAATAAAAAATGGTACGCCGATAAATGACGTTAATATTCCTATTGGTATTTCACTAGTCCATAGATTTCTAGATACATTATCTACTAATAATAAAAATGAAGCTCCAAATATGGCGGAAGTTGGAAGTAAATAAACAAAATTATTTCCAACTAATCGTCTCGACAAATGTGGTATTACAAGTCCAATCCAGCCTATCATTCCACTTACTGCCACACTAGCTGAAGTTAAAAGTGTAGCGCATATAATAGTTACAAATCTTATAAGCTTGGTGTTTATGCCCATAGTCTTTGCTTCTTCTTCTCCTACTGTTAATATGTTTATTTGCCAACTAATAAGTATCAAAGGTATTATGCCTATTAACATTGGGATAATTGCAAATTTCACATCTGCCCCTTTAGTCCCCGACAAGCTTCCCATTAACCAGTAAGTAATAGCTGGTAACTGATCATTAGGGTCTGCAACAAGCTTTATAAAAGATGTTCCTGATGAAAACAATGAGCTTACCATAATACCTGATAATATTAAACCTAGAACCTTATTTCCTTTGGTTCTTTGACTTATTATGTATACTAAAAATACAGTAATTAAACTAAATATAAAAGCGCTTATTGTAACTTGTCTTCCGCCTTTATATAGATATATTGCTAAAGCGGCTCCAAATGCAGCTCCTGAAGATGCACCTAATATATCAGGTGCTGCCATAGGATTTAAGAATATGCATTGATAAGATACACCTGCAGCTGCTAAACATCCCCCTACCAAACAAGCTAATATTATTCTTGGAAATCTAACCTTGAAAAATATGGTTTCCATACTGTCTGTCCAAAATTTATCTATATTACTAATTTTAGATAATAGTATTCCAAAAACTTGATTAGGCTCAATTGGATATTTTCCAAGGGCAAAAGATATTAATATTGAGATAATCAATATTAATATTAAAGAAAATATAATTATTTTATTATATCTATTACTTTCTTCCACTTATTTTATCCCCTTTACATCCTACTATTTTCATCATAGTACCTGTTTTTGCTATTTCATCATAAGAAGCATTTAATTTCACTAAATTAAGGCATTTATCAATGTCTTTTACTATAAATCCACCTATATTTTTTATTCCAAGTAGACTAAAATCCAAGGATAAAGGTGTAGAAATATCACAAATGATACTTTCTTTACTATATGAATCCTCTGCTATTTTTATTAAATGCTTATTTATTATTAAGTCGCCTCCCAAATATGTAGTATCATAGTTTTCAATTAAGTAGTTATAAGCTACTATGCTATAATCTCCTTCTTCCATTTTTCTGCTAAAAAAATCTACATCATATTTTGATTTAATTTTATTTTTATTTTCCATGCTACCTTCAACTATGGCAATTTTTTTAGATGAGTCATCAATCATAGAAATGAATGGATGTTTAATTTCTTCTAAACTTAAGGATTTATTTTGAAGTTTCTGATTATAATAAGAATTGATTGCTGCTAACCCCAAGCTAGCTTCTATAAAGTTCCATGATTTTACCCCCTTACATAAATCTTTTAAAGACATATTTTTCTTTATATCTTTATCAAAGGAAAATCTTTTATCATACAATAAACGACTAATTCCTGCTCCATAATCAGTTATTACCATTGTAAACTCTGATCCAATAACTAACTCTTTTACTTTTATATTTTCCGGTATTTTCTCTATTAAACTATCATAAAATTCCCACAATTTTTTTCACCCCTTAAGTTAATAATATTGTTTTTCATTCTCTTTCGCTACATTTTTTTAATATTTTTATTACTTTTTGTTTTGTTTTATTATGTTTTGTTATTTTTCATTATATTTAATCATTTAATATCTATTTAAAAACTATCAATATTTATTCAGTTAAAAACTGGTACAAATCCCATCAACTATTAATAGAATAATATATAGTATTAATCTTCATGGGGGTGACTTAAATGGATGAAATTATAAAGGTTACTGACCTCTGTCAAAACTTTTATTCAAAGGAAGGAGAACTCCAAGTTCTCAAAAATATAAACTTCTCTCTGCAACAAGGTGAAATTTTAGCACTACTTGGACCATCTGGTTCTGGAAAATCAACCATCCTAAATATACTTACAAAACTTTTAAAGCCTACTAGTGGTGATGTGATTATTGATGGAAAAATTGGCTATATGTTCCAAAGGGATCATTTACTGGAGTGGCGAAGTATAATGGACAATATTACTATAGGTCTTGAAATACAAAAAAACAAAGATTCTAAAGCTATAGAAAGAGTTGAAGAGTTATTAAAAACTTATGACTTATGGGATTTTAGAAATATGTATCCTAAAGAATTATCCGGAGGTATGAGACAAAGAGTGGCACTTATTCGTACCTTATCAGTAAATCCAGATGTACTTTTGCTTGATGAACCCTTCTCTGCGCTAGATTATCAAACAAGATTGCTTGTAAGTGATGATGTTTATAAGATAATCAAAAATGAGGGCAAGTCGGCTATTTTGGTGACTCATGATATTAGTGAAGCTATAGCAATGGGTGACAAAGTGGCAGTACTCTCAAAGCGTCCTTCTACTATAAAGAGTGAATATGATATAGACTTGGGGCTTGGTGAATCAAAAACACCATTTGAATCTCGTAAAGTCCCTAAATTTCAAACTTACTTTGACTTATTATGGAAGGAGCTAGATAATAATGAAATTCAATAAAAAATCTGCTGAATATGAAAAATATTTAAAAGATGTTAAAATTAAAAAAATTAGAATATTAATAATACAAGTAGTTTTATTAATAGGTTTTTTCGCATTATGGGAAGTATTAGCAAACAACAATGTTATCAGTACTTTTTTATTTAGTAAACCATCTGATATTTATAAACTATTTATATCATATATTACGAGCGGAACCTTAATGAAACATGTATGGATATCAGTTTATGAAACAGTTTTAGGTTTAATTATTGGTAGTACTTTAGGAATATTAATAGCTATAATGCTTTGGTGGTCAGACACCTTAGCTAAAATACTAGACCCATTCTTAGTAGTTCTTAATGCACTACCTAAAACAGCCCTTGCTCCTATTATAATCGTATGGGTAGGTGCAGGTATTGAGGGTATAGTTGTTACTGCAGTTGCTATTGCCATAGTTATAACAATTTTATCAGCTTATAATTATTTTAAAAATATGGACGAAGAAAAAATTAAAATGTTAAAAAGTTTCGGTGCTACAAAGAGTCAAATATTATTTAAACTAATTTTGCCTGGTAATATAGGTAACCTAATAAACCTTACTAAAATAAATATAGGTATGGCTTGGGTAGGTGTAATAGTTGGTGAATTCTTGGTATCCAGATATGGTATAGGCTATTTAATCGTATATGGAAGTCAAGTATTTAAACTTGATGTTGTCATGATGGGTGTATTTGTGTTAGCGGTTTGTGCTTGGGGTATGTACGAAATTGTTAATCTAATAGAAAAGTTCTATTATTATAGACAAAGAAGAATAAAGGGATAGAAAAAAAGTATTGCTTAAAAGCAATACTTTTTTTTCTGCCTATCTACTTCCCTTATCGTATGGTTGTGCCACCGCTCTTGGTGCTTGTGATGATTTAGATGTAAATGCTAGTACTATTAAAGTAGCTATAAAAGGAATCATCTTATATACATCACTTGGTATATTTAAGCTGGATAATAAAGGTATTACAGAGTAAGCTGAAGCAATAGTCTTCATTAATCCAAAGAAAAATGCTGCAAATAATACTCTTAAAGGTTTCCACTGCCCAAATATCATAACAGCAAGTGCTAAGAAACCATATCCAGAAACTGTTGCATTAAAATTAGTAGATGTTGGTATTACAAAAACTAATCCTCCAAGCCCTGCCAATGCTCCAGAAATTAATACTCCAGCATAACGCATTTTATAAACATTAATACCAACTGAATCAGCTGCTTGAGGATGCTCTCCACATGCTCTAAGTCTTAGTCCAAACTTTGTCTTATAAAGCACTATAATAGATATTACTAAGATTCCAATACCTATATATGTTGTTATATAGCAATTCTTAAAAAATAGGTCCCCTATTATTGGTATATCTCCAAGTATTGGTACTGAAGGTATTCTAAAAGTATTGTCAAAAGCAATTTGTTGTACCCCATTTGTTTGAATCATTCTAGCTGCATAAATAGCAAAAGCTGGTGCAAACATATTTAATGCTGTTCCACCTATGATTTGATCCGCCTTCATGTTTATTGCTGAATATGCCAGTAATAAAGAAAATATCATTCCTGTTATTACAGAAATAAGTATGGCAATAATTAATAGAAATTGACCACTCATTTTGTCTTGCATCATATTAATAAATAAAATACTAGTAAAAGCACCCATAATCATAATTCCATCTAAGGCTATATTTGTAACTCCACTTCGCTCTGTAAATACTCCTCCAAGTGCAACTATTAATAAAGGTATGGAAAAGAACATCGTTTGTTGTACTATTAAAAATAGTATATCCATTACTCTTCACTCCCTTTCGTAGCTTCTGCAATTTGTTTTTCAGAATGCTTTTCTTTTTTAGAATCTTTCTTTTTTAATATTCTTGGTAATATTGATCTAAAGAATAATGCAAAAGCACTAAAGTAAATTATACAAGCTATAATAATATCTATTACTTCTGGCATAAAGTTAAGTGTTTGTAAGTAGTTTCCTCCAAGTGTTAAGTAAGATATAAATATTGCAGAGAATATTATTCCTATTGGATTTGATAGACCAAGCAATGCTACAGGTATTCCATTAAATCCTTCAACTGCTAAAACATCTACCACCTTAATATGTCTACCATTTGCTCCTGATAAATAAAGAAGTCCACCACCTAGACCTGCAAGAGCTCCTGATATTACCATAGATAAAACAATATTTCTTTTTTCATTTATACCTGCATATCTACTAGCACTTGAGTTGAATCCACAAGCTTTTAGCTCATATCCAAAAATTGTTTTATTCAATACAATATAAATTAAAATAGCTACAAAAATAGCAATGATTATTCCTCCATTTACTGTGGATATATCTTTGTAATTACCCGTAACATTACAAAAGATATTATCTAGTCCCCATTTTGGTAAATCAGCACTTTCTAAGCAATTCATAGACAATGATTTGTTAGAATCATATATAAATAATTTAACTAACATATTACATAAATACATTCCTATATAGTTCATCATTATAGTTGCTATAACTTCATGTACATTATAATAAGCCTTTAATATTCCTGGAATCAGTGCCCAAAGCCCACCAACAATAGCTGCAGCAAGTAATGCTACCATCCAATGAAATGGTGCTGGTAAAAAAGTACATCTAACTCCTACAAATACAGCTGCAAATGCTCCCATTATAAATTGACCTGGGGCACCTATGTTAAACAATCCTGTTTTAAATGCAAATCCAACAGAAAGTCCAGTAAGTATTAATGGTGTAGCAAAATAAAAAACTTGACCTATTCCCTTTGCTCCCGTACTAAATCCACCTTGAAGTATTATCCAAAATCCATTTACTGCCTGAGATGGATCACTTATTAATAAAACTATAAAACCAAAAGCAAGTCCTATTAGTATGGCAAATATAGAAGACATTGCATTATTAAATCCATTGCTACGTATAAGTTTATTTAACTTATTCATGAGCACTCACCTCACTTTTAAGTTGTGTTTTTGACCCTGCCATATATAAACCTAATTCCTGAACTGTTACTTCTTCTGGATTTAAGTCTGCCACTATTTTACCTTCATAAATTACTAGTATTCTATCACTTAAATTCATTACCTCGTCTAACTCCAATGAAACAAGTAAAATAGCTTTTTCTCTATTTCTTTCTTCTATCAATTGTTTGTGTATATACTCTATGGCACCAACATCCAAACCTCTAGTAGGTTGTACAGCTATCAATATTTGTGGATCTAAATCAATTTCTCTAGCTATAATAGCCTTTTGTTGGTTACCTCCAGACATACTTCTTGCACTAGTTTTCGTACCTTGACCACTTCTAATATCATATTGATTAATTAATTTATTTGTATATTTATCTACATTTTGAAAATTTATAAATCCTTTATTTTGGTAATCCTTTGTATAATATCTTTTTAACATAAGATTCTCACCTAATGTATAATCTAAAACTAATCCATCTTTATGTCTATCTTCAGGTATATGTGCCATTCCTTTCATATTTCTCTTTCTAATACTATCATGGGTAATGTCACTTCCATCTAAAATAATACTTCCACTACTTATTGGACCCAGTCCTGTTAGAGCATATACTAGTTCTGACTGACCATTTCCATCAATCCCTGCTATACATACAATTTCACCTTTTTTCACACTAAAAGATACATTATCAACAAGCTTTTTGTTATTTACTTTTGAATTTACAGATAGATTTTTAACTTCCAATACAGTATCTCCACTTTGCTTGGAACCTTTTTCTATATTTAAGTTTACTTTACGTCCTACCATCATTTCTGATAACTCTTCTTTTGTGACTTCATTTACATTTACAGTATCAATATATTTTCCTTTTCTAAGAACTGTACATCTATTAGCCACCGCTTTTATTTCATTTAATTTATGTGTAATAAATAAAATAGATTTTCCTTCATTAGCTAAGCTTCTCATTATTTTCATTAGCTCTTCTATTTCTTGAGGTGTAAGTACTGCCGTTGGTTCATCAAATATTAGTATTTCATTATCTCTATATAGCATTTTTAATATTTCTACACGTTGTTGCATTCCAACTGTTATATCTTCTATAATGGCATCTGGATCAACCATTAATCCATATTTCTCCGATAATTCCATAACTCTTTTTCTGGCATCATCCATTTTTAAAAGTCCATGACTTGTAGTTTCCACACCTAAAATTATATTTTGTAATACAGTAAAGTTATGAACTAATTTAAAATGTTGATGAACCATACCTATACCCAAATCATTTGCATCGTTTGGATCTTTTATGTTTACTACTTTTCCATTTTTTTTAATTATACCTTGCTCTGGCTGATACAAACCAAATAACACACTCATAAGTGTAGACTTTCCTGCTCCATTCTCTCCTAATAAAGCATGTATTTCTCCCCTGCCTAGTTGTAAAGTAATATCGTCATTTGCTATTATTCCAGGAAATTCTTTAGTTATATGTAGCATTTCTATTATATGTTCCATATATATCTCCTTACTAAATATTTGTTTATTATAATTATACAAGAAAAAAAGTTTTTTTACAAATTTTGGTAATATTCTAGTATGTAAAAAAGTCAGCTCAAAAGAACTGACTTTTTACTAGTTTATAAAAATATACTTATTTTACTACTTTTACAGACACAACACTAACATCTAGATCTGTTGCTTTTTTAACATCATCTTTTTGAAGTTTGATTTTTCCATCTGCTAAATCTTTATAAACTTTATCGTAATCTGCTTGAGTAAATTTTTCAAATTTAGAAGTTTCCATAGGAAGTTTAACACCGTCTTTATCTGCACCTAGTACTAAAGATTCTCCCCCTGGGAACTTATCATTATAATATTCTTCTAATGTTTGTGTTACTGCTGATGATAAACCTTTCATTGCAGAAGTTATTACTGTATCAGATTCACTACTTTGGTCAACGTCAACACCTATAACTTTTTTACCATCGATTGCTTTAGCAGCAGACATTACAGAGTTACCTACAGCACCACCACATGCAAATATTACCTCAGTTCCATCAGTATACCAAGATGAAGCTAATGTTTGAACTTCTGGAGTAGCATCAAATCCTCCAGTATAATGATATTTCATATCAACTTTATCAATTCCCATTTCTTTAGCAGCATCATCTGCACCTTGTACAAAACCATATCCATAACGAGTAACTGCTGGTACTGCCATACCACCCATAAATCCAAGTTTTGTATATCCATCTTTTACAGCTGCATATCCAGCTAAGTATCCTGATTGCTCTTCTGCAAATACAATACCTACAGTATTTTTATTTGTTTTATAATCTTTACCAGATTTATCATGTGGATTTCCATCAATTAATATGAAATTAACATCTGGGTATTTGTCTTGTGCTATGTATATAGGTTCTTCAAATAAATATCCTGGAGTAACTACTACCTTAGCACCATCTTTAACAGCTAAATCTATAGATGCCAAATATGCATCAGTAGACTGTTCTGTTGGTTTGTAATACTCATGCGTAATGTTATTTTTTTCAGCATAAGCCACTATACCTTCCCATGTACCTTGGTTAAATGATTTGTCATCTATTGTTCCTATATCAGTTATCATTGCAATTTCTTTACCTTTACTACTAGATTCATCTGATGATGAATTATTACATGCAACTAAACCAAATCCTAGAACGCAAGATAGTAAAACAGATAAGATCTTTTTCATTCCTTTATTTCCCCCTATTAATTTTTTGACACACTGTCACTATAATTATATTCCATTTATTACCATTTTGAAAGCGATTACAAATATTTTGTTAAATAACTTTAATATTGATTTTCATAAGGATTAAACTCATAAATTGGAAAATTATTCAATTATTTCTTGCCCTTGTATATTTGTATTGTTATAATTTTTACTATAAATATAAATCAGATTGGGTGAGGAAAATGTCAAAATATAAAAAGGTTGTTTTATGTATAATATCCATTTTAATTATAATACCTTTATCAATTTACGGATATGTACAATACAAATTAAAAGATGTAACAGTAGCATCAACTTATAAGTCTAAAATTAAAGAAGTTGATGGAATAACTAATATTTTATTGCTTGGAACTGATGGTAGAAAAAATGAAACTGCTTTTAGAACAGACTCTATGATTATTTTAACTATTGATAACAAAAATAAAAATATTAAACTTACTTCTTTAGCAAGGGATACTTATGTTAGTATTCCAGGAAGAGATAAAGGAAAATTAAATACAGCTTATTTTTGGGGAAAAGAAGATCTTTTATTTGAAACTATTGAAAATGAATTTGGTATAGGTCTTGATAAATATGTTATTGTAGACTTTACTTCTTTAATGGATATTATTTATGCTTTAGATGGTATTCAGCTAAATATAAAGGAATCAGAAATAAAAGAAGTTAACAAATTCATTCCAGAATGCTATAAGTTCTGTAAAAATCCTAACAAAGGAGAGATGGAATTAATAAAAGAGCCAGGAAAACAAACTCTAAATGGATATCAAGCTCTATCTTACAGTCGTATTAGAAAAAGTGACAGCGCCATATTTAGAGATGGTAGACAAAGAAAAGTCATTAATGCCATTATGAAAAAATATCAAAATGTATCATTTACAAAATATCCAGAACTAATAGATGCTATAACTCCTTATGTTACTACAAATTTAACATCTAATGAAATTACTAGTCTTGCATATACAGGACACAACATTTTATCTGGTAAATCATTAAAAAACGCTTTAAAGGAAGGGGAATTCCCTATTACAGATGAGATACATTCAAAAGGTGGTGTATATGGTAATTCAGGCTGGGTATGGTTGTATGACACTAATTCTATATGTGTACTTCGAGATTTTATATATAATGATATAGACATGGAAGATAATGAGTATTTACTTAATAACAATAATATTTCTTTAAATTATTAAGTACTTTATATAAATTATATTTTTAGTTCTATTATAAAGGGGTGAAAATATGTCGCGTAGAAAAAAAATTATTATAGCTTTAGTTTTAATACTTTTATTATTACCTATTGCACTTTTTGGATTTCTTTATTACAAAATAAATAATGTAAATACTAGTGAACAAATAGATGGTGTTACCAACATATTATTACTCGGAACTGATGGTAGAGAAAATGAAAGTGCATACAGATCTGACTGTATGATGATACTTACTATTGATAATACCCACAGTAGTGTGAAATTAACTTCTCTAGCACGTGATACTTACGTTGAAATACCAGGGGAAGGTATGGGTAAACTTAATGCCTCTTACTTTTGGGGTAAAGAACAATTATTATTTAAAACAATAAGTAATGAGTTTGGTATAGAAATTGATAAATTTATTCAAATTGACTTTGAAGGTTTAATGGATGTAATCACACAAATTGGAGGAGTGGAAGTAGATATAACAGAAAAAGAAATGAAAGCAGTAAATAAGCTCATACCATCTACATATGAGTCTTATGATAATCCTAACAAAGGTGAAATGAAGTTAATTCCAGGATCTGGTATGCAAACATTAACTGGTTATCAAGCCATATCTTATTGTAGAATTAGAGACATAGACAGTGCAATTTATAGAGATGGCAGACAGAGAAAAGTAATAATGGGAGTAGCATCAAAATTAAAGAGCACCTCCATATCAGATTATCCTAATTTAATAAAATCTTTACTTCCTTGCGTAAGTACTAATATGGGATCTATAGAATTATTAAATTTAGGTACATCAGCATATAATATTCTTTCAAAAAATGGTACTATTAAACAAGGTCAATTCCCTATAATCGACGAGGTTCACTCAAAAGGTGGAAAATATAAAGATGCCGGCTGGGTATGGTTATATGATAAAAACTCAGTAGTAGTTCTAAAACAATTTATTTTTGATGATATTCCTATGGAAGACAATAAATACTTAAATGAAAATAATAAAATAGAATTAAATTATTAAATTAAATATATTAGATACCATAAAAAGAACATATAATTCATATGTTCTTTTTATTTTTTAGCAAATCTGTTTCCTAAAATTTCATAGCGCCACTCAGTGGCTTAAGCGAAGAAAATTTTTGTAACACATTCTTACCTCTTTTAATATAATATATTATCGCAAATTTATAGGGGGATGGATATATGCATAAAAAGATTATTGCTCTTGCAAGTGCTCTTTCTCTAGGAGCTTGTTGCCTTACTGGTTGTTCTTCAAGCAATGAAGCTAAAAAGGAAAAAGAGTTGGATAAAGTTACTGTGGCAGAAGTAACACATTCTGTATTCTATGCACCTCAATATGCAGCAATTACTAAGGGATTCTTTGAAGAGGAAGGAATTGAATTAGACCTTATCGATGCACAAGGTGCTGACAAAACTATGGCTGCAGTAATTTCAGGAGAAGCTGATATTGGTCTTATGGGTCCTGAAGCTTCCATATACGTGTATAAACAAGGTAGCGACGATTATGCTATTAACTTTGCACAATTAACTAAAAGAGATGGAAGTTTTATAGTATCTAGAGAAAAAAATGATAATTTTACCTATAAAGATTTAGAAGGAAAAGAAATATTAGGCGGAAGAGCTGGTGGAGTTCCTCTAATGACATTGGAATACTTATTAAAAAATAAAGATTTAACTATTGGTGAAGATACATCTAAAGGTGAAGTGAAGGTGCGTACAGATGTTCAGTTTGGCGTAATGGCAGGCGCATTTGCTGCTGGTGAAGCTGATTATACTACTGCATTTGAACCTACAGCAACTCAACTTGAAAAAGAAGGTGCAGGTTATATTGTAGCATCTGTTGGTCAAGATGCTGGTGAAATACCTTTTACTTGCTATAGTGCTACTAAATCATATATGGATAAAAATTCTGATTTAATACAAAGATTTACTAATGCCTTATATAAAGGTCAACAATGGGTTCAACAAGCATCTGATAAAGAAATTGCTAAAGCTATGCAACCATTCTTTGAAGATAATTCACTAGAAGATCTAGAAGTTGTTGCTCATAAATATAAAGAAATAGATGCATGGGCATCAGATCCTCTTCTAAAAGAAGATAGCTTAAACAGATTAATGGATGTTATGATTGAAGGCGGAGAATTAAACGAAAAAGTACCTTATGATTCACTAGTAACAACAACTTATGCTGATAAGGCTATAGAAAACAATAAATAATTCCAAACAATTACCAACTAAAAAAGGATCACTTAAAAGTGATCCTTTTTATTTGTTAATTTAAAATTTGTATTTTATAATTTAAGCATTATATGCAATATTTTTATGTTCACATTTAACTTGTTTAGGTAATCTTTCATTTATAACATTCATTAAATTATCTGTACAGTTGTGAACACTTACAAATTCACCATCATTTACAACTACAAATTTAGCATCAACCGGAGATAATACGTTACCATATACTTCTCCAAGTTTAGCATATTTATATTTAGGTAAAACATCTTCCATTTCAATGCTTATATCAGCACTATCTCTATAATTAAAATCTACTTCGTATACATGAGCAATTTCAGCTGCAACTTCAAAGTTAGATAATACATTTTCATCTATAGCAGCATTTACACTTTGAATTCTTCTTTCTGTATTAGTAAATGTTCCGTTTACTGAAGCTGATCCTGTACCTGGGAATATAACATCAGCTATATCACAAGTCTCAGTCATATGAGTATCTAATACCATTAAGAATTCTAAGTTAGATAAATTAGTCATAGGATTTTCTCCAAAGCATAGAAGAGCTTTAACACCATCCATAGCTTCTGCTCCAGCTTTAATTCCCATATCTATTAATCCTTGTGAATTGTTTTTAGCTTTTATTTGAAGTATACCATCTCTAGGTGCACCTATATGTCCTGAAAGTAAAGCTATATTTGCTATCATTGTAGCAGCTTCTACAGATACCACATTTTGTTGGAATACTAACATTGCTTTTTTAGCATTAGCATAAGCACCTGCTATTTCTTTTATTTCATCACTTACACAAACACCCTCTAGTGAAGCTTTAAATTCTTCAAAATTATCTAATGATGATACTTTGCCTATTTCTATTAAAGCTTTAGCCATTTCTTTAACAGCCTTAACATCATTTTCAACATATACAACCTTTGTAGCAAAATCAAAATTATTTACAGCATAGCCTTCTGGATTTATTACATATACTTTTGCTCCATTTTCAGCAGCTTGTTTTAACTTAAGTTGGATTACTGGGTTATTTTCCATTACAAATCCAAATGCCACTATTACATTTGTAGATAATAATTCATCTATTGTATTAGGAGAAGCATCAAGACCTAAAACTTTTTCTAATCCACTTTCCACGTTATTAAAGCAAAGTGTTCTAACTCCCATTGTATCAGCTAATTTTTTCATTACATAAGCTTCTTCATTTGTAAATCTATCAGATATAGCAACAGCCACTGCATCTTTACCATATTTAGCAGCTATACTTTCAGCTTTTTTAGCAGTAAGTACTAATGCTTCATGATAATTGGCTTCTCTAAATCCATCTTCACCTTTTATAAGTGGATTAGTTAATTTTCCTTCTAATGAAGCACAATCAAATCCCCACTTACCTTTACCACATAATAATCCTTTATTAACTGGACCATTTTTATCTGGATTAGACTTAATTAACATATCTCCATAAGTTTCTAAATGTAAGCTACATCCTACTGAACAGAATGAACATGTTGTATCTGTTACATCTGTATCTAGTGGAACTTCTTTAACTACACTTTGTCTTTCTTGAAGTGCTCCTGTTGGACAAACACTTACACATTGTCCACAAGATATACATCCAGACTCAGCTAAAGGTTTTTCTAGAGAAGGCTTAACTACTGTATCAAATCCTCTATCAACAAGACCTAAAGCACCAACACCCATAACTTCATCACAAACTCTTACACAAAGTCCGCAAAGTATACATTTGTTAGGGTCCCTTACTATAAATGGATGATCATCTTCAAATTCTATTACATTTTTATCACCAGCAAGTCTTTCTGGGTGAACATCATACTGATTAGCATAATCTATTAATTTACATTCGAAGTAGTCATGACAACCACATTCTAAACATCTAGAAGCTTCTTTTAGTGCTTGATCATCATCATATCCAAATACTACTTCAGTAAAGTTATCTTTTCTCTCCTCTACTTCTAATTGATCCATAACTGGTCTACACATTCTTTCTCTATCTTCAAATGTTTTTTCAGTTATATCAAATCTTTCAACAACAAATGGTTTTTCATATTTTAATACTTCACCATTTAAATAAGCATCTATAGAGTTTGATACTTTTCTTGCATCTGCTATAGCCTCTACTGCTATTGATATCTTATCGTTACCACAGTCTCCACCTGCAAATACACCTTCCATACTAGTCATAAATGTATCTTTATCGTAAGCTATGGCATTTTTTCTAGTTTTATCCATTCCTTCGAATTTAGAAGCATCTACTGCTTGACCTATAGCTAAAATCATAGTATCTATATCTATAGTTTCAGTTTTTCCTTCTACTGGTATTGGTTTTCTTCTTCCTGAACTATCAGGCTCACCAAGTTCCATAACTTGAAGTACTACTTGTTTTACTCTTCCATTTTCGTCTGCAATAACTTCAATAGGATTAGTTAAATTTTTGAAGATTACTCCTTCTTCTTCAGCTTCAACTATTTCTACCATATCAGCTGGCATTTCATTTTTAGTTCTTCTATATATATTATAAACTTTTTTAGCCCCTAGTCTTACAGCAGTTCTACAAGCATCCATTGCAGTATTACCACCACCAACTATAGCCACATTTTCACCAAGTTTTATTTCTTCATTTCTAACAACTTTTCTAAGGAAGTCTATACCACCTATAACTCCTTCACTATCTTCACCTTTGCATCTAACACCAGTAGATACCCAAGCACCTATTCCAAGAAGTACAGCATCATAGTCTTCTTTTATAGTTTCAAATGGTATATCAACACCAACTTTAGTATTAGGTATCATTTTAACACCCATACTTTCTATTAAAGCTATTTCTTCATCTAAAACAGCTTTTGGAAGTCTATATTCTGGTATACCATAACGAAGCATACCACCAAGCTTTGGCATAGATTCTATTATAGTAACAGAGTGTCCCATTTGTCTTAAGAAGTATGCAGCAGATAGACCCATTGGTCCACCACCTATAATAGCAACTGATTTTCCAGTTTCATCAGCTATTTCTGGTATAAATGGATTTTCACTTTCTAAATCTTTATCAGCAGCATATCTTTTTAACCAAGCGATAGATACTGGTTCTTCTATAAGTTGTCTTCTACATTTTTCTTCACAAGGATGAGGACATACTCTACCTATTGCAGCAGGTAATGGTATTCTATCTTTTATTAATTCTATAGCAGCATCATATTCTCCATTTGCTATTAATCCAACATATCCTTGACAGTCAGTTCCTGCAGGACAAGCTAGAACACATGGTGGTCTACAATCACCAACGTGATTAGATAATAATAACTCTAAGTTAGTTTTTCTAGATTCTATAACCCTCTCAGTATTAGTTTTTATTATCATATTAGGCGAAATTTCAGTAGCACAAGCTTTCACCATTTTAGGCATTCCTTCTATTTCAACTACACATAAACCACATGAACCATATATTTTAGTTCTTTCATCGTAGCATAGAGTAGGAATGAAAACATCATTTTCTCTTGCAACTTCAAGAATTGTTTGACCTGGTAAACCAAATACTTCTTTACCGTCTATATTTAATCTGAATTTATTCATATTATCATCCTCCTCCCCTAGTCTCTAACTATTGCGCCGAATTTACAAGTTTCTTCGCACTTACCACATTTTATACATTTATCGTGATCTATTACATGCATTTCTTTCTTTTCACCAGATATTGCGCCAACAGGACATTTTTTAGCACAAGCTGTACATCCTTTACAATCTTCAGTTATATTAAATGAAATTAAAGCTTTACATGATTTAGCTGTACATTTTTTATTGTAAATATGGTCTTCATATTCATTTCTAAAATATTTAATAGTTGTAAGAACAGGGTTAGGAGCAGTTTGACCAAGTCCACACATAGAACCATCTTTTATCTTCATTGCTAATTCTTCAAGAAGTTCTATATCTCCATCCTTACCTTCACCTTTAGTAATTCTTTCTAATATTTCAAGCATTCTCTTAGTACCAACTCTACAGTAGTTACATTTACCGCAAGATTCTTTTCTAGTAAAATCTAGGAAATATCTTGCCATATCTACCATACAAGTAGTTTCGTCCATTACAATCATACCACCAGAACCAACTATAGCCCCAGTTTTATTAATATTTTCATAATCAACAGGAGTATCTATTAAAGCAGCTGGTATGCAACCACCAGATGGCCCTCCCATTTGAACAGCCTTGAATGCTTTATCTTTTTTTATTCCTCCACCTATTCCAAATATAACATCTTTAAGCGGAAGACCCATTGGAACCTCAACTAGTCCACCCTTTTTGATTTTTCCTGCAAGAGCGAATACTTTTGTACCTTTACTCTTTTCAGTTCCCATTGAACCAAATGCAGCTCCACCATTAACTATTATCCAAGAAACGTTTGCATACGTTTCCACGTTGTTTATATTTGTAGGTTTTTGCCAATAACCTTTTGCTGCTGGGAATGGTGGTTTAAGTCTTGGCATTCCTCTCTCTCCTTCAAGAGAAGCTATAAGTGCAGTTTCTTCACCACAAACGAAAGCTCCAGCACCTGCTTTTATTCTTAAATCAAAATCAAATCCTGAACCCAATATATTCTTACCTAAATATCCTTTTTCTCTAGCTTGAGCCATAGCTATCTCTAGTCTATGTATAGCTAGTGGATACTCAGCACGAACATATATAACACCTTCAGTTGCACCCATTGCATATCCGCCTATAATCATTCCTTCTATAAGTGAATGTGGGTCACCTTCTAAAACAGATCTATCCATAAATGCACCAGGGTCACCCTCATCTGCATTACATACTATGTATTTTTGATCTGCTTTATTTTGTAGTGCAGCATTCCATTTAAACCAAGTTGGGAAACCTGCTCCACCTCTACCTCTAAGTCCTGAAACTTTTATTTCTTCTATTACATCTTCTTGACTCATAGAGGTAACTACTTTCTTAGTTGCTTCATAACCACCAACAGCTATATATTCTTCTATTTTTTCTGGATTTATTAAACCACAATTTCTAAGTACCACTCTTTGTTGCTTTTCTATAAATAATTTATCTTCATCTGATATTGCTAAATCATTAGCTATTTCCCCATTAACAAGATGTTTTTCTACTATTTCTGAAACACATTCAGGTTTCACTTTCACATATCTTGTCATAACATCATTATCGTCATATATATCTACAATTGGCTCTAGGTAACAAGTACCTACACAACCAGTAATATCCACCTTTATATCTAACCCTTTTTCTCCAATAAGTCTCTCAAACTCTGCTGCTGTCTTTTTTGCACCAGTTGCAACACCACAACTACCTTGACCGATTATAACTTTCATCACTTTTCACCCCCTATGATCTTTCTCTAATTTCTGTTAATATTTCTTTAACAGAATCTTTAGTTAAGTTTCCATAAGTTTCATCACCATCTGCACTTTTAACCATCATAACAGGTGCTAATGAACAACATCCTAAACATGCAACATTATTTAATGTAAATATTCCATCTTCTGTTGTTTGCCCATCTTCAATTCCTAAAAATTCACATACAGCTTCTTCTATCATCTCAGAACCATTAACATGGCATGCAGTTCCTTGACATAACATTACCAAATATTTTCCTATTGGTTGTAATCTGAACTGTGCATAGAATGTTGCAACACCATAAATTTTGGCTGTTTTTATACCTGTAGCTTCAGAAATATAATTCATTGCATCAATTGAAATGTACCCATAGATATCTTGAGTTTTTTGCAATATTGTAATTAAACTACCAGGTACTTTGGCATATTTTTCTAATACGGGATCAAGCTCTTTGAAGTCTTGACATTTATCAGTCCCGCAACAGCATTTTTCACTCATTTAATTTACCCCCTATTTAAAAATTGTATCTATATTATATATAACGTACTACTAATAATATTAGCAAAAAAAGGAAATTATAGCAAACAAAAAACTTCTAATTTTGTTATTATTTTAACTTTTTCGTTAATCTTTACTTACCTCATTCAAGTAATCTTTTAAAAATCCTTAACAAATACATTTTTTTATAAAAAATTAATCATAATAAATAAAAACAATGTGCTTCCTTTTATTTCACCCGCTCCTTAAGTATTTTACTTTAAATATCATTTTATTTATGAATATATTTATATTTAGTAATTAATAATGCTAACTATGATT
>NZ_JWHR01000040.1 GCF_000808015.1 Terrisporobacter othiniensis | reverse complement strand
TTTTAATATTCCCATCTCATAAGATTTTTTAATTCTTGGATTATTTAATAATAAATTCTTTATTTCTATTTTTAAGCCTTTATTATCATAATATGAAATTTTTTTATCATCTTGGAAAAATGCTATCTGTAATTTTAACTCATAATACTCCTCATTATTTTCCACATCTACTTTATAATTAATAAGGTTATCTAATTTAAATAAAATATTATCTATGGAGTTAATATTTATATACAAGTTTTTACCTATATGTGCTCTATCATCCATCCTATATCTTATTTTATCAAGTCTTTTTAGTACACTATCGCAACTACAACTTTCTTTTACAAAAGATGATATATCTCCCGTAGCATATCTTATAAGAGGCATTGCTTTTCTCGTTAAAGTAGTGATTAAAATTTCTCCACTTTCTCCACATTTCATATTTTCTTTTGTCACAGGATTTACAATTTCAATTAATAAATCATTTTCTCTAATGTGCATTCCTTTATGGTAATCGCAGTCAACTGCACCTCCAAGTCCAGTTTCTGTCATACCGAAATGATTAAATACTTCACAATTATAAACATTCTTTATTTCTTCGATAAATGTATTATTTACCATATCCGCACTTAACAAAATACTTTTAATTTTTATTGGTAAATTTTGTTTTTTTATATATCTTCCCAAAGCTAAAATTTCTACAGGCATACCTACAATCGAATTTACATGCTTACTTATTATAATGTCTGTAGTTTTCTTAAAAGAAGATAAACTACCGTTCATTACAGGTTTAACCTGCATAATTTCTAAAGACTGTTTTATTAAATCCCCTACACTATTTTCTCTTTCAAAAGGAAGCATAATCATCATTACATCGTTTTTTTCAACAAGAAAGCTAAGTCCTTTTGTAAAAAAATCTACTGTAAGATTTTGGTCTTCCTCAGTAAAATAAATTCTTTTATATTTACCCATAGTTCCAGATGTATCTAATGAAACTATTCTGCTTATCTCGCTTTGATTAACACATACCATTTTATTTCCATTTGCAATTATATCTTCTTTATTGATAATTGGTATTTTATATAACTCTTCTAAAGAATTTATTTCATCTAAGTTTTTATATAGTTCTTTGTAAAAAGGTGAGTTTTCTTTCACATATTTAATTAAATTATTTAATTCATTTAATTGATATTTTTCTAGTTCATCTCTACTTAATTTATTATTTACTTTAATTTTTTCAGATATCCAATTATCTAATCTCATACTTATCTCCTGTATAAACTTTTATTATCTATATTTGTTAAGTTATATGCACAAAAAGGTATCAGTTTCATGTCTTCACTTACTACATGTATATAACATTGTTTTAACCTATCTAAATCCACATTCCACACATCCTGGAATAACATGGCAGATATGGCTAAGGTATAATTATCAAATCTATCTAGGAAGTCATCCAAAGATTTTGTAAAGTTATTTCTAGCATCTTTTTTATTTGAGGATTTTTTTACTGCTGACCATTGCTTTGCCACAAATTCTCTAGATTGCTTAGAAGAAGTTGGCTTACAACAACAATTACTTTTACTTCCTAAAGGTTTTAGACTTTTATCTTCATTTACTAAGAAGTTTCCATGGAAAGAACAGTATGAATTCTCTGCTCCTCCTCCCATAAAGTTTTCTATTTTCATCTTACCCTTCATTTGTTCTTCTATTTCATTTAACATTTTCGGTATGGTTATTCTATAGTTTTCATCTCTATTTTCATATCTTCCAAAGAAACTTACTGGTTGAAAATGAACTCCCCTCACGTCAGGCATATTATCTATGGCAAAATTTATAATTTTGCCTATTTGATTAACATTTATATCTTTCATTATGGTAGGAACAAGAACTACTCCTACTCCAGCCTTTTTACAATTTTCTATGGCTTTTAATTTTACTCTAAGTAGTTTTTTACCTCTAAGCTTAGAGTATACGTCATCACTAAGACCATCAAATTGTAGAAATACTGTATTTAAACCAGCTTTGCTTAAAGCCTTTATATAGTTTTCATCTTCTCCAATTCTAATACCATTAGTATTAAGTTGAAAAAACGTAAACCCTTTTTCTTTTCCAATTTTAATTATCTCATCTAAATCATCCCTAAGAGTTGGTTCTCCTCCTGATAGTTGAATATTATAAGGGCCTCCACACTTCATTAGATAATCGTAGTATTCACTAACTCTTTCTATACTTATATCTTTTTTCATATTTTCATTTGAAGAGGCAAAACAAATAGGACATTTTAAATTACATCTATTTGTTATTTCAAGAAGAACACAACAAGTTTCCTGTCTATGTTCACTACAAATTCCACAATCATATGGACATCCTTTATTTGCTTCGCTACTTACCACATTAGGAGTTTTAAATTTTTCCACATCGCTCCAAGCTTCATAACCTTTGCCTTCCCAGATTAATGTTTTAAAAAAACCATGCTCTTCACAAGTTTTTTCCAAATATACTCCATCTTCATATTCTACTTTTTGTCCTACTATTTTTTTTAAACAATAAGGACATAAACTCTCCACTTGATTTAATATTTTTCCCATAGCTTCCCCCCAGTAATATTGACTATCTACAAAACTTCATTCAAAAATTTTTCAAATGATTCTTTTCTTTCTTCCCATATATCATCTGGAAAACTCACTCTTATGATTTTAGAGTTAATAACTCCCTTTATCTTATTTTTATTTTCACAATTAATCATAAAAATTGGTCGCCTAAAATTTTTAATTTCTATTTCACCTAAGTTTTGTAACTTTTTAAGAAGTTCTTCATTTACTTCCACATTTAATTTGTACTCGTAACTTTGACTGTTTTTAAAACAATTATCAACTTTTTGTACTTTAAATTTATCCATCTATTATGTCCTTTATGGAATTAATAAAATAGTCTACTTCCTCTTCTGTAGTAAACCTTGATAAACTAATTCTAACTGTTCCACTTGGTGATGTTCTTAAGCATTTATGAATTAAAGGCGCGCAATGAAGTCCACTTCTGCATATAATATCAAAACTCATTTGAAGTATTTCTCCCACTTCATTTACACTATAATTTGCCATAGTAAATGAAATTACAGGAGTTGTTTCACCTCTTACATCTATCACATTAACATTCATTTTTTTCAATTCTTTTTTTATTTTATTTACTAAATAATCTATCTTATTCTTATTAATAGGATTTTCAAATGCCCATCTTAGAGCTTCCTCTAACCCTTTAAATGATGTATCATTTGGTGTTCCAGCTTCTAACCTTAAAGGCATTTCTTCTGGCATAGTATCTTCATCACTATATATGCCTGTTCCTCCTTGCAATATAGGGTTTAACTTAATTTTTGAAGATACATAAAGCCCACCTGTTCCCTGAGGTCCAAGTAAGTATTTATGTCCAGTAAATGCCACCATATCTATATCCCATTTTTGCGGAAATACATCTATTAGACCTAGACTTTGAGATGCATCTAAAAGCACTACACAATTATATTTTTTTGCAATATTTGCTAGCTTTTGTGCATCATTAACTGCTCCTGTTACGTTAGATGCATGAGTAAATACAACCATTCTAGGCTTTATTTCCTTGATTTTTTCTTCCCATAATTTAGGCTCTATTCTTCCTTCTTCATTTACATCAATTATCTCATATTCAATAACTTTCTTCTTTTGAAGATAATGTAAGGGTCTTAATACTGAATTGTGCTCTGCTGCAGTAGTCAAAACCTTGTCCCCATTATTAAATTCAAATCCTTGAATAGCTAAGTTAAGTCCAAAGGTAGCATTATTCCCATATACAATGTTATTAGGATTATCTACTTTAAGTAGTTTTGCTAATAAATCTTTACAATTATAATTTTCCTCTTCATCAAATCCACTTCTATGAGCGCTACATGGTAACTCATCTAAGGATTTTTTTAGAGCATTTGAGACACATTGTGGTTTAGGCCATGATGTGGCACCATTATTTAAATAAATCATCCTTATACCCCCTCCATTTATTCTCCAATTTCTCATACTCATTTCTTCCAATTATAGAAATAATGTTGGATTTTATCTTAAGGGTTGTTTTATATTTTTTCATTATATTTGCTTGAATTTCTTCATTGTCGTTATATTTATTTAGTTTCTCTTGAAATCTTTTATTTAAATCTACAAATTCATCTTCTACTACTAGTTTATCACCATAATATAATATAGTATTTTCATTTATTACATCTTCCATTTCATTTTTAAGCTTCATATGACTTCTAACAATATAAGCTATTTTGTCATAACCTAAACTTTCTAATAAGTCAGCCCCTAAATCTGCGTGATTCTTTTCTTGTCTTTTTATATCATGTAAAATAGAAGCTGATTTAATTAAGTCTATATTTATAATCTTTTTATTTTTATTAATTGAATTACTTAGATCTTCGCATATCTCTTTTACTTTTTTACCATGATTAATTATGGAATTAGGTACATGGAAATAAGATAATAAATAAATACATTCTTCTAGAGATAAAATCTGCCTATTTTCAAAATCATGTTTAACTTTATAGAACTCTTCTTTATAATCCATATCACATAATATAAATTTATCGGGTGTATCTATTTTCTTAGAGCATTCTTCAAAATATTCCATTCCACCTTTTAAACCATTCTTACCATTATAATTTAATAAGTAATCAAAACATATGGAGCTTATAATAGGTGGATGACCCATTACATCTTTATACACTGGATATACAATTTTACTTTTATCTTTATAAATTTCTTTAACTAATAAGTCTATGGTGTATTTAGATACGAAACCAACATCTCCAGGTAAAAATGTAACTGCATCACAATTATCTTTAATTTTTTCTAATCCAAGCTTAAAAGAATCATACATAAAGGTGTTGTTATAGTCATTATTGTAAATAATGTTTACATTCTCATTCTTTACACATCTTTCTATATCTTTAGCTCTATAACCTACAACAATATTTATATCCTCTATTCCACTTTTTCTCAAACTATTAATTGTATTTATAATAAGTGGCTTGTTTTCTATTTCCATTAAAGGTTTAAAATCATTCATTCTAGATGATAAACCTGCTGCAACAATCAAACCACTTATCTTCATTTTTCCATTTTTCTTTCTTTTGCGCTTCTTTCATTTATAAGTTCTGCCGCAATACTAACTGCAATTTCACCAGGAGTTTTTGCATCTAGCTTTATTCCTATTGGCGAATGTACTCTTTTAAGATCATTCTCTGTAAATCCGTCTGCTTTAAGCTTTTCATATGTCATATTAATCTTAGATTGGCTACCAATCATTCCTATATAGTAAGCATCTGTTTTTAATGCCCAATTAAGCACGTTATAGTCATATAAATGTCCTCTAGTTATTATCAAAATATAACTATCATCATCTATACCTAAATCACCAATTTCTTCTAATGTATCTAATACTATAGTATGTGAATTTGGAAATCTATCTTTATTTGCAAATTCATTTCTATCATCTAAAACTATGGTTTCAAATTCTATTATATCTAGAATTGCTGCTGTTTCTTTAGATACATGTCCAGCTCCAAATATATAAGCTTTTCCCATAGTATGAACTTTTTGCATAATAAACCTTTCGTCATCAATTGCATCTGAGTGGATACTCAATCTTTCTATACCATTAGATAATTTACTTTTCATTAATTGACTTCCTGTATATTCTCCAGTTAGCTTATTTTCATCATCAACAAATATCATCTCTTTTTTATTTTCTTTTAAAACTGTAACTATCCATCCTTTTTTATGATTTTTTACAGCTTCTGTTGCCTCTTTCATAATTAGTAGATTATTTTCATCCTCATAATCCATATAGTTTATAAGTATTTCTCCATTTCCTCCACAAACCATTTCTGATTTATATGCATCTTTACTATCTAAATTAAATTCGTAAACAAATGATTTTTTATTCTTAATTGAATTCACACCATTTTCAATACAAGAGGCTTCCATCTTACCTCCTCCTACAGTACCAAATATTGTGCCATCTTCTCTTATTATCATTTGGGTACCTTTTGCTCTAGGTGTAGAACCAGTGCTGCTCACTATACTCGCCAAAACAAAACTCTTTTTATCTTTTAAAATCCTTAACCCCTCTTCATATATGTTCATTAACTCGTCTCCCCTTATTAATTACAGTTCATAACCATATTTATTAAGTATTTCAACTATCTTTTCAAAAGTATTTAGTACTAAATTAGGACAAGTTTTTGATTTATTATTAAAATCTCCATCTAATATATCTCCACAGTTTATTCCCTTATTATCACTGCCTTCATTTTCAAACCACTCTATCAATTCTCTTATCATGATGCTTAGATTTTCATCTTCTATTTCATCATCTTCACCTTTTGATGCAAAATAACCTAAAATACATACTCCTCCAGTAAGAGCACCACATATTTTTTGATTAAAACCTAATCCTCCTATTAATCCTCCCATAGACCTGATTAAATCAGGATTTTCTTTACCTTCTAAATCTAAAATTATTTTCATTAATATTTGACTACAATAATATCCTTTAGATGACAGTTCCACCATTTCCATATATAACTCATCCATAACATCAATCCCTCTTTTTAAGTATAACTAAAAAATATCCTGTTTCCTTTTTAAATATATCGTTATTTATTTTATTATTTTGATTTCCTCTAAGTAACCCTGATAACTCTCCATATTCCCACAGAACCATTCCTAAATAATTCTTCCATTCTCTAGATTTATCTTGAAAATTAATAACTTGAAAATTCAAGTCTCCAAACAATTTATTCCAATAATTAAGAGTATATGTATCATCATATATGCCTGTTTGCTTAAAGAAAAAATCACTTAGCAAAATTATGCCGTTTTTTTTCAAAAGTTTTCTACAATCGCCTAATATTTTTTCTGAATTTTTCATCACTGATAAACTACATTCAAATAGAATTAAATCAAAATAATTATTGGGAAAGTCAAGATTATTAGCATCCATTACTTTTATATTTATATCTTTATATCTTTCCTTACCTAAATTAATTATCTCTTCAGAAGAGTCGATTCCCGTTGCATCGAATCCCTTTTCAGATAAATAGTTAACTGAATATCCACTTCCACAGCCTATATCTAGTACTTTAACATCCTCATCTATTTTGTACATTTCAATTATTTCATTTACAAGATTTAGACCGCCTAAGCTAAATATGTCTCTCTTATTAATCATTTATCTTCTAAAGCCTTTTCTACTCTTAGCATTTTTGAGTATACTAGACTCTCGTCTATAAATACATT
This sequence comes from Terrisporobacter othiniensis, assembly GCF_000808015.1. Classification (GTDB taxonomy): domain Bacteria; phylum Bacillota; class Clostridia; order Peptostreptococcales; family Peptostreptococcaceae; genus Terrisporobacter; species Terrisporobacter muris. The sequence goes on along the minus strand of NZ_JWHR01000040.1, from coordinate 15,620 downwards.
ATTGCATTTAGGACATTTTGGTAGCTCAACAGGAAAACTACTTCCTAAATATTCTAAAGTCACTTGACCTCTTTCAAGAGGCTCATTACACTTGGCACAAATCATTGATCCACTTGAGTAATCATAAAAATCATCATAATTTTCTTTCATTTAATTCACCTCTATTTTCATTCTATGACTATATGCGTTATAAACTAAGTATTTGCCTCCTTCAATGGTATACTCCACCCAAAATGTAACGTTTTTTATTCTATAATAGGCTAAATTATGATTGTTTGATTTGTTAAAGAATTTTTCCTTAGTTTCTTCTGCTTTTTTTATTGTATCTTCAATATCTTTATATAAGATCATTCTATCCTCTAACTTTTCTTTCAAATCATCACTCATAATTAAGTGGATATTATAATTATTAGTCTTATCTTTCTTCTGTGTTAAGTCTAATTTTAGTTGGACTCTATTATATCTTCTTTCAGAAATATTAGGTTTTCTATTTTTCCCATCAAAATTATATATTAATTGCAAAATATGTTTTGATTCTTTATCTTGTGATAAAAAACTATCTCTACAATTTATACAATAAGTCAAATAGTTTAGCTTGTTTTCTTTAATTCTTGATAAAACTATATTTTCCTTTAATTCTTTATTAGAAAAACAAGTAAGTCCACCATATCCACAACAAGTAGTTATTTCTTTGTTATAATCTAGCTCTTTTAGATTAAATCCAAGTTTTTTTGCTATTTCTCTCACTTGATCTTGTAACTCATCATCATATCTAACAGTACATGGATCATCTATAGCTATCTCCTCATCATTACCGATAAATCTCAATTGATCATCATCAATATAATCATAAATCATTTTTACTTTTACATTCTCTAAATGAGAATTAAAAATCTTGTAACATGTAGGGCACGCTGTAATAAGAGTAGGATTATTAATTTTCTCTAAACTTTCTTTTATTAATTTTATTTCTTCATAAAATCTTTCTTCTTCTCCAGACCACTTTCCTATTACCCCACAACATCCAAGTATTAATCCCACTTCGTCTTTTAATTTATTATTTAAATCTTTATAAATTACTTTTACTAAGTCAGGCTCCGATGCACATAACTGACAACCTGGAAAAAATACATAATTTGAATTTTCTTTACTTATAACTGTAAAAAATTCATCACTATTACTAAACTCCATATCTTCCATGGCAAATTCAAAAGCTGATGGTGGCATTTTATTTGTCTTTACCATTTGCTTTCTTGCATATTCACAGACCTCTCCTAAATCCAAACCTCCAGGACAAATAGATTTACACTGTCCACAAAGACTGCATGAGTTTATCATCTTATTTGAAGTTCTGTTTCCTAAAGCAATAGATAAGTTATTATAAGCTTCTCTTGCCATTTTTTTAGGATAAGAATTGTAATGTCTTAGAAATTCACAACCTTTTACACATTCAAGACAATTACAATCAATACACCTTTTACCTTCTTTTACAGCTTCTTCTTCTGTGTAATACTGCTTATTACTAGGAATTATTTCATCTTCAATCTCAACTTCCTCTAAGTTAGTATATAGTTTAGTTTGGAAAATACCTTCTTTTTCTCTTCCTTGAGTCATACTACTATGTTGAAAATATCTATCTATTGAGGTAGAAAGTCTTTTCCCTAAACTTATACATTCTACCGCCGAAACATTTTTAGGGCTATAAAAAACCTTATCATTTTCATGTTGTAAAGTTATCATGTTATAAGATAGATACTTTTTGTAAATATTTCCATCAAAAACTAATACATCATAATTATCTTTATATTCATTTAATTTTTCTTCTTCAAAAGAAGAATTAAGATAAATCTTTATTCCCGCACTTTCAATTTTTTGCAAATCTTTTTTTATGATATCTTCTTCTAATATATCCTTGTACGTTTCATATATATTTTTCCCTAAAATATCTTTGTCTTCATATAAATCAACAAAGTACCCCTTGTTTTTTAACTCCAATGCACAACTTAATCCACTTAAACTAGTTCCAAATATTATAACTTTTTCTTTCTTTTTAGGTTTTAACAAAACTCTTGTTTTTACTTCTTTTCCATAATTCATACATGATAGTTCAAGCTGTCTAATATTTATGGAATTACCTAGCTCTTTTCTTTTACATTGACTTTTACATTTTTCTTCACAAACTCTACTTACTATATTGGGAAATACAACTTTTTTTTCATATATTTTTCTGCCTTCAGTAAAATTCCCTTTAGCAACCAATTTACATAATTGTCTTCCGTCTATATGTATAGGACACATGGCACTACACCAGGGATCTTCTTCTTGTATACATTTACTTTCTAGTTCTTTTAATTTATCTTGACTAAGATTATCCATAGTCCATTCTCCTTAAATAATTATATCTATTCTATAAAAAATTCGCTTCGCTTAAGCCACTGCATGGGCGCTCTACTTCATATCTCCAACTGCTTAGCCCGTTGCTCAAATCACAAAGTTGGAAATTATATGTTATCCACAGAGCAGTTAACATATAATTCCCTTCAATATAAAAAAATTTGCTTCATTTGAGACTAAAAAAGGGCTTAAACTCTTGTAAAATATACTTAAAGTTAAGCCCTTTTATTTGACTAAACAAGAGCAACAATTGCAAAATTACTCTTTTTTATTTACTTCTTATTTAAGCATTTGCTCCACTTTTTAATCCTTCTAAAGCTTCTTTAACAACGTCTGGAGTTGCTGGTACTCTAGTTATTCTAGCTCCTGTAGCATTAAATATAGCATTTAATATAGCAGGGTGAGGTGCAGCTAGTGGCCCTTCACCTACTCCTGATGCTCCGTAAGGTCCATCAGGTCTCATAGCTTCTTCATAATGTATTTCTAAATCATCTGGTACATCTTCTATTTGAGGTATACCACATTTAACTAATGTAGTATGTTTATTTAAATCTTCAAAGTCTTCACTTAATGCAAGACCTATACCTTGTGCTAATGCTCCATAAACCTGGCCATCAACTACAAGTTTGTTTATTATCTTACCACAGTCAACCATACAAGTGAATTTTTCAACTTTTGTCTTACCAGTTTCCATGTCAACAGCAACTTCTGGCATATTTACAACATACATGTAGTTACTAAATGGTGCACCTTGACCATCTTCATATTGACAGTCAGAACACATAGAAGCAACCCATTTCCCTACAACTTTAGTTGGTAAACCTTCAGCTACCATTTCGTCGTAAGTACGATAAGTTCCATCACCTTTATCTAATGCTTTTAATAAGTTTTCAGCAGCTATTCTTGTAGCATTACCTGTAACAACGTTTGATCTACTTCCACCAGCAGGACCACTATTTGGAGTTTGACGCATATCACATAATACTAGTTTAATATCTTCTGGCTTGTATCCAGCTTTCTTTAAAGTTGCATGAGCCATAGTTAATGTACCTATATCAGCACCTTGACCATGATCTTCCCAAGAGTTGTATATGGTTACACCTTTTGGAGTTATTTCAGCATAAGCTTCAGATGAGTCAGCACCATCTAGACCACATCCGTAAACACCTATTGATATACCTACACCACGTTTAACTTTATCTGTAGAGTTTTCTTTAACTCTTACTTTAGCCTCTTCATATAATGGTCTTAATTTGTCCATCATAGGTACTATTGAGAATACTTCTGGAGTTTGACCAGTTGGAGTTGTATCTCCTGGTCTATAAGCATTTATATATCTTAATTCAAATGGATCCATTCCCATTTTATCTGCTAATACATCTATAGCAGTGTCAGTTCCCATGAAACTTTGTGGAGCACCATATCCTCTGAATGCACTACCCCAAGCATGGTTAGTACATACAGTATAAGAAGTATTTCTTATATTTGGTATTCCATAACCTGCACCTACGAATTGAGTAAGACGCATAGTTAATAAATCACCGAATTCTGAATATGGACCATGATCTATATAGTTTTCACCTTCAAGAGCAAGTATTTTACCATTTTCATCTGCTCCAAGTTTTATTTTCAAAAATGCTGGAGATCTCTTACCTGTATAAGTTATATTTTGATATTGGTTATAGTTTAATGAAACTGGTCTTCCAGTTGCTAAACAGCATACACCAAGTATTGATTCCATAGTTGGAGAGAATTTATATCCGAAAGTTCCTCCAGTTGGATTTTGTACTAAGAAACATTTTTCAGGATCAACACCTATACCATTACAAATCATTGCATGATGTAAATGAATTCCTATACTCTTAGAATTTATAATTAAGTTTCCATCTTCGTCCATATACGCTTGCCCTACATCTGGCTCTAATGGTAAATGTGGTTGACGGCTACAATAAGATTCTACCTCAACAACATTTGGAAGACTTTCCATTAATGGAGCTGTATCTTCACCTTTTTTACAATCTGTTTTAAAGTAAACATTAGGAGTTCCTGGATGTATTTCTATAGCATCTTCAGCCATTGCTTCTGGAGCACTCATATAAGCTGGAAGTACTTCTAAATCTACTTTAACTTTTTTAGCTGCTTCTCTTGCTATTGCTTCTGACTCAGCAGCAACTACAGCTATCGCATCACCATATTGGAATACTTTTTCATCACAAAGAATTGGTCTATCCCATCCATCGCCTTTATTACCAGCTGGGAAAAATACTAGTCCATTTATTCTATTATTACCTATTACATCTTTAGCTGTTATTACTTTATGAACACCTGGCATTTTTTCAGCTTCTGATGCATCTATACCTTTAATATTTGCATGTGAAACTTCAGCTTGCACTAGAGCTAAACTTAAAGTACCTTCTGGCATTTGTAAGTTTATATCTGCACCAAAGTCCCAAGTACCAGTTACCTTAGCTTTAGCAGATGGTCTTACATATTTTGTACCTAATATATCATTTCCTACTGGTTCAAATATTAAGTCTTCAACTTTCTTTTCTCCTCTTAGTACAGCAGCTGCATCCATAACTGCATCTACTAAAGGTTTATATCCTGTACAACGGCATAAATTTTTATGTTTTTGGAACCACGCTCTTACTTCTTCTCTTGTTGGAGAAGGATTTTCTTCTAATAAAACTTTCGCTGACATAATAAATCCTGGACTACAGAAACCACATTGTGCACATCCATGTCCCATCCATGCAACTTGTAATGGATGTAAGTTTTCTCCTTCAGCTAATCCTTCTATAGTTTGAATAACTGATTCATCCTCAACTTTTTTCATTTTTACGATACAAGAACGAACAGCTTTATTATTTAATATGATTGTACAAGTACCACAGTGACCTTGGCCACAACCTATCTTACATCCAGTAAGTAATAGTTGTTCACGTAATACAGATGCTAAAGAACTTTCTGGATCAACAAATAATGTTCTTTTTACTCCATTGATATAAAGGACCTTTTTTAATAACAAATTATTTTCCCCCTTTGAAATTTTTATTCCTAAATTAATAAACTTGGACTATAATTTATGTAAATTTATTAATTAGCAAAATTAATATAATATATATTGGAGGTTATTATGATTAAAGATACTGTTTTTAATGAAGAAGTTTTAAAAGAAATATTTGATAAGTTAATTTCTACATCTAATGCTAAAACTAATGAGGAATTAATTATTTTGAGAGACTATGCCATAAATTACATTTCAGATTACTTCAACAATAATTTAGCTCCAAACAACGCTCCTTTAGATTTTATTAGTTGCGATGAAGTTACTGTAGAAGTTAAAGATAAAACTACTAATAGAATTTTTAGGAGAAATCTAGATATTTCTTACATAGAAAACTCTAATGGTTTAAAGTTGATGGGTGAAAATTTGAAAGGCGAACCATCAGAAATTGTATTTTTATCTGACACTGCTATGAATAAAATAATTGATGTAACTGGTCAAGGACTGAATCAATCAAGATGCCATGATTAATTTTATTTTCTAATTAATTTAATAATATCATAAGAATTTTCAAAAATCAATTTTCAGTAATATATTTGTTTCAATTTTTATATAAATCTGAATAATTCTTTAAATGTTCTATATTATTTATTAAAATATTAATTATTAATTTCTTAATGCTAAAAAAGAGCTATTGGAAAACAATGTTTATTGTTTTCCAATAGCTCTTTTTAATATATTAAAGACACTACTTTATTTAATATATTAAATTATTAACTAAGCTAATAATTCTTTTTCTTCTATTACTTTTTTTGCTTCATCTTTAGCTATTGCTATTTCATCAAAAGGTAACTTTTCTCCATTTATTAATTGGTATTTTTCATGACCTTTTCCTGCAAATACTATCATATCTCCTTCTTGAGCATTTCTAATAGCATATTTTATAGCTTCTTCTCTATCTGCTATTTTTATTACTTCACAAGAAGATCCTTCAAAAGATTCTGCTATATCATTTATTACATTCATAGGCTCCTCATAGTCTGGGTTATCTGATGTAAGTATTGCTAAATCACATTCACGAGCAGCCACATCACCTAGTTCTTTTCTTCTTATCTCTGTTCTTCCACCTACTGAACCAAATAAGCATACTAACCTTTGGTGATCGTAATTTTTAAGTGTTTGTAATATATTTTCTAAACTAACACCATTGTGAGCATAATCAACAATTACTGTTGCATAAGGAAGAATTGATAAAACTTCTACTCTACCACTAACTTTGGCATTTTTTAATGCATCTATCATTATCTCTCTTTTTACATCTAAATATTTGCACACCGCTATAACTGCCAGTGCATTATAGATACTAAAAGTTCCTGGAGAACATATAAAACATGGGAAAGTTTCAAATCTAGTATTACAATCAAAACTTACACCAAGAGAGTCTATCTCTTTTGAGTATCTTATATTATTTGCAGTTAAATCTGCATTATTTTCTATAGCAAAAGTCTCTACATCACAAGTTGCTGCTTTTATTATATCTTTTGCATATTCATCATCCACATTTATTATTCCATGCTTAGCCATTTTAAACAATCTTGCTTTACATTGTAAATAGTGTTCAAATGTTGGATGCTCCTTTGGACCTATGTGGTCTGGGGATAAGTTTGAGAATATTGCTACATCAAAATCAACATCTTCTACTCTATTTTGCATTATTCCACCAGAAGAAACTTCCATAGAAACACATTTTACCCCATTATCTAACATTTTTCTAAATATTCTGTGTAACTCATAGCTTTCTGGAGTAGTATTTGCAGTAACTTCATAAGTTCCATTAAAGAAAGTCCCATTAGTTCCTATTACTCCAGTATTAACTCCAGATTCATTTAAAACAGTAGCAATATAATTTGTTATAGTTGTTTTTCCCTTAGTTCCTGTAACACCTATTATTTTTAATACATTAGAAGGTTTTTCAAAAAAGTTATGTGATATTCTTGATAAACTGATTCTGCTATCTTCAACAAATAATTTCACTGCATCACATGGCAATTCCATAACAGATTTATTAGATTCCATTCCTTTTTGTAGTAAAAATACTCTAGCTCCATTATCATAAGCATTTTTCACAAATCTATGGCCATCTACAGTTTCTCCAATAAGAGCAACAAATATAAAACCTTCTTTACAGCTTCTAGAGTTATATGCTATATCTTTTATTTCAATTTCATTAATTTTTTCTAAAGGTAAGTTAGATGTAAAGCTTACATCTTCCATTAGTTTAAATAACTTCATAATATACTTCCTCTCTAATTTTAAAAATAGAGTAGGTAACCTACTCTATTTTAGTTTTCTTCCACTTCTTACTATAGTTTCTCTAGCAAGAACTTCTAGGGAATCTATATAAAAATTTCCATCTAATTCATTGTCATTTTTTAATATTGATAATTCTGTACAGCCAAGAATAACTCCATCACAATCATTTTCTTTTAAATAATCAACTATGGAATTAAACTTGTCCATGTCAGCTGGTTTACCACTTTTTATGTCATCATAAATTATTTCCATTACTTTAGACTGTCTATTTTCATCTAATGTTAAGTATTTCATATCATACTTCTCACACATATTTTGGTATAAGCTAGTTTTTATATTTCCAGTAGTAGCAAGAATACCTAGTTTTTTGTGATTAGTAGCTTTAGCATGTTTTATGGTTTCTTCTACTATATTTACTAAAGGTAAATTAACACTTCTTGCTATTTTTTCATAGAAGTAATGGGCTGTGTTGCATGTCATCACAATAAAATCCACACCATATTTTTCTAATTTTTTTGCATCATCTATTAATATATTTGATGGGTCTTCATCAGAACTTCCAACTATAAAAGCTGTTCTATCTGGTGTAGTCGCTCTATTTGTTATTATCATATCCACATGTTCTTGGTCAGTCTTTGCATCTGTCATATTTACAACCATATCATAAAAATATACAGAAGCCATAGGTCCTAGGCCGCCTAAAACACCTACAGTTATATTTTTCATATTATCACCAATCTACTTGCAATATTTTTTAAATTTTCTAAATTGATTTACATAGTATAGGAATATATACCATCTTCTTTTAAAATTACCTTTTAAGTCAGCTTCATATCCAAATGATGTAGCAGATTTTCCTGCAGCATCTAATTGTTTACATTTGTTAACTAACTCTTGATTTTTAACATATTTATAAACTACTTCTTTTGGTATACATCTCCAGAAGAAAGGTTCTTTTTGTATTTTTAAATCTAACTCTTTATTGTAAACTCTATCTTCCACAACAAATTTAGCTATGTTATTTCCTGAAGATGTTACATAGTAGTTACTTCTACCTTGTCTTAAGTTTATTTCAAATACTTTGTATTTATTATCTCTTGCATCATATTTTATATCAAAGTTTGAATATCCAGTATAGTTAATACTCTCTAAGAAGTTTCTGAATTTATTCATAACTTCTTCGTCATATTCAGTAATGATTGCAGCATGATTTCCTATTCCCTTTGGAGTATGTTCTTCTAATAAAACATGTCCTAAACATTGCATTTTAACTTTACCATTTTGATCTGAGTAGCAAGTTAAAACTCTCATATGTGAGTCATCTCCAGGTATGAAATCTTGAACTATCATAGATTTTTCATAACCATGAGAATATATTTTTTCTATTTCTCTTTTAAATTCTTCTTCATCTTGTATAAGATAAGCTTTGTTCATTCCTTCGAAAGCATTTTGGAAGAATGATATACTATCAGATGCTTTTAATATAACTGGATAGTTAAATCCAAAGTCTCTTATTTCATCACCTTTATTGTATATATATGTTTTTGGATAATCTAATCCATATTCTTCACACATATTGTAGAATAATTCTTTTTCTATTAACTTATCTTTAAGTTCTGCACCTATATAAGGTACTATATATTTTTCTGATAAAACATCTCTATAATCTATTATTAATTCTGCATACTCATCAGTACATCCGTGAATTATAAGTTTTTTATTTGGCTCAGAAAGTTCATCTGCAGTTTTTAATAAAACCTGTATAAACTCATCTTTATTTCCCATATTAGGGTCTACTCTAAAATCTATTATATTACTATCCTTTGTTGCTCCAAGTAGCATTTTCCCAAAAGCTATTGATTTAACTCCATAAGCTTCATGATAAGCTCTTGCAACAGAGTAACAGTTTATATCTCCACCAACCAATACAGGTTGAATTTTAATCTTATCCACTTCATCCACCTCTTATTCTTTTTAAATACATTGGTTATTATACTTTATTTCTTACAATCTGTCAAAAAAATGACTATTTCAAAATACGTGTAATGAGTTGAAATTTCAAGATTTCTGCTAATGCTTCTTTACTTTATGTAGTATAATTTCTATCTTCTTTTTTATTATTGCTTACATATTTAAAAATATAATACTTTTTATAAACTAAAAAAACTATCTCTCTTAATATTTTTAAGGAGATAGTTTTTTTAATTTATAAGTTTTGCTTTTCTTTTATTAAACCTTTTTTATAAGCGATTATTAACATTTTCAAATCATTTACCTCTTGTTGAATTTTCATACCATCATAGGTGTCTCTTACAAACATTCTATTTGCTCTATTTTCAACTATTATAGATGTAGATAATATATCTTTTTCATATAAAATAGAATCTTCAGCTGATGAAAAAGGTTCATGTGATACAAGTTGCATCATTTGAGAGTTATATATTAATGTATATCCTGCTATTCCTGTTTTTCCTTGATAAGCTCTAGAAAATCCACCATCAATAGCTAGAATTCTTCCTCCAGCTTTTACAGGACTTTCACCATTTTTACTTTTTACTGGTACATGACCATTAATTATATGGCCACTTTGAAAATCTAGTTCAAACTCATCAAATATATTCTTCAAAACTTCATCTTCTTCTCGTAAAGTATAATATGGATTTTTATTTTCTTTTTGTGCTTCTTTTTCAGCTATAAAATATCTTTCATAAGTTGTCATGTCATCTTTTCCAAATAAGGATGAACATTTTCCTGTCCATAAATACCACATCATATCTTTGCCATATTCTTTTTCTGGATGGTTTTTATCAAAGAAATAGCCCTTTCTAATGTAAGATTCCATCTTATCCATCAGCTCTCTACCTTTATATTCTTTATTGTCAATTTTCATAGACATAAAATCTCCATCATCAGTTAAAGGTATACAACCATGAACTAGTAAATTACCATTAGTTTTTAAATAGATACTTCCCTTTGAAAATAAAAATCCCACATGTTTTTGTAGTTTATCACTGTTCTCAAAAGATGTAGCCAACTTTTCTATTACTATTTCTTCTCTCGGCGTTAATTTATAAGGATCTTTCGGATCTATTGTTGGAAAATTAGTATCTTTTAATTTATAAGTTTTTCCTTTAAGTTCTATTGTTCCTTCATCATAGTTTACCTTGCTTAATAATAATCTATGATCCATTTCAAACTCCGGTCTTCTTTTAATTATTTCTGCCTCTAGCTTAAACTGAATTATACTAATTGCCTTATGCATTTTCGCTATTAGTGATTTTTCTGTTGTAGAAGCTTCATCATCACTCATTTTTGGCATAAACTCTACACAAGGGTCATCTTTATATACTTCTAAAGCAAATGTTGCAAGAGGTAATATATTAACTCCATAAATATCTTCTACTATGTCTAAGTTGGCATATCTAGCAGATATTCTTATGGCATTTGCTACACATACTTTTTGGCCTGCTGCAGCCCCCATCCATAAAATATCATGATTTCCCCATTGTATATCCACATTGTGATAATTCATTAAAGTGTCCATAATAACATCGGGTCTTGGCCCCCTATCGTAAATATCTCCAACTATATGTAATCTATCTATAACAAGCTTTTGTATTGCTTTAGATACCTCTATAATAAACACTCTTGCCCTATCAATTTCTATTATGTTATCTACTATACTTTTATAATACTCATCTTTATGAGGGCTAGATGAATCTGGGTGCAATAGTTCCTCTATAATATATTTGAAATCTTCTGGAAGGAACTTTCTTACTTTTGATCTTGTATATTTACTAGAAGCATATCTTAAAAGCTCAATTAATCTATGAATAGTTATTCTATAGAAATCCTCTATCTCTTTTTGACTTTCTTGTTTTTCAATTAAATCTAGTTTTTGTTCTGGATAATATACAAGAGTAGCCAGCCTTCTACGTTCACTTTCTATCATAGAATTGCCAAACAATTCTTCTATTTTTCTTTTAACTACTCCTGACGCATTTTTTAATACATGAACAAAAGGTTCATATTCTCCATGAATATCTGACAGAAAATGTTCTGTACCTTTTGGAAGATTTAATATTGCTTTTAAATTTATAATTTCAGCACTTGCTTTTGATATGCTTGAATATTGCTTCGATAATAATTTTAAATATTTAAGTTGGCTGTTTAAATAATCATCTGAAACTTCATATATTTCTTTCATTCAAAATTCCTCCATATTAATTTTATTACTAAAATAATTATAACATAGTTTAACAAATTAATTTTTTCTTATAAATCGTAAATTATATTTTATGTTAATTTTTATATTTTATTAGTTTTCCAAAATAAAAAATTTGCTTAGCTCATATCGCCAACAGCTTAGTCCGTTGCTCAAGTAATAAAGTTAGAAATTAAAAAAGAATGAGTTTTCTCATTCTTTTTTCGGGAAGGTTAGATTGTTAAGAAATTATTGTTTGTGGCTACATTGATTTGCAGATGAACATCCATTGCAACCACAAGAGCACTTACTTTCTCCACTTCTAGCATTCTTTATAAAATTTTTACACGTTAAAATTACTATTAAAGCCGATCCTATTCCAATTAAGTAATTTATCATAATATCATCCCTTTATTTAAAAATTTGCTTCGCTTCATGTTGCCAAAATCGAAAAGCATATCGTCAACGATATATACTCGTTACCACTTCGTATAAATCCGTTACTCAAGCGAGATTCCTTTGCTTCCACTTTAAGCCACTGCGTGAGCTCCATAAAATTTCAGGTAGCGACCTTGCTCAAAAATATATTTTTGATTTAGAAAATAAAACCACACACTATATATACTAAGAATGCAACTATCCACGCTACTAGCATTTGGAATCCTACTGTCATTAGAGTATCCTTCCAAGATCCCATTTCTTTTCTTATAGCTCCAACTGCTGCAAAACAAGGCATACAAAGTAAGTTGAAAGCCATATAAGAAAATGCTGCTGCTTTAGTAAATGCTGCTGCCACACCTGGAATTGTTGCACTACCTTCCATAGCAGCTTCTGTTATAGCATCACTTGCTCCAAATAATACACCAAATGTAGAAACTATATTTTCTTTTGCTATCCACCCTGTTACCACACCTACTGATGCTTTCCAGTTTCCAAATCCAAGTGGTGCAAATATCCACTGAATGCCTCTTCCTATTGATGCTAATATACTATCTTCCATTTCACACATGCCACTAAAGTTAAAGTTTGACAGTAACCAAATTAATATTGTAGATGCTAATATAACAGTTCCTGCTTTTATTGCAAATCCTTTAACTTTTTCAATACCATGCATAAATACGCTTCTTAAAGTTGGTATTCTATATTGAGGAAGTTCCATTATAAAGTTTGAAGCCTCACCTTTTATCACAAACTTACTTAGTATAAGTGCTGATATTACTGCTACCACTAAACCTAACATATAAATAGAATAGATTATTAAAGTTTGGTTACTATTTGCAAATAATGTTGCCGCAAACATTAAATAAATTGGTAGTTTGGCTCCACAAGACATAAAAGGAGTAATCATCATTGTTATTTTTCTATCTTTTTCATTTTCTAAAGTTCTGCTTGCCATAAGTGCTGGTACTGAACATCCAAATCCCATAAGTAATGGTATAAATGATTTCCCACTTAATCCAAACTTTCTAAAGATTTTATCCATTACAAAAGCAACTCTTGCCATGTATCCACTATCTTCAAGTACTGACATTAATAAGAATAGTACAAGTATTTGTGGTAAGAATGATACTACACCGCCAAGTCCTGCAAGTATACCATCACCAACTAAAGATAATGCCCATTCACTTGCCCCCATACTTTGTAAAGAAGTAAGTATAGTTTCAGTTAAAGGACCATCCCAAAAATCACAAACTAATGTTTGAAGATATACACCTATACCTAATGGACCTTCCCCAAATGTTATGGAGAATAATCCATACATTATTACTAAAAATGCTGGTATAGCTATTATTCTATTAGTTAGTATTTTATCTATTTTATCTGATGTAGTTTCAACTCTTTTACCATCTACTTTTTCTTTCTTTTTAACAGATTCACCTACAACATTTGATATAAATTTATATCTTTGGTCCGCAATTTCACCTTCTGCATCTCCATTTAACTTTTCATTAGCTCTATTTAATATAGATTCAATTTTTTTCTTTGTTTCTTCTGAAAGTTTTTCACTTTCTATTGAATCTTCTTCTAATAATTTAATACTTCTCCATCTAGAGTTTATCATTTGACTTTCATTATCATTAATATGACGCAAAATTTCTTCTAGAAAATCCTCAACATCCTTAGAATAAACCTTTAAATCTTTATTTTTCTCATTAGATGCTTTTTTAACTTCTTCCATTAATAGATCTACATTTTTACCACTTCTCGCAACAATAGGTACAACTTTTACACCTAAATGTTTTGATATTTTATCTATATCTATTTTTGTACCGCTATTTTCCACTTCATCCATCATATTTAAGGCTACAATAGTTGGAATTTCTGTTTCTAATATTTGAAGTGTTAAATACATATTTCTTTCTATATTGGTAGCGTCAATTATATTTATTAGTACATCAGGTTGTTCTTCTACAATATAATTTCTTGCCACTATTTCTTCTGCTGAATATGGTGATAAGGAATAAATTCCCGGTAAGTCCACTATATTCATATCTTTATTTCTTTTATATTTTCCCTCTTTTTTCTCTACTGTAACTCCTGGCCAGTTTCCAACATGTTGTTTTGACCCTGTTATTTCATTAAAAAGAGTCGTTTTACCACAGTTTGGATTTCCTGCTAAAGCAATATTTAAACTCATTGTATTCTCCTTCTTTACTATAATTGATTTACTTTTATTTGATTAGCTTCGTCTTTTCTTAAACTTAGCTCATATCCTCTTAAATTTACTTCTATAGGATCACCTAGTGGTGCAACTTTTACTATTTGTATTTCAACTCCTGGAGTAATACCCATATCCATTAATCTTCTTCTTGCAGGTCCTTTTTCTCCTAAGCTAATTACTGTTCCCTTTTGTCCAGGACTTAAATCTCTTAATGTTTTCATTAATCATTCCCCCTACTATTCCACTACTATTTTATTTGCCATCGCTTTATTTATAGCTATTTTTGTACTCTTAATTAATAATATAATTCCACTTGGATTTTCTGATATTACTTCAATTTTTTCACCTGGTAGAAATCCTAGACTTTGTAAATGTGATTTTACTGAATCTTTTCCTCTTAATTCTTTTATTTTTTTTATTTCTCCTAAAGAAACCATTGATAATAACATATAATCAACCCCTTTATATATCTTCAATTGATATTTAATATTTATTGATAATAAATTTCATCCAATTAAATAATAACTTTCATAATTTCCCATGTCAATAGTTTTATGAAAATAATTATCATTATTATCAATTACATATAAAAATATTTATGTTTTATTATTATATATTTTATGTAAAACTCTTCGCTTTTTTAAAACTATACTTACATGATGCGCATTGTCCATTGCACTCATCCACTTTATCAAGGCATTCCATAAAAGATACTTTACTATTATTGTAATGCCTTATAACAGGTATATTTTTCTTCTTTGCTTGAGTTTCAACTACAGTTTTTAATTTATGAGATACGGTCGAAGTAAACATTACAACTGCATTGGGACTGCCAAAATCTTTAAGTGCCTTTGATGACATATTTAATATTACTTTAGTTTTATATCCTTTTTCTTTGCCCAGATTAATATAGTCTCTTTTCATTCTTTCATTTCCACCTACTACCAATAAAGTCATTTATCTTCCATCCTTTCTCTTTAAATTGATAACGATTATCATTTTTATTTAATATAAAGATAACATTTTATTTTTCACATGTC
>NZ_JWHR01000039.1 GCF_000808015.1 Terrisporobacter othiniensis | reverse complement strand
TTCCATTTTATTTCTGGTGAGTAGTGTACTCTTGTACTCATAATAAAATAACCTCCTTTAAAATCATACATATAGTATGTTTCAAAAGAGGTTGTTTTATTTATTCCCGTGTAAAGGGTTCACTTCACATTAGGTTTAGGTGTGTTTTAATTATTTGTCCCATATACAAAGTCCTATAGTTCCAGCTCCAGTATGAGATCCTATGCTAGGACCTATTTTTGTTTCTACTATTCGATTAAAATCAAGTTCATTTTCAATAACTTCTTTTAATTTTTCAAATTCAATTTCATTGTCTCCATGAGCAATACCAATTCTCTTATCTTCTATGTTATCTTTTATATATTTTTTCACCATACTTATCATTTTTGATATAACTTTTTTATGACCTCTAGCTTGGTCTATATTCACTATAAATCCATCTTGCATTTGTAATATTGGTTTTATACTCAACATACTTCCTATTACTGCTTTTGATGCCGATAGTCTACCTCCCTTTTTTAGGTAGTCTAAATTATCAACAGCAAATAATACTAATATATTATCTCTTATATCTTCTAATTTTTTTATTATTTCATCTATTGATTTACCTTCTTCATTCATTTCACAAGCTGTAACAACTTGAGCTCCACATCCATAAGATAAATTTAAGCTATCAAATATGTAAATTTCTCCTTGTAAATCATTCTTTGTTATCATTGCAGATTGATATGTACCAGTAACTTTAGATGATCCACTAATATATAGTATCTTTTTTCCTTGGTTTAAATACTTTCTAAATATTTCTTCAAATTGAATATATGTAGCTTGTGATGTTTTAGGTATTTCATCACATTCTTTTATAAGACTGTAAAATTCCTCATTTGTAAGGTTTTGTCCATCTTTATATTCAATATCATTGATTATTATTGTTAGAGGTATTACTTCTATATCATATCGTTTAACTAAGTTCTCTGGAACATCTGCTAAACTATCACATATTATTTTTAAATCACTCATTACGTCTATTCTCCTGTCTTTATTCTATCCTATTTCTCTCTATTGCATTATTAGACATCTGCTTTATAGTCTCAAATACTATATTTAATGTTTCCATATTTATATCCTTTGTTATATAACTATTCCACTGTTCAAACAAATCAGTTAATCTTACTTGTACTTGTATACCCTTTTTTGTTAGTTTTATTCTATTTGTTCTTTTATCATTTTCATCTTTTATTCTAAATATATATTCTTTTTCTTCTAACGATTTAATAGCTCTAGCTGTTGCTGCTTTATCCACTATTAAAGATTTAGAAAGTTCCTCTTGGCTCACATTAGCCTTTTCATACATTTCCATCAAAAAAATATATTCTGAAGCTCCTATTCCTAAATCTTTAGTGTTATTATTTATATAAGTTTGAAACTGTCTATATAAAACGGAGATACATTTTCTCATTTCTCTGTATTTTTTATTCATATTAATATCCTTATTTTTTATATTTCATTCCAATGAGTTTCTAAAAGAGCTACCACTTCTTCACTTTCATTTATTATTTCATGATATGCACTAATATTATTATCATTATATTCCATTTCAGTTTTAACACTTACTTTATCTCCATAAGTTAATTCCTTTTGATATTTTATTTTAACTGAATAAATTTTGTAATCAGTCATAATCTCAAAAGGTATAGTTTCCAATATCCACCCTAAATATGTCACATTGCCCACATGTAAATTCAAATCTATATCAGAGTATCTAACATTAAATTCTTTTTTGTAGTCAACATTCTTGCATTTTGAAAGCTTTAATTTATTTCTTCCTATTGTAGGTGTTTTCTCTTCAACTCCATAGGCCTTATAATGTTCATCAGGTATTGACAATGGCCTTCTTTTTTTAGAATCAACTAATATAACTAGTGTCTTTCCTTCAAGAATTAAATCATCTTTATCATTATAGATTTTAAAATACCTAACTGCATAAAATTTATTCATACCTTCAATATAAGTTATAGCTCTAAGCTTTTCTTTGTATTTAACATATTTATAAATAGTGATTTCGTAATCCACTAACATCCAAGTATGGTTTTCTTTTACCATATCAGCTATGACAAATCCGTACTTTTCATCTTGACTCAGACCACAATCTGCCATAAAATTCATATAAGAAGTTAGAAAACACTCTCCTCTTGCATCCGTATCTCTATATGTAACTTCATATTCTTTAGTAAACACCCTTTCCATATCTTATACCTTCTTCCTATATATAAATAATTTTATTTATTTTGTATACAATTTTTAGTTGATATGTCAATTATTTTAATTATATTTAGTTGATATGTCAATCATTATTGATATTATTTCATAAAAAAGCCATAGTAAAAAATTCAACTTCTTACTACAGCTTTTCCTCATTATATATTATTAACTCTTAGATTTTATTTTTGCTTCACCAAGTAAAAAGCCTATAGAAGTACACATTAAATCTCTAAATTGACCTATTATTTCTAAATTTTCAGTAAATGAAAAAGTATATTCACCTAATATTACTAATGCAGATATTAGGGTAATTAATAAAGCTACTACAATTTGCACAGTGTTTCCTTCTCCATAATAATATTTAAGTGTTTCCTTCTTCATTTTACAGTCCTCAGTAATAGCTTTTTCTTTATCTAAACTAATAGTCACTTTTTCCATATAATTATCTTTATTCCTATCTTCTTTTGTTTTTGTATTAGAACTTAATATAAAACCAAACACAGATGCAAGAGATATTCTAAATATTACCTCAATTCTTGCATATAAATCAGTATCCTTTGATTTATAAATAGCCATGAATATTATAGAAAAAACTAAGAAAAAGCCAATATAAACTAAAAGTTTTGCTGCTAAATTTAATTTATCCCAATCCATTAACAATTCTTCAATTAATGCTTGTATTCTACAAAATCTCATAGGTGTCACCACCTTATAGGTATGATTTCCGCCCTCTATCCATAATATTACATAAATTAATATTTTGTGATAATTTTTTATTTCTGTCCATACTTACTATTTTTATTATTCACAGTAAATATTAACACTTATAATGTATGTATCAAAAAAGAATAGTTATTATAACCACAGTTATATTAACTATTCTTTTTTATATATAAATAATTATTCTCTTTGTTTTCCATAAAAATTTATCAATAATGTTCCTTTTCCACTATGAGCGCCTATTATAGGACCTATTTTTGAATGTATAATTTCATCTACTTCAAACTCTTTTTTCAACATTTGTTCTAATAAAACAGCCTCATGCTCACAATCAGCATGAGAAATAATTATAGTATTATATTTATCTGGCAAGTAATTATCTTTCAATTTATTAATCATGTGATGTTCACAAGTTTTTGTTCCCCTTAACTTTTCTATTAACTGAAGTTTCCCATCATTATCCATATTAAGTAATGGTTTTATATTTAATGCAGTTCCAAAAGTAGCTGCAACTGAACTAATTCTTCCACCTCTTTTTAGATGAAATAAATCATCAACCTTATACCAATGACAAATATTTAATCTATTTCTTTCCACCCAATCATATAATTCTTCAATAGTTTTCCCATTTTCTTTTTCTTTAGCTGCTAAATAAACTAAAAGCCCTTCTCCTGAAGATGCGCACAATGAATCAATAGACATTATTTTTCTATCTGGATAATCTTCTTTTAAATTTAATATGGCTATTTCTGATGATCCATATGTGCCACTTAAGCCTGATGAAAAGCATATATAAAGAATATCCTTTCCTTCTTTTAATATTGGAGTAAAGTATTCTATAAATCTCACAGGTGTAATTTGAGTTGTTGTTATCGTTACTCCTTCTTCTGCCATCTTATAAAAAGATTTGCTATCTAATTCCCTTTCATCAGGATAATGTGAATATATTTCTCCATCCATTTCAAAATCCATGGGAATAACTTTAATTCCAAGAGAATCTATTACTTCTGGTGGTAAATCACTAGTAGCATCTGTGAATATTTCATACTCTGCCATATATTTTTCCTCCTTTTTTACAAATAAAGTATGTATGATTTCTAATTATATTGTAATTATAATAGTGTTTTATTCAATTTTCAATTATTCTGCATATAAAATAATTCATAGTAAATTAAGCATCATTAGATCTTTATACAACAACAAAGTAGAGGTATGCTTCCTCTCCTTTGTTGTTAGTAATCCTGCTAATTATAGAAATCTTACAAATGTACTTCCATCTAAAGACTGGATTGATGATAAATTCGGCGGATTACCTACTATATAAATAGTATATACTTTTTGACTTTTTAGCTCAGCTTTTAAAGCTAATACAGTATCATTTGTATCCGCAATATTTATTGTCACGTTATAAGCTCCTGAAGGTATCTGAGCGTAGTCAGTTGCATCCATAAATCCTATATCTTCAAAGATTAATCTTCCATCTATTAACATATCCACTCCTGGAGCATCTGGTGATAAATGTATGATCCTTACTCTACTTTCATTTACAGACAAATCATCTGCATTACCTTCTATATATGATACTAATTGAATGTCCTCAAAATTCCCTACAGCAGCTATAGTTACAACTTCTTTTTCTGGCACTTGAACATTTTGTGTAAGTGTAGGACTTCCCTTTTGTCCAGCTGGAAATACTTCCATTTTATATTCTCCCATTGGTAGTTGAACATATTCAGAAAACTCTTTAAAAGACAAGTTTTTAAAAGCAAGCCCTCCATTAACATAAATATCTACTGGAGGAGCATCTGGAGAAGCATTAAAAACTCTCACATAAGATACGTCCATATCATTTCTAATAAACATAAAATCGTCATCCCCCTATATAAAACAAATAATCAATAACCGTTTATATTACTAATTGTATGTTTAATATTTTTTTTTGCTACACGCAAAATATATTTGACAAAATATGTAAATTATTATATTATAATATTAACAATAAGATAATTAACAATTATATTTTGAAGATATAAATAAGTCAGAAGGCTTTAACCTTCTGACTTTTTTGTTTTCAAATATTTTTAACCCTTAAATATAGTAATTAATTAACTTAAGTAGTTGTATTCTTACTTTCCCCGAGTATGAATTATAAGTTTAAAGATGGTTCTTTCCATCTTTTTTCTTTTTTTATATATTTTCAAATAAATCAATAATATCTTCTCTTGATAATTTTTTCAAAGATGTACTACTTTCTAAATTAGAATTGATGATATCTTCAATAAGTTCTTTTTTATTTTCCCTGA
>NZ_JWHR01000038.1 GCF_000808015.1 Terrisporobacter othiniensis | reverse complement strand
ACATTTTTCCATTTAAATATAATCTGAAATATTTATCTAAAAAATTTGTAAAATTGTGTTGCATTTTTTGTCGAATATTGCTATTATATATAAGTAGTTATCCCCTTGATAACCCAATTAAAGTTTCTATTCAATACCCCTTTTTATGAATAGATATATATTATGTCTAAGACGAATTAGATTTAATTTATCAGAACAAAAAAGAGCTTCCCCGGCTCTTTTTTTGTGTTTACTTTTAAAGTAAAGTGATGAAAATTCTTTAAAAATAATAATTTTTACTTTATATTTTTGGTATAATTAAAGTAGTATTTAAATTCAAGGAGGTAATATTATGTCTACTAAAAAAAAGGTAGGTATCCTATTTACTGGTGGAACTATCTCTATGACAATAGATAAAGAGATTGGTGCAAATGTACCAACATTATCAGGAGAGCAAATAATGTCTATGGCAACTAACGTAAAAGATGTTGCTGATTTTGAAATAAAAGATTTTGATGAAATTCCAGGACCTCATATGACACCTGAAAAATTAATGCAATTAAAGCACTCTGTATTAGAATTATTAGACAGAGATGATATATGCGGTGTTGTAATAACTCATGGTACTGATAGTCTAGAAGAGACTGCTTATTTCTTAGATTTAGTAATAAATCATGAAAAACCTGTTATCGTTACAGGAGCTATGAGAAGTAGTTCTGAACTTGGTTATGATGGTTCAAATAACTTATCATCAGCTATTTGTGTTGCTATATCAGAAAATGCTAAAAACAAAGGTGTTCTTGTTGTTTTAAACAACGAAGTATTATTAGCATCAGAAGCAACTAAAACTGATACTATGGCCTTAAATACCTTCCAATCACCTGGTAAGGGATCTTTAGGTATAGTTGACAGTAATGAACTTCTATTATTTAAAAATGTTGCTTACAGAACTTTTATAGATACTGATAAAGTAGAAACTAAAGTTGCTCTTTTTAAATCAGGAATAGGAATGGATTACACTTTTATAAATCATGCTGTAGATATGGGATATAAAGGTATTATAATAGAAGCAATGGGAAGAGGAAATATACCTCCATTAATGTATGAGGGGGTTAAATATGCCAGAGAAAAAGGCGTTATAGTTGTTATAACCTCTAGATGTTCAACTGGTAGAGTCTACGATTCTTATGGCTATTTAGGATCAGGAAGAGATTTAAAAAATCTAGGTTGTATCTTTGCTGGTGACTTAAATGGACATAAATCAAGAATAAAATTAATGTTAGCATTAGGTAAAACTAATAATCTTGATGAGCTTAAAGACCTTTTCCAAAAAGGAATATATTATTAAGATTATTTAATTTATAAAAAATCTAGTATTATCCAATTAAATTACAGTAATATTATATATACCTTCTTTATTATTAAACATAATATGAATTAAATTAATTTGATAATAAAAAACTTCCAGAGATAATCTGGAAGTTTTTTTATTACAATAATATATTTATAGAACCTTAGCTAAAAATTCTTTTGTTCTCTCATTTGTAGGATTATTAAATACATTTTCTGGTGTACCATTTTCTACAATTTTTCCATCATCCACAAATATAACCCTATCTGCTACTTCTTTTGCAAATCCCATTTCATGAGTAACTATTGCCATAGTCATTCCTTCATTAGCTAGTTCTTTTATAACATCTAGAACTTCTTTTACCATTTCCGGGTCCAAAGCTGATGTAGGTTCATCGAATAACATCATATCAGGCTCCATTGCCAATGCTCTAGCTATGGCTATTCTTTGCTTTTGCCCTCCTGATAACTGAGAAGGGTATGCATCTTTTTTATCTAATAGCCCTACTCTATCTAATAATATCTGAGCTTTTTTATTTGCCTCTTCTTTGCTTATTTTTTTTATTTTAATAGGAGCTAAAGTTATATTATCTAAAACAGTCATATGAGGAAATAGGTTAAAATTTTGAAATACCATTCCTATATTTTGTCTTACTTCATCAATATTAACTTTCTTATCCGTTATATTTTTATCTTCAAATAATATTTCACCTTCTGTAGGTTCTTCAAGTAAGTTCATACATCTTAAAAGTGTACTTTTGCCTGATCCACTTGGTCCTACTATTGCAACTATTTCACCCTTATCAATTTGTAAATCTATACCCTTAAGTACATGTAAATCTCCAAATAATTTATGCAAATTACTTATCTTTATCATCTTATCACTTTCCCTTATATTATTCTAATTTGACTGAGCTAATTTTTTCTCTAATATACATACTAATTTAGATAATACATAAGTTATTACAAGATACGTAGCTGCTGCTACTAAATACGGTTCCATTGGGCTATAAACTGCTGTAACTATTATTCCTGCCTTAAACATCAGCTCTTGGGTTCCTATAACAGAAAGTACTGCTGATTCTTTTACTAATGTTATGAACTCATTTGCTAAAGCTGGCAACACATTTTTTATAGCTTGTGGAACTATTACAAATCTCATTGTATCCTTATATCCTAAACCTAAAGATCTACTAGCCTCCATTTGACCTTTATCAACAGACTGTATTCCAGATCTTAATATTTCAGCCACATAAGCACTGGAATTTATAGATAATGCAAATGCACCTGCTATAAATTTTGAAGATATAGGCCCTACATCTGGAAAGTCGAAGCCTAGTTGTGGAAATCCATAATAAATAATATATACTTGCACAAATAATGGTGTACCTCTAAGAATTTGAATGTATGCACTTGATATTAGTTTTAATATCTTAACTTTAGACATTTTCATTAAACAAATTAATAAACCAAGAACAAAACCTATAACCAATGATACCATAGATACTAATATGGTATACTCTGCCCCTTTAATAATTAATCCATAGTACCCACTTAATTTACTAAAATCCATATATCCATCTCCTAGTTAATGTCTCTTATTTGGCTAATTCTAAAGCTTGTTGCATATACTCATCTATTTTACCGTCTTTATCTAATTTTGCTATTGTATCATTTACAGATTTTAAAAATGCAGTATTATCAACTTTATCATCTGATTTTTTTATAGCTGCTGCTGCAGTTTCTGCAACTTCATCTCCTATAGTTGTATTCCCTATAGCTACATTTTTATAATTTTTTACATTTATTTCTGCAACTGCTTTACCAGTTACTATAACATCTATTTTTCCATTTTGAAGTTCTAACATTAAATCTGGTATTTTCTTCAATTGTGTTGCATCTGATATTCCTAGACAACCTTCTTTATCACTTGTAACATAATCTGCTTGAGTTGTTCCTTTTTGAACTCCAACTTTTAGGTTCTTTAAGTCTTCTGAGCTTTTTATAGAATCTTCTTTTCCTTTTGCTACTATACAAACATTACTATTTGTATAATATATTTCTGAGAAGTCTACACTTTTCTTTCTAGTTTCATCTGGTGTCATACCTGCTAAAACTATATCTACTTTATCAGCTTGTAAAGCCCCTAGTAATCCATCAAAGTCCATGTCTGTGTATTCTACTTTTACTCCCATATCTTTAGCTATTTCTTGAACTATAAAATCATCAAATCCTACTATTTTATCTTCTCCGTCTACTACCTTGTGGAATTCATATGGTGAGTATTCAGCACTTGTTCCTACTTTTAGTACACCTGCATCCTTAATTTGTTGAAGTTTGTCTGCTGTTTTACTATCTCCACCGTCATCCCCACTACTTGAACATCCTACTAATGATATCGTCATCATTGCAGCCAAAGTTAATCCTAATATTTTCTTTAATCCTTTCATTTCAATATCCCCCTTTTATAATTTAAAATATAATCTCTAAAAAATTCATGTCGCCTGTTAGCATATCATTTTGATACTGATTAGTGTAACGGTATTACCCAAATAAAAAAGTCCCTTAGTCATAATGACTAAGAGACGAATTAACCGCGTTACCACTCTTGTTGATAAAACTCACTCCGCTCGTTTCGCCAACGATATGTCTTTGCTATTATTTCAGACAAATCCGTTGCTAAACAAAATTCTCATTACTTGAGTTGAGCTCTATCCTCTCAAACCCTTAAGGCAGGCGCTACCTATTATCATACTTAGGTTCTGATAATCTTCTCCAAAGCTCTCTTCACACTAAACTTTATTATTAGGCTCACACCATACCCTAACTCGCTGAAACTCTATTTAGGCTACTTTCTTTTTCCTAGAATTTTCCTTTTCAAATTATTAATAAAATTATAGTTAGATAAACTAACTTTGTCAACAACAATTTTCAGAATCTTTTTATTTTTGTTCATATCTTTATTTATAACTTCTTAATGATATTATTTCTAATACATAGTTTGTAATCTAATGTTTTCTCTTCATTTTTAAATTTAACTTGTACCATATCTCCATCTTTACCCACAATTCTTCCATCTCCAAAACTTTTGTGATAAAGTTTATCCCCAATACTCACACTATTAATCTCTTCTTTTGTTGGATTTTTTATATCATCTAAAAATCTTGATTTATATGCCTTTTTGCCATATTTATTTATCGGTGAGCTCAAAGTTAAACTTTCCTCTGCACGAGTCATACCTACATACATAAGTCTTCTCTCTTCTTCAATTTGCTCATCTTTTTTCTCATCATCATCAATATCATAAGACTTTTCATGTGGAATGGTACCTTCATTAATACCTATAATATATACATATCTAAATTCCAAACCTTTAGCACTATGCATAGTAGTAAATACTACTCCATCCAGCTCTTTTTTATGCTGATTTTGCTCTAATTCTTCTTTAACTTTTTCTATATGAGTTAAATATTCTTCAATAGTTTCAAAATTAGACGCTGAACTTTCTATCTCATTTAATATTTCTATTAATCCATTTGTTTTTATTTTTCTATTAACACAATAATCTAAAATATATTTATCATAATCTAAAGTTGTCCTTATATAAGATATAGCATCTTGTGGGCATTGATGTTTTAAATAACTTATATCAATATCCAGATCATTTATGGTTTTTACTTGTTTTGGATGAAGATTACACTTTGTTATTAAAGCATTAACAAAATCCTTATCTTCTTTTATTTGACTTAAATTATCTCTAGATATATATCTAAATGGTTTATTAATTATTCTTATCCAATCTTCATTAGTATGTTGCTTTGCAGCTATTTTCAAATAAGATAGTATATCTCTTGCTGCCCAGTGATCATATATTGTCACTATAGAGTCTTTTATAGTAAACGGTATTCTCATATCCATAAACACATCTACAAGAGCTCTAGATTGAATATTTGTCCTGTAAATAACTGCAAAATCACTATATTCTACATAGTCCTTTTTAATTTCTTCTAATATTTCTTTTCCAATTTGAATTGCCTCATCTTCTGAGTCCTTCGGTGTAATATAATTCACTATAGCACCTTCTCCTTGGTGACATTTTATAGTTTTATCATATCTACTTATATTTTTCTCTATCAATTTATTAGATACATCAATTATTTCTTTTTTAGACCTGTAATTAATATCTAGTAATATCTTTTTTGTACCTTGGAAGTACTCTTCAAACTGTAATAAAAAGTCTGGTCTAGCGCCTCTAAATCCATAAATACTTTGATCCTCATCTCCAACAACAAATATATTATTATTAGGATTTGCCATTAGTTTTAGAACCTCAAATTGCACTCTATTTATATCCTGAAACTCATCTACTAAAATATATTTATAAACTTGTCTAACCATATCTAGAGCTTGTTTATTTTGACTCAACAAATAATATGTTCTTAGTAACATATCATCAAAATCTATTTTTTTGACTTGTTCCTTATATTCTTCATACATGTTGTAAGTATTTATAAACTCATCTTTTGTTAAAATTTCTGATTCAAAATCCTGCTTATCCATAAGCTCATTTTTCACATAAGAAATTTCATTTATAACTTGTCCCACAGTCTCGTCATCTTCGCCGTTTTCTACTTTTAAATTCTTAAGTATTCCTTTTATAGTGATTCTTTTTGTTTTTTCATCAAGAATACTATTCATATCGTATCTTCCAAAATATCTTAAAATCTTGTAAAAAACAGCATGAAAAGTCCCAAAAGTAACTTTATTTATTCTATTATCCTTACAAATTTGCAATGCCCTATTTTGCATTTCCATAGAAGAGTTCTTCGTGAAACTTATTGCTAATATTCTTGCTGGAGGAATATTATTATTCATTATCATATTTGCTATTCTATAAGTTATAACTCTTGTTTTACCTGAACCAGGTCCAGCCAGCACCATACAAGGTCCTTCCACATGTTCCACTGCTTTTCTTTGATTTTCGTTTAATTTATCTTTATCAATCATTTTTTCCCACCTTGAAGTATTTGTTTATTATTTATAAAATTACATTTACTATGATTCCTATTTAATATATGATTAAATTAATTTATTCAACGTCTATTATAGTACAAAAATGAAAAAAGGAGAAATATCATGAAAATTATAGAGAAAATTCTTAATGAAAAATTAAACATAGATAATAACACCTTTATTTTCGACATTGAAACCACAGGACTAAATCCTAAGTTTTGCAAAGTTATTTTAATTGGTATTCTATATAATTGCCAAGATAAGACTGTTATTAAACAGTTTTTTGCAGAAAATGAAGATGAAGAAAAAGAAGTGCTTACTGCCTTTGCTAATGATATTAAGTGTTTCAAAAGACATGTAACTTATAATGGCCTAGGCTTTGATATAGGGTTTATAAATTATAGATTAAAAAAACATAACATTGATTTTACTTTGAATAAAGAAGACGACTTCGATATTTTTAGATTTGTTAAACAATTTAAAAGTCCTCTAAACTTAGAAGATTGCAGTTTAAGTACAGTTGAAACATTCTTTGGTATTCATAGGGATGATATTATAGATGGTGGCGAAAGTGTAAAATTATATAAAAATTTTGTTAAAAACAAAGATCAAAAAACTTATCATGAATTATTTTATTTTTACTGAAAATCAAAACAATATTTCAATCTATAACGACAATTATACTATAATATGCCAAGATAATAATATTTCTCTGGAAATAAATATCAATAAAGGTATAGATAGAGATAAAAATACCATATTATTTTATAATTTATCGAAAATTATTCCTCTTAAGTTTAATGATGATGTTCTAAATGCAAATATTTATTCTTTGTGTAATTTTATAATGAAAAATGAACTTTGTAATATTTAACATTTTAAGTATAAAAGCTATATAACTAAATACTCTTTAATTTAGCTATATAGCTTCTTATTTTAATTCCAAAAACTAAGTTTTATACTCCTATATAAATCTATAATACTTGTAGGGTATTCTCTTATCATATAATAAATCCTATTAGAGAAGCCACTTATTGAACATAATCCTTCATTATCAATCCCCAAAATACTAGCTATAAATCTTCCCCTAAATAGATGATAGTCGCTAGTAACAATCAAAGCTCTATTTGCCAAATTTAAATCTTTCATTATTTTTTTACTAAATATTATATTTTCTAAAGTGGTAGCTGCTTTATCTTCTAAGATTATATTTTCTTCATTCACGCCCTTTTCCAACAAATAATCCCTCATTGCTGATGCTTCAGTAGTTACCTCATCTTCACCTTGTCCACCAGATACAATTATATTGATATCTTTATTTTTATTGTAATATTCAATACCTTTATCTAGCCTTAGCTTTAAGGTTTTAGATACTCCATCTTCATTTACTTTTGCACCTAAAATTATCATTGTATCAATAGGTTTTACATTACTTATATCTTTTGTTTTATACATATTTATGACAATTGCACTTTGTAGAATAATAAAGGATGATATAAACAATATCATTATTATTCTATAAATTTGGTATATTACTTTTGTATATTTATTTTTATATGCAATATTTTTGACTCTTATTAAGACGTATATAAGCATCATTGATACACTTATAAATACAGTAGAAAAACTTAGTCCCCATTCAATTAATGCTAATATGGCTGGAATACTAAATATTATAATTAGCTTTATATTTTTACTCACAACAGTCCTCCCATACAATAATCCCTTATTTTTTATTTTCAGTCAATTATAACATACCACATTATAATAAAAAAAGAAGTTATTTAGGTAACAATTTAATTAATCATTCCTTAAGTAACTCCTTAAATCTAATATTTAATTATTTATTATCACTTCTTCTTCAAATGGATTTTCTATTTTTCCTAATTTTATATAGCAATAAATACCTACTAATATAAGTATGCATCCTCCTATTATACCTGTTGGTGCTGGTCCTATAAAAGGATTTACAGTTCCTCTACATAAAATTATACTAAAGGCAGCGAAACCATTTATTGCACTATGAGCTATACCTGCTGGAATAACACTTTTCGTTTTTATAGTTAAATATGAAAGATAAAATCCAAAAATCACACAAAACACTATCATAGCAAATATGCCTCCCCATGGTGCTCCTACATATCCAGTCCCATAATTATGCCCCATTGCAATTATAGGTGCATGCCATATTCCCCATATAACTCCACTTATAATTATGGATTTTTGTACAGAATACTGTTTACAAAGCTTTTGAAGTAAATATCCTCTCCAGCCTACCTCTTCACCAAGAGTAAATATAATATTTATTATAGGTCCTATTAAGATGCCTTGAGCAAATTGAGCAATCAAAATTATCTTTGCATCAATAGCTATACCTTGGTTTTGTAATAATTCCTTAAGTGAAGTTAAATTTGTATCTAGCATATTAGGAAAAATAATAAAAAATATAATTCCACCTAATATTATAAAAACATTCGTCATAAAATATGCAGTTAGGTAATACTTCATATTATTTTTAAATCTCGGTTTTAAATACATATTTTTAAAACCTTCTTTTGTAATTAATCTTGTTAATATTGAAGATAATGTTGGTATTAGCATGAGAACTGATAATATTATAAGACTTTTGCTTGATCCATAAGTGTCTCCAGTCAAAGGTATTGTAGCAACCCATCCCCATGAAAGTATAAATACAATTCCTAAAAACACATACAATCTTCTTTTTTCAATATTTTTCCCCATTTTTATTCAACCCCTTTATATTTACCTATTAAATCTATATTTCTAATTTCTTTAATAAATTCTCGTATCTAATATTATATCTTATTAATATAAAACCATCAGTCGACACAATGTATTTATGGTTGATTTTACATTCATCAAGTCAACTGATGGTTTGCTTAATATTTATTAAATTGTAGCTGCCATTTCAGATATATCTTCCAACATACACGATGCATGATCTTCATTAGTCATTATTACTAATAAATCTCCCGCATAAATCTTCGTATCTCCCCTTGGTAAAATTTCTTTTTCACCTCTATGTATAGATACTACTAAACAATCTTCAGGCCAATCTATATCTTTTATTTCTTTGTCATCTAATTCACTGTATATTTGTACTGCTATTTCTATTAGAGTTTTCTTCCCTACTCTTCCTTCATATTTATTTATACCTTTAGCTAAAATTCTGCTTAATAAACTTTCATAAATTGGTGCAGAATTTAAAATATCTGAAGTTAATTGAGATACTATTACCACTACTGCTAAAGACAACAAATGATTTAGAGACCCTGTCATTTCTGAAATTAATAATATAGCTGTAATAGGTGCTTTTACTATAGAGGCAAAATGTCCTGCCATTGCTAATACTATAAAGTTTACTATATACATGTCTGGTATACCCAAATACTTTGCAAAAACTAATCCTACAAAATTACCAACAAGGGCTCCTAGTACTAATAGTGGGAAAAATATTCCCCCTGGAGCTCCAGATCCAAAACAAACAAAAGTGAATAAAAATTTAACTACTATTAAGGTAAATAAAAACATCATAGTAAAGTTACTATCTTTTAATTCCATGATTAAATCATGTCCCCCACCCAATACTATAGGAAAGATTATACCTACTATTCCTGTTATGACGAAAGGAATTATACATTTTACTTCCACGCTTTTATTTAATTTCTTATATAAGTCCTGTGTTTTTAAAAGACCATTGCTAAATATAACACCACTAACTCCTATTACTATACCTAAAATTATAAGGCCCCAATAATACTTTAAAGGTAAAGAATTCAATTGTGAAAAATGTAAAGATGGTGTCATTCCAAAAAAGTTTTTGGAGACAAAATCAGCCATTAGAGATGCTATCATTGCTGACACTAATACTAAAGAAGAAAAGTTTTTATGTGTTTCTTCTAAAGAAAACATGACTCCCGATATGGGTGCATTGAAAGCTGCTGAAAGTCCTGCACTTGCTCCACTCGTAATTAAATATTTTTTCTCATTATCTAATTTTTTAGTTTTCTCAGAAATACCTTCTCCAATACAAGCTCCCATTTGAACTGATGGACCCTCTCTTCCAAGAGAAAGACCTGCACCTAAACAAATTAATCCACCTATAAATTTGTATACCAATACATTGAGCCAATTTTGTTTTAAATTTCTAGTTAATATACCTTCTACTTGCGGTATACCACTACCACTAATCATAGGCTCTTTCTTTACCATTCTGCCAACTGCAAATCCAAGAACTATTAAAATTATAAATAATATAGGTATTAAAATATAATTTTCACTAGCTTTTTTATAAAAATTTATAAATACAGGGCTAAGTGTTGATAATATAATTCTATGTATAACAATTATAATTCCTACTACTATACCTACTATTAAGGAATCTAAAATAAGCCTATATTTTAGTTTTTCTAATCTTTTTAACATTACATCAATTCTATCTGTTTTCCTAATCATATCTTATTCCTCCTATGACTATTTTAATTATGTTTCTATTAAAAAACAAGTTTAATAAAATATGAAAATTATTTTGTTAACATATCTATATAAATAAGTTTTTTACAAATAATATTTTTAATGAAAAATAATTATTTGTGGAGGTAAAAATTATGAGCGAAACAAATATAGTAGCAGTTAGCGCAAATGAATTACTTCTTCTAATGGCTTCCATTAGTATCCTTGGAATAATTGGAGGATTTATCGGAGAAAAATTAAAAATACCTGATGTAGTTATTTACCTACTTTTTGGAGTTGCATTTGGTCCTATATTTTTTAATATAGTTAATATAGATTCATATCCAGTTGCAAATGAGCTAATTTTAAATTTTGGCTCGGCTTTTATACTTTATGAAGGCGGAAGAGAGATTAAGTTGAAAATTTTAAACAAAGTTAAAATAACAGTTTTAATGTTAGCTTCCTTAGGGGTTTTTATAACTGCAAGTACCATTGCAGTTGGAGCTTTTTACATATTAAATTTGCCAATATCAACTAGTATCCTTTTAGGATCTATTGTTGCATCTACCGACCCAGCGAGCTTAATACCTGTATTTAAACAAGTATCAATTCACAAAATGTTAAAACAAACAGTTATAAGTGAATCTGCATTCAATGATGCCTTTGGCGCTATACTCTTCTCAAGTGTTTTAGCTGGAGTTACCATGACTCAAGAAACTAGCTTAGGACAAACTGTTTTACAACTAGTGTTTATGATTCTTATTGGTTTAATAGTTGGTGTTGTCGTAGCACTTATAGGTGTAGCCTTATCATCTAATAAACAATATGGTATTTTCCATAAATATGCCCCTATAATATCATTGGTAATTGCAATTCTTGCTTATGAAATTTCTGAAAAATTAGGTGGTAGCGGATATATGTCTGTTTTCATTGCTGGGTTAGTCGCAGGTAATAAGAAAACCTTCCATCTTTGGATTGATGATGAGCCTTATATAGAAGGTGTTCATTTTAGAGAATGTATAGCTACTATATCTAGAATGGCTATTTTTATTGTTTTAGGAACTCATTTGGATTTAAATTCTTTAATAAAATATGGTTGGAAATCACTACTCGTAGTTCTTATTCTTATATTCATAGCTAGACCACTAGTAGTTCTAATTTGTACTGCCTTTGATAAAAAAGCAAATTGGAGTTGGAACGAAAAATTATTTATGATGTGGGTTAGAGAAACGGGAGTTATTCCCGCTGCATTATCAGGTATTGTAGTATCAAATAAAGTTCCTGGTTATGAAATTATATCATCTACTGTATTTATGGCAATAGTAGTAACACTTCTAGTTCAAGCCAGCTCAACTGGTATTGTTGCAAAGAAATTGAATGTTTTAGAAGAATAAGTTTATATAAATATATCTTTATTTTTTATATCTCTCTAATCATGGTACTTTTTACATATTTATACAATATATTAATATAAAAAGTATTAATTGGTGAATATTTATGAAAAAAAAGATAATTATATCTCTTTCTGTAATAATAACAATGTTACTTTCTATAAGTGTATATACTTATAGAACTAATAATAAAATATCTAGTTATATAGAAGAAAGTAGTAGTTTAAGAAAAAAAACTTTAATTCTAAGTGATTTAAGAAGTGATTTAGTCAAATGTTCTCAAGATCAAAGACTTTATATTCTAACACAAGATAAAGACTATAAAAATAAATTCAATGAAGGCATGAAAGAAATTTATCAAAATGTTGAGAATATGCACAAAGAAGGGTATCTTACTTTGACTGAGAAAAATAAACTTACTTATACGCTGGATAATTTTAAAGATTTAAATATAAATTATTTTAATCAAAGCTATAATAGCTCTATATCTACTCAATTAGAAAATGAAATCATAAACTATAATACCGAACAACTAAAAATATTAAATAATATTACCTTAGACATAACTTCACAATCAGAAAATATTGAAAAAGAAAATGATAAAATTAATTCTTTATCTGCTTTACATAGTAAATCAATACAAAGTGCAAGCTCTTTAGTTGCAATTATTATTTCTGGTTTTCTATATTATTTTAAAGTAAAACTAAAAAAAGACAATGTAGATATTGAGGATATAATTAATTATTTAACTACAAATGATAAAGAAAATATTGACAATGATAATAATAAGAAAATTGATGATTTAAACCTACTTAAATCAAAAATTACTGAAAATGAAGTTTTATTGGATAATGCTAAATTACTATATATGCAAAGTTTAAAATTAAAAGATCAATATGAAAAAAGCGAAGTGATTTTAGATCAAATAGACTCTTCTACAAAAAGTCTGAAGTTAATACTAAATACTCTTGAGA
Organism: Terrisporobacter othiniensis; assembly: GCF_000808015.1. Taxonomy (GTDB): domain Bacteria; phylum Bacillota; class Clostridia; order Peptostreptococcales; family Peptostreptococcaceae; genus Terrisporobacter; species Terrisporobacter muris. Next base: position 94,885 of record NZ_JWHR01000038.1, on the reverse strand, counting down.
ATTATCCTGATACAACACAAAAAATTATTTTAAATGACATAGAAAATCAACTTTTAAATCTTAAAATTTTATTTAAATCATTACCATATTATAATGACTTTGTAATGGATATATCTAAAAATATGATCAAAAATAATAAAGATTAATTTAGAATTAGATTCACTTGAGCCACTGCGTAGCGAATCATTTTTATTTGAAGTATTTGAGATTATAAAAAAAGACTATGGAAGTTATTCCATAGTCTTTTTGATTGGCGGAGAAGGAGGGATTCGAACCCTCGCACCGGTTTAATCCAGCCTAATCCCTTAGCAGGGGATCCTCTTGAGCCACTTGAGTACTTCTCCAATACCATTTCATTATATTATATGAAAACCTTTTTGTCAACAATTAAAATTTATAAAATATTATTTGTATCTAAAATTTAATTCTATTATTAACAAAAGCAAAGAAAATTTTCATCTTCTTTGCTTTTTATATCACATAACTACATATGTTTTTTAGCTTCTAATAACATCTCATTAGCTTGTTGCATATATTCTATTGCTTTTTCTATATACTCAGCTGTTTCTTCTTTTCCCATTTCTTTAGCTTTGCTCACCCATTCTCTAAAGCCTTCTTCATGAGATTCATTATGATTTACCCAGTGTACTAATAAAATATTTAACGTCTTTTCATCCTTACTAATTTCTTCTTCGTGGTCATGACAGTTACCTCCGCATCCACACTCAGTATGTACATGGTCGTCATCATGATGATGCCCTTCATGATATAAAGCTATATTTTTATTAAACATTTTAAAGTCCCCCTTATTTTATATTAAATTCCCTTTTTATTATTTTGATTGTGTCTTTAATTAATAATGATAATGGTTTTCCTTCTATACCTATTACTTCAAAATTTTCTGGCATTATTGGTAATAATATTTTAAATGCTTCGCTATCACAAACGGCCTCACTTATGGCGCTTGTTACTTCTCCCATCATAGTATTTGGCATAACAATCGAAATAGGCGAAACAATTATATTGGCTTTTTTTGAAGATACTACTATTGCATTTTCTCCAGTTGCACCTTTATTAGCATGAGCCTTCATCATGGCACTTGTTGCTATTGAGTTTGTACCTAAAGCATATATCTCCATATATGTCGGTAATTCCTCCCTCAGTGCGCTAACAACCTGTGCTCCTATACCTCCACCCATTCCGTCTATTACTGCAATTATCATATTGACCTACCCCTGATTTAATTTTTATTTTTCTGCTAAAATTATTTTGTGATCCATTAATCTTATTTCTTTAATAAATCCATCAACTATTTTTTGTTCTCCTAATAAATCTGTTAAATAAACCTTTCCTTCAGTTGGATCTACGTTTACCACATTTTCCATTACTTTTTCTAATTTATTATCTTTTCCTAATACAAATGCAGATGATTCACACATATAAAAATCCCCCTTAATTATAAATCTAATCAAAAAAAAGATTTCCAAAGGCATTACAATACCATAAGAAACCTTCATGATTTCATTTACAAATTTTTCTATTAATATAAGTATATACTCATATTATTTGCAAGTCAAACACTTAAGTACAATTTATTTCTTACAACAAAAATTATTGTAAAAAACTTGTTTTTGTATTGTATTTTCCTAAATTAGACATATATTTGATTCTCTTCATGAGAATGTAATCCTGTAAATCCATCCTCATGTATATGGTTATCACCTACCCCATTTATATGTTCATGAGTATGCATAAAAGACACTTGTAATTTTTGATTAATTGGATTTTTGCCTACATAAGCATTTACTCCAAATATTTCTTTTAATGTTTCTGATGTTATTACTTCTTCCACATTTCCAAATTTCTTTATTTGTCCATCTTTCATAACTATTAAATAATCACAATACATAGATGCTATGTTCATATCATGTATTGCTGACAATGTTGTTATATTCATACTTTTTACCAAATCCATTAACTGTATTTGATACCCAATATCTAAATGATTTGTTGGTTCGTCTAATATTAAAAAATCTGTATTTTGTACTAATGCCCTTGCAATTAAAGCTCTCTGTTTTTCTCCTCCTGACAAGTTAGAAAAACTTCTATAACTATAATCATCTAAACCTACTTTTTTTAACATTTCTAATACCATTTTTAAATCATCCTTGGAATAGTCTTCAATAACAGATTTATAAGGATATCTTCCCATTTTTACTATTTGCTCCACAGTGAAGTCAAACTGAGAATTACTTTCTTGAGCTAGTACAGCTATTTCTTTTGCACATTCTTTATCTTTCATCTTGGATAAGTCTTTATTGTCCAAAATTATCTTCCCACTTGAAGGCTTATATAGCCTATATATATTTTTTAATAAAGTAGATTTACCTGACCCATTCGGTCCTATAATACCTACAAAACTTCCTTTAGGAATATCAAAAGATATATCTTTCAATATTTCTTTATTATCTATACTAAATCTTAAATTTTTCACTTGAATTTTATGCATTATTCATTGCCTCCAAAATCATATTCTCTTTTGGAAATTAAATATAAGAAGAACGGACCACCAACTAGTGATGTTATTATTCCTATAGGTATTTCTATTGGAGGGAAAAGCCCTCTTGCAAATACGTCTGATATTATTAAAAATATAGCCCCTACTAAAGAAGAAAGTACTATTAACTTTTTATGATCATTTCCTCCAATAGTTCTACATACATGAGGTACTACAAGGCCTATAAATCCAATTGCACCTGTTATTGCAACTAAAGACGATGTTAATAATGTGGCTAATATTAATATCATAGATTTTATAAACTTCACATTTATACCCAAAACTATGGCATTATCATCTCCTAAAAGCAGTATATCTAAAGACTTAGACATTATAAACACTATTATCATCACTATGATTAAAATGACAAAAGGAAGTAATAATACATCCCATTTTGCTCCACCTAAACTACCCACAGTCCAAAACAACGCATTTTTAGCTTGATTTGAATTTTCTGCTGAATATATAAGTAAATTAGTTAACGCTGAAAATATGGTTGATATGGCCATTCCTGTAAGTACAAGCCTTGTTGTAGATGTTGTCTTTCCCATTTTAGTTCCTATTGCAAATACCAATACTCCTGATATTATAGAACCCACAAATGCACCTGCACTAATGCTATTAATTCCTATTGCTGATACTCCTCCAAGAACAATTACCCCAACTGCTCCACAAGATGCTCCTGAAGATATTCCTAATATGTACGGCTCTGCTATTGGGTTCTTTGTCACACATTGCATCATTACACCACAAAGTGCCAATCCAGCTCCGCATATGGCTCCCAATAAAACTCTAGGAAATCTAATTTCCCATATTATATTTTGTGTCATAACTGTTCCAACATTGCCAAATAAACTTCCTTTTGTTAACTTATTAAGTAGTACTTTATACACTTCTCCAGGTTCTACGTATGTACTACCTATTGCAATAGCAATAACTACTGTTACCGCTAATATGACTGTTAACAGTAGTATCCAAAACAAGAAACCTTTCTTGTTAGAAAGGCTTCTCTTTTGCTTTACCGATATCTCCATTATTTATTTTCTCCATAGAAATATCCATACATTTCTTCTATTAACTTAGGATTTCTAACACCTGGAGATAAATCTGCTAATCCTACAACATATATCTTATTATTTTTTATAGCTGATACATCTTTTAATGCAGGATGAGATTTTAGAAACTCAATTTTTTCTTTAACTGGTTGTCCAGCCATAAAATCAGTTACTAATATTACTTCTGGATTTTGTGCTACTATGCTCTCAAAAGAAACATTTATATATGGTTTTTTTGCATCTTTTCCAAATATATTACTTCCACCTGCTAGCTCAATTAAATTATTAGCAAGACCAGATCCAACTACCATGGCATCTTTTTCTCCAGAATCATACACCATCATTTTCACTCTATCTTCATCTTTTATATTTCCTAATTTATTAGTTACTGATTTTATATCACTTTTCATTTTATTTATTACTTCTGTTGATTTATCTTGAACTCCAAATATTTTTCCAAGTAGTTCAAAGTCTTCATAAACAGTATCTACTGTAGCATCTGCAGAATAAGATTTAGCCATAAATGGTGCTATATCTTTTTCAATAAGTTCCTGTGGAGATCCTGTCGTTTGCTCACTTATTGATGAATCCCAACCACTAACAAAATCTGCTCCTGTAGCCATAAAACCTTCTTTTGATACAGAATGTCCCTCACCTATTTTAAGCTGTGGTATCTTTTCATAAGCTTCTTTAAATTCTGGTAGTATTGGGTTATCTAAAAGTGCTGTTCCTACCATTCTATCCCCTAAATCTAGTGCTAGTAACATCTCTGTCATAAATTGAGATAAAGTTACAGCTTTTTGTCTTGGAGTTTCTACTTTTACATCATAATCTTTCGCTCCGTCAGAATATGTATACTCTACCTTTTCAAAATTACTTGATTCAACTTTAGCTTCTGGTGATTCTGTCTTCTTGCTAGAAGAACATCCAACTGCACCTAGCGTTAAACCTATTACTGATATTACTACTAGTACTCTGTTTAAACTTTTACTTTTTACCATAAAATATCCCCCTTAAAATTACTATTTTTATACTTATTACTTTTTATATTGATTAAATATAAAAGACCATGAGATTATATATATCAATAAGGATATATAAAACCTTCATGGTCTTAATTATTATATTTATGTTGTTATTATGTAACGTTTAATCTTTTCTTAACTTATTTTCTTAATTAATCTTCTGATAAATATTTGGCACTTCTTGTGCTTGATTCCTTAATAATATAACATATATGACTATGCATGTGAATAAAGTTAAATATTTCCAGAATATTAAGTATTATACATAATACTACATTTTTTTATTTTTATACAAAATATGACACTTATACTTTTTTTAATATAATAAAAAAGCTATGAATTATGCAGTTTTACCTAACTTCATAGCTTTTTTATTATATGTTTTAAATTATTATTTTTATTCCAAAATTTCTTTTACTGTTGGAAATTGGTCTATATTAGTATGTGGTAAGAAGCATGCAGAAACAAATTCGTCCATATATGTAGGGTATACACTTAACTCAACATATGTCATTTGAGATCCTATTTCTTCTAATTTCTGTCTAGCATCTGAACTTATTAAACTTAAGTATGATCCAACTAATGAACTATTTCCTATATATTTAAACTTACTTCTATCTACATCTGGAAGCAATCCTATTAATATTGAATTCTCAATATCAAGATTATTTCCTATTCCACCTGCTATATAAACATTATCTATCACTTCAAAGTCCATACCAAGACTTTCTACAAGAACTGATGCTCCAGAATAAATTGCACCTTTTGTTCTAATAAAATTATCAATATCAATTTCATTTATAAATAGGTCATTTTCTAAATCTGCATACTCTTCTTTAAATGCCAATACGTATTCACCTATATCATGTTCATTAAATCTAATTCTTTTATTGTCTAACTCCTTCTTAATTTTTCCTCTTCTATCAATTATTCCTTTAAGAAGCATTTGACAAATTAAATCTATTATACCTGAACCACAAATTCCTATAGGTGTACATTCTCCGATTATTGTTAACTCAGGGTCCAAAGTATTTTCATCTATACTAACTTTTTCTATAGCTCCATCTGACGCCCTCATACCACAGCTAATTCCTCCACCTTCAAAAGCCGGTCCTGCTGAGCATGCACAACACATCATAAAATCTCTATTCCCAAATACAATTTCTCCATTAGTTCCTAAATCTATGAATAATGTATTCTCATCACTAGCCCATATTCCAGCTGATAATGTACCTGCTGTTATATCTCCTCCTACATAACTTGCCACATTCGGAGATAAGTATATTAAAGCACTTTTATTTACATTTAATCCTACATCTTCACCCATTAAATTAGGTGATTTTAGATATGGAGGAATATAAGGTTCTAATCTTAAATAATCAGGGTATATACCTAAGAAAAGTGTAGACATTGTTGTATTACCAGATAATACAACTCTTACTACATTATTTTTATTTATACCTGTACTAGCATATATAGATTCGATTAAAGGATTAAGAGTTTCATCTATAATTGCTTTTCTCATTACTTCTAAATTATTTTTTCTTATAGCAAATACGATTCTATTAATTACATCAGCACCGTATTTTATTTGTGCATTTCCTGAAGATGCTTTTTCTACAACTTCATTAGTAATTAAGTTAACTAAACAAACAACTACAGATGTTGTTCCTATATCTATAGCTAGTCCGTATAATTCACCTTCTTTATTACCTGATTCTATATTTAATATAGTTATCTTACTTTTCTTTTTTACATAAGTTAAAGTGATTTTAAAGTTATCTTCTCTTAATACTTTAGGTAATTTTTTTAATATGTCTAATCTAAAATCTATTCCTTCAAATCCTAAATCTTGTTTTATTTGTCTTTCTAATCTGTCCACATCACTTATATTATCATCTAGTGATGGTTCATCTACTTCAATATATTTTTTCTCAACATTAGTACTATAAGAGAATTCATTTTCTTCTATTATTCCTCTAGCTCTATCAAATAATTGTTTATCTACCTTTTTCCCAGATCCTTCTATTTTCATGTCATGCATTGATGATGAAAGTTTAGATGGAACATCTATCGTAATATCTCCAGTAACTTTTGTAGCACATGCTAAAATATATCCTTGATCATATTCTTCATCACTAATATGTACTGTTTTTTCTGTATCACACTTTCCCTCTAATAACTTTACTTTACATTTTCCACATGATTGAGCCCCGTTACAAGGTGCATCTATAAAAATATCTGCTTCTCTCGCTAAATCTAATAAATTTTTCCCAAGTTCACATTCTACTTCTTTGTTATGTGATTTAAAAAATACTTTAGCCATTCTTACTCACCCCAATAAATTAATTTTTATAATCACTCAACCTTCTATATTACTAAAATATTAATAAAATAACCTTTTAATATTATTTAAATTCTATATGATTAAAAAAGCATAGTAAACTTAATTCTATTAAATTTACTATGCTTTCATTTTAATTCAAATTATATGTTAACTATATATTATTCTAAACCTTTTTCGTAGTCTTCTCCACTTAATAAAGTATCTAACTCAGCTGGATCTGACATTTTTACTTTACATATCCATGCATCATATGGAGCTTCATTAACATATTCAGGTTCATCTTCTAATTTATCTTCGTTTATTTCAACTACTACTCCTGAAACTGGAGCTATTAAATCAGAAGCTACTTTAGATGATTCTATAACACCAAAAGACTCATCTTTTGTTAGTTCATCATCTATTTCTGGCATTTCAACGAATAAAACTTCTCCCAATTGTTCTTGAGCAAAGTCACTTACTCCAACAAATGCAAACTCTCCTTCAACTTTTACCCAAGTATGTTTTGGAGAATATTTTAATCCTGCTACTGTACTCATATATATTTCTCCCCCGATATCTTTATTTAAATTACATTATTGGATCCATAGATAAAGCTGGATGTCCTTTTTCTTCAAGGAATGCACAAACTGATTCAGAATCAACTGCTATAGTTTCATCACAAATCATTTCGCTGAAGTTTTCTATTCCAGCCATTTCTTGAACTGTAGCATTTAATTTATCAGCTACGAAATCTTTTAATTCTTTTGGCATCCAAACTATTCTTTCTGGTCCACCTTCAGTATAAGCAAATTTCTTAGAAGATATGAAATGTCTACCATGACCCATGAATCCAGGAGTTTGAACTCCACCACCAGTCATAGAAGCAAGTTCACCGAAAGTCATACCAACTGGAGTAATTCCAGGGAACTCTCTATTTACTATAACTAATCCATTAGCTTCTGGCATGATACCACATATACATTCGAAACATCCACAAGAAGTCATAGGATCTTCCATTATAGAGTAAAGAGTAACACTCTCAACTGCACCTTGAGATATTTCATTTACAGTATCATTAACTGATTGCCAAATACCTTTCTTGTCATCTAAACATTCACCTTTAGCTATTGGTTGGCAAGGTCCTGTTGGATTAAGTTCTTTAGTAGCTTTAGCATCTAACCAAGAAACTGCACCACAAAGTCCTAATCTCTCAGGAGTAACTACACAAACGTGAGCTGGAGCGAATGATTGACACATGTTACAAGAATAGAAGTCTTCAACACTTTCATCAACAAGAGATGCTAATCTGTCATCTCTAGCTTCATATTTAGCTAAAGCTTCAGCTTTTCTTTCATTAACTATTGCTTCATCAGTAATTATAGTAACTTCACACTTATCAACAACAGCTTCGAATTCATCTTTCATCATAGCATACATAACTTCACCTATATGCTCAAGAGTAAATCCTTTTTCAACAGCATCTTTAGATATTCTTACCCAAGACATATCTCTTTGACCAACATGCATTAATCCTTCTATGTAGTTCATGAAGTAGTGGAATCTTCTTTCAAGAACTGGTTCGAAGTCTTCTTGCATTGCTTTACCAGCAACATTAACTACTATAGCAAGTGGTAATCTAGTTACACCATCTGCTAATTTAGCCGGATCTATATTTTCACCTATAACTTCTATTTTATGGTCTTCTACTTCTGCCATAGATTTAGCTATAACTAATTCCCAAGCAGGAGTTTTATTTCCACCGAATTCGTAAGCCATTTCAGATTTTCTTATTCTTTCACCTTCGAAAGCTGCAGCGAATCCAACTGGTATAGGTATTTCAGTAACTTTTATTTTTATGTTTCTAGCTTCTAAAGAAGTAGCAACAAATTTATCGTAATCTCTTTGAGTTAATAAGTTGCAAGGAACTTCAGTAACAACTTGATCAGTTATAACTGGGAATCCAAGTGCTATAGCACCAGCACCACAAGCAACTATTAATTCACTAAGTGGTCCAAATGCATTTACGAATGCAGGAACCCTCTTAGCTGTGTATTCTAATAATTGATTTAAATCTCCTGGAGGAACAGCACCGAATATTAATGCAGCTCTTATAGCAACAGAAACAACATGGATAACTGATGTTACATCATATCCTAGAGGTATAACACGAAGCTCTACACTCATTTTTACTCCAGCCTCTATAGCTTGATCTATAACTTTTCCAACTAAGAAAGTCATTATACCTTTAGATTGATAGTCTTTAACTACTTTTGCTAATGTTTCAGCGTCTGGGCATTCACCTAATACAACTGCAACACCAGGTATATCTCCTGTAACTAATGGTACACCTAAAGATCTGATTATAGGGTCAACTACATGCCCTGCACATGGAGCCTCGTATGGAGCCTCGTTTAAAGCATATTTAACTGCTTCAACTATTTCAGCAGCTAAAGCTGTAGCTAAACCAGCATTTAAAGCTGTTTCAAGTAATGGTTTTTCTACTATTAAAGATTTTACTATTGCTAAAGCACCTTCTAAATCTCCTAAAGTAGCCATTTTTTGACCTGTTGCAGCATATATACATGGAAGAGAATATGCTGTATCTGGGAATGCCACTGGGCATTCTTTACCTTTTTCTGCTATTGCAGTTGTAAGTGCTCCATTTGCTGCATCATATGCTTGATTTGCACCTGTGTAAATTATGTTATATAAATTCACTTTTTACTTCCCCCTTTTATGAATTATATGTTTATATTCAAGCTAGGCATTAATTTTTAATGCCTAGCTATTAAAACCTAATTCTAATTTAAAATTCTAATTTTTATTATCCTTTATAATCAAAAGCTAAGTCTTTTACTTCTAAGTAAGAATCTGCATATAAGTTAGCATTTCTTATTATGTCGCAAGATTTTATAGTTTGCATCAATAATTCATCTAATGGGTTAACTATAGCAGAAGAGAATCCATTAGCCATTGCCATTGCTAACCAGTTACTATCTAGTATAGGTCTTATATGTTTTGGACAACCATTAGAAACGTTAGATAATCCACCAGTAGTTTTTAATCCCATTTCAGTCATTTGTCTTATAGCTTCTAAAACGTCCATTTGTTTATCTTGCATTCCTTTTATAACTAAGCAAAGTGGGTCAAAGTATACATCTGTTTCTGGATCTATTCCAGCCATAGCAGCTGCTTCTATTAACTCAGTACAATATCCCATACGTTGTTCGTTATCAGCAGGTATACCTTCTTTAGCACATAATGCTATTATAGCTGCATCGTATCCTCCAGCAACTTCCATTAAGTGCATTCTATCTCCAGCATCTGCAGAGTTTATGATTGGTTTTCCATGAGTTCTATCATAAACTTTTAATCCAGCTTCTAAAGCTGCAACGTTAGCAGTATCTAGAGCTAGTGGAACATTGTTTAATTCACTTTGAAGTAACTTAACTCCCCATTCCATTATTTCTGCTCCATCTCTTTCTGCTGGTCCTATATTAAAATCTATAACATGAGCTCCTGCATCTAATTGCTCTACAGCTCTTTTTATTATTGGTTCTGGATTTCTTTCAGCTATAGCTTTTCTTATTGGTGGTGCTATACAGTGAATTCTTTCACCTATAATCATAAATTTTTCCATATTAATTTATCCCCCTTAGATTTTATATGTTTATATTTATACGACCTAATTAGTTAAATAAACTTTTATCTATTTCCCATATTTTTCTTTTAAGAATTTTGGAAGTTCCATAGCCTCTGGAGTACCAACTATAACATTCCAATCTGGTAAATTATCTTGTACATCTGCTTGTATAACTGCTACTTTACCTGGTATGATTAAATCTCTACACTTAGTCATATCAGCTATTCCACATTCTTTAACAAAGTTACCTATTACACTACCACCAAATTTACCAGCAGCCCAAGAAGTAAGAACTGAATATCCACCTGCATCAGGTATTACTAACCAGCATGGAACTTTAGATCTTTCAAGTTCACCAGTTACAACGAAGTAAGTTAAGGCAAAGTCAACAGTTACTAAAACTGGAGAGTTTTCATCTGGGTTATTTATTGGATAAATCTTAGTTTCAACTCTCATTGGTTTTTGAGGGTCAGTGAATAAGTTTTGTCTTAAAGCATATAATGGTAATGCTTTAGCATAGCTTATATCATCTATTACTATTATAGAACCATATTTAACTGTGAATGCAGATGATAATGCAACTTCCATCATTTCATCCCCATTAGCTAATTTATTTACGAATACTATAGATGGGTATCCGAAAGTTCTATCTTGTTCTTTTAATGCTATTCTTCTTACTTGAACTGCATTAGTGAAAGTATCTTTTGTATTTTCACCAGTTACATCAAGTATTAATTCTTTATATCCAGCTTTTTGAACTAATTCAACAGTAGAATATAAGTCTTCTAAGCTAGCAGCTTTTAAACCTAAAGCTAAGTTGTCACCTTTAACTACGTCTATCATAGCTTCGTAGTTATCTTTAGTTGCACCAACTACAACTGGGTTTAATCCAGCAAGTTCTGCAACAGCTTCTTTTGCTACTTCAGCATCGTCTACATTTAATATAAATGCAACTTTAGTTTGTTCTTTTAATTTTTTGATTACATTTAAGAAGTTTTCTTTGTTTCCGCTATATGTAACGCAAGCAAATTCAGCCTTCATTATTTCTCCAATTCTTTCATATTCCACTTTATTAATGTTAGCTATTTTAGCTTCTACTTCTTCTTTAGTCATACAGTCACAGAATGCAACAGCATATCTATTTTTACTTACTAAAGTTTTTTCATGTCTAAATAATACAGTTTCTCCACCTATAGTATACTCGTTTTCTCCAGCTCCAACTTTTAAAGTTTTCATTGGAGGTGCTGTAGCCTCTGATAGTTTTTGTATTGCTTCATCAGACATGTGTGGACATTTTTCTACCTCTACTGCTCCACTGGCAACTTTCATAGAGAAAGCCATACAAGTTGGAAATCCACATTCTTTACAGTTTTTCTTTGGTGTTAATTTAAATATATCTAAAGCTTTAAGTGCCATTATTTTATCCCCCTAACCTTACAAATATTATTAAGCTAACTCGCTTACAAATGATTTTATAGTTTTTACTGACTCTGGATGACGAAGTATTACAGCATCAGATCCGCCTACTAAAACAGCTGTAGCAGTAGAAATTTCCATTGCTATACTTCTCTTCTCACTACATCCCCATTCTGGTTGGTCTGCTTCTGTAGCTATAGCTTCTTTAACATGACCAACTTCAAAAGAAACTGGTGTTACTATAGGTATTTGTAATTGCTTGTCATTTTGATTGAAAGCAGCAAGTCTTATTCTATCCATTGTAGATGCAACATACTCATATCCATATCCAACAGCTGAACATCCAACATTCATAACTATATTTTCAGGTTTAACACCTAATTGAGTTAACAAAACATTCATTTGCTTAGCTAAGTTTATATCAACAGCTGATTCTGCACCAACTTTTTGACCATATGCTAGTCCTGCAGCAGCTCCTACTTCTTTGTAGTTATCTTCAACTGCAGATAATATTAAAACATTTTTTCCTTCTAAAGCTTCTGCAACTTTAGCAAATAATTTACCATCTTTTTCAGCAACTCCACATCCTGCAACTACTAAAGGTAAATCTATTGCATCAGCAACTTTTTTAGCCACTTCTGCACATTCTTCAGGAGATTTATCATCAGCGTTAGGATCTGCTCCAACAAATCTTAAGCAAACAAAATCTGCTTCAGTATTATCTTGAACATATTTTGCCCAAGCAGCAGGGTCATTTGCTACATCTTTATACATTTCTTTGTAGCAATCAATCCAACTTTCTGGATATATATCATTTATTTCTATCCCTACTTTTTGAATGTTACCTGTATCACCATCAAAGCTATAGAATGGTAATACATTCTCTCCACCTAGTTTTATAGCTTTTTCTCCTGTTCCTATTACTACTTCACTTATTTTCCCAGAACTCTTTTGAACAGACATTTTAAATGCCATATTTTTTTCCCCCTTAAGCCTATTTTAATTCTAATTTCGCCACTACTTCTTCTATGGCCAATCTAGATTTTGATTCTTTTGGTAATTGTACTAATGGAATACCATCTGAATCATATTTATATATTAATTCATCTAAAGGTACAACACCTAGAAGGTCTAAATTATGTTTAGTAATTTCTTCTTTTACACCAGCATTTAATATTCCATCTGGTACTTTATTTACTATAAGATAGACCTTTCCAACACTTAAATTTAATTCAATAGCTAAGTCTCTAATTCTTGCAACAGCTTGGATACTTCTTCTTGAACAGTCACTAACTAATAATAAAGTGTCTATATGCTTAGTTGTTTTTCTACTTAAATGTTCCATCCCTGCTTCATTATCAGTAATAACATAGTCGTATTGGCCAGAAATCTTCTTAACTTGTTCTCTTAATATTCCATTTACGAAACAATAACATCCTTCGCCTTCAGATCTCCCCATTACTAACAAGTCATATCCGTCTCCTTCTACTAATATAGAATTTAACTTCCATTGTAAAAACTGAGCTTTTGTCATACCTCCAGGAAATGAATCTCCTCTTTTTTCAGTCATATTAGCTTCTTCCCTAATTTGACCTATAGTAGCTTCTACTTCAACCCCTAATACTTCATTAATATTAGCATTGGCATCTGCATCAACTACAAGAATTGGTTTTTTATTTTGTTTTAATAATGTATCAATTAAAAGCCCTGTAAGACTTGTTTTACCAGTTCCACCTTTTCCTGCTACCGCTATGTTATAACTCATTTTAAGATTTCCCCCTTGATATGCCTAAACAGAGCTTTTCTTCTTACTCTGTTTATAAACTTATAAAGATGATGGTACTGAATGAACGCATTCTCCATGAACATCATGTAATGCTTCCATAATACCTTCAGATAAACTTGGATGAGCATGTATTACTTTTCCTACATCCTTAGCTTTTAATCCTAAGCCTACTGCTAGAGATAATTCAGTTAATAAATCTGTACAATGAGGTCCTACTAAAGTAGCTCCTATTATTACATCATCTTTATCAACTAATACTTTGATAAATCCTTGTATTTTTCCTATAGCTTTAGCTTTGCCTAAACCTCTAAAATCAAATTTACCAACGTGATATTCCACACCTTCAGCTTTTAACTCATCTTCAGTTTTACCTACACCTGCAACTTCAGGTTCAGTATAAACACAACTTGGGATAGATTTATAATTAACTGTTTCGCTATTTCCTTTTACTGCATTTTCTGCAGCTACCATACCTTCAGCAGATGCAACGTGTGCAAGCATTGCTCCTGGTATAATATCACCTATAGCATAAACACCTTCTAGATTTGTTTCCATATATTCATTTACTTCTATGAATCCTCTGTCAGTCATTTTAACACCAGCTTCAGCTACACCAGAGTTAGCTAAGTTTGGTTTTCTTCCTGTACAAAGTAATACTACTTCTGCTTCTAAAGATTTGCCATTATTTAAGTTAAGTTTTACTATGTCATCACTAACTTCAAAGCTGTCAGTAGCAACATTACACATAACTTTTATTTTGTCTTTCTTGAATTGTCTTGCAAGAGCTTTAGCACCATCAGAGTCCATTCTTCCTAATATTTGTGGAAGAACTTCTATTATAGTTACTTTAGTTCCTAATGAAGAGTAGAATTGACCTATTTCAGATCCTATAACTCCACCACCTATAATAACCATAGATTTTGGTAATTTTTCTAAACTTAATACTTCATCAGAAGTTATAACATTCTTACCATTGTAAGGCATGAATGGGAATACTGTAGGTATAGATCCGTTAGCTAATATTATTTTATCAGCTTTAACTTCTTCTACACTTCCATCATCTTTAGTAACTTCTATAGTATTTTTATCAATTAGTTTTCCAAATCCATCTATTTTTTTAACTCCTCTTTTATCAAAAAGGAATTGGATTCCAGCTACTAATTCATCTGTTACTTTTTGTTTTCTAGCTACTATAGCTTCAAAATCAGGTTTAATTTCACCTTCTACATTAATACCAAAGTTTTTAGCTTCTTTAACTGTTCTTAATACATCACTAGAAGCTAATAATGCTTTAGTTGGTATACAACCTACATTTAAGCAAGTTCCGCCTAGTTTATTTTTTTCTATTACTGTTACTTCAGCACCAAGCATAGCTGCTTTTAAAGCTGCTACATATCCTCCTGGTCCTCCTCCAATTACTGCAACTTTCATGTTCAATCCCCCATTTAACCTAAAACAAAATTTTTATAATCCTGCTTCATCTAATATTTTTGGAACATTTTCCTCTGCACCAATTGCCATTATATGTACACCATCGCATAAATTTTCTTCTCTAAGTTGTCTAATAAACTCTCCAGCCATCTTAATACCTTCTTGTACATAATTTCCTTTACCAGCTGCCTTCAATCTTTCTATTTGATCATCTGGAACAAATATACCAGGAACATTAGCTGTCATGAACTTAGCCATTCCAGGTGATTTTAATGGAACTATACCAGCTAGGATTTTGCAATCCATATCCTTAGTAAGTTCTCTAAATTTTCTCATGTGCTCTATATCATAAACTGCTTGAGTTTGGAAAAATTTAGCTCCAGCATTTATTTTCTTTTGCATTTTTAATAATTGTACTTCTATTGGAGAATATTCAGGTGTAACACAAGCTCCTAAATAGAAATCTGTTTTACCTTGTAATTCTAATCCTACACTATCTACCCCACTATTTAATGTAGAAGCTGTTTTTAATATACTTACAGAATCTAAATCAAATACTGGTTTAGCTTGTGGGTGGTCACCAACACTTGTATGGTCACCTGTTAAAGCTAATAAATTCGGTATACCAAATACACCAGCAGAAAGCATTTCACCTTCTATTGCTATTCTATTTCTATCTCTACCAGTCATTTGTATAACTGGCTCTAATCCTATATCTTTTAATAATTTACATGTAGCTAGAGAAGTTGCTCTCATTACAGCAGATTGGAAATCTGTTACGTTTGCAGCATGTACTCTTCCCACACACATTTTTGCACATTCTATCAAGTGAGAAAGGTCTGTACCTTTTGGTGGTGCCATTTCTGCAGTTACAGCAAATTCTCCTCTTTCAAATGCTTCTTGTAACTTACTCATGAAAATAATCCCCCTTTATTTACCTAACTTTTAAGCTTCAGCTTCAGCTTTATTATTTGCGTTGTGTCTTCTTGGATTTAATTGTTTAGAATAATCTTTTGGAGCTCTTATTTCTAATAAATTGTCTAGTTGATTTAAATCTCTAAGTCTTTCATAGATTTTTACCCATGCACAATCATTATCTGGGTCAACTTCACATTTACCATTTTTAGCTCCACCACATGCACCATTTATTAATCCTTTAGCACACATAGTAACTGGACAAATTCCTCCAGTCCAACCAAGTTCACATTCTCCACATGCCTTACATGCTTCTTCAAATTGACCAACTCTTTCAACTTCACCTATAAATAAAGTATTATTAGCTGGGTAAACAGGAATATTTTGTTTTTTAGTATTTTTTACAATAGTTTGAGTTCCATCTCCACATGCTAATGACAATATTGCATCAGCATCTTTTAACTCATTTTTTAATGATTTAAATTCTTTTTTACCTAATAACAAGTTACAAGCCGTATCTGGAAGAAGATATCCTAATACTTCTTTTCCTTCAGCTTCTAATAAAGCTTTCATTTCTTGTATTTCAGGTTCACCACCAGTTTTACTAGCAGCTGCACATTGGTTACATCCTACTAATATAACCTTTTTAGCGTCTTTTAAAAATCCTAGTATTTCAGCCATTGGTTTTCTATCAGATATTACCATAGATATTTTCCCCCCAAAGTTTTCTATTTCAAATACATTTATGTCTAACTACTTGTTGTTTTGTTGCTTACATGCTTTTATTACATGTTTAGCAAGTATAGAAGTTGTTACTGAACCAACACCTGCTGGAACTGGAGTTACCATTGATGCTTTTCCTACAACATCATCAGTATCAACATCTCCACAAATTCCTCCACCTTCTGGTTTAGCATTTATACCAACATCTATTACAACTGCCCCCTCTTTAACATAATCAGCTGTAACCATTCTTGCTCTACCAACACCTGCAACTAATACATCTGCATCAGCACAAACTTTTGGTAAATCCTTAGTTTTTGAGTGACAAATTGTAACTGTAGCATTTTCACCAAGTAATAACATAGATACTGGCTTACCTACTACCATCGATCTGCCTAATACAACTACATTAGCCCCTTTTAATGGAACATTATAATGTTTTAATATTTCAACAACTGCTGTAGGAGTACATGGAGGGAATCCAGTTTTATCTCCTTCCATTAACTTTGCAGTATTCATTGGACTAAAACAGTCAACATCCTTTTCTGGTGCTATAATATTTTTTATTACATTTTCATCTATTCCTTCTGGTAATGGTCTAAAAGTTAATATTCCATGTACTGAAGAATCATCATTTAATTTTTGTAATGTTTCTATATATTGATCTTGAGTTGTTCCATCTGGTAACTCAGTTACTTCTGTAGTAATCCCTATTGTTTCACATTTCTTAAGAGCACCTTTTTCATAAGAAAGATCATTAGGTTTGGCTCCAACTCTTAAAATAGCTAATTTAGGTTGTATACCCTCTTTAACTAAAGCTTCACATTCACCTTTTAAGACTTCACTAAGTGCATCTCCAACTGGTTTACCTTTAATAATTTCTCCCACTCTTTTTCTCCTCCCACATTAAAAAGATTACGTTTCTTATTGTCCTCATTTTAATTATATACTTATCTTTTTTTCTTCGCTTTTATATAAATTGTTTTGTTCAAAAATATATTTTTATTTTACCCTAAAGCAACTAATACTTTTTGATATACTTCATCACAAATTTTCACACCTTCTTGAACTAATTGGTTACATTCTTTTTCTATCTTCTCTGCATACTCTCTATCTTTCATTGAATTAACATTAATTATTACATTTAATTGCCCTGATAATATAGCAGCTCTTAAGCATTGAACTCCACATCCTACATCACTTATTGCAAGTTTTGAACCTTTATCAACTAGTTCTTCATGTAGTTTTATAGAGTCGAAACATAATCTCACTATATCCATAGGTACTTCACATGCAACTTTCAAACATTTTTCCATTGTTTCAGTCTTATATTGTTTTTCTTCCTCAGTAGAAGTTGGAAGACCATAAGCTTTTGATAATGGATAAAATCCTTCTGCATCTTTATCTATCATAGATAATAATTCTTCTTCTAATTTTGCTGCTTTATCTAGTATTTCTTGAATAGCTTCTTCATACTGAGCATATTTTTTCTTTCCAGTAGTTAAGTTACAAACCATACTCCCTAGAGCCATTCCTATTGCTCCAGCAAGTGCAGCAGCTCCTCCTCCTCCTGGTACAGCAGCTTTAGAAGCTAATACTTCAATAAAATCTACACAACTTTTTTGTGCCATTTTTTCCATAAAGATTTATGCCTCCTTAAGTTATTCAAGGTTAATTTGAAGGTAGTGCACAAGATAATACTTTGCACTACCTTTTTGTGTTTATATGTTATCCGATTAATTTTTAATTTTTAGAGATTAGAATAATCCTGAGATTACTCCACTTTCATCAACATCTATTCTTTCAGCTGCTGGACGTTTTGGAAGACCTGGCATCTTCATTATTTCTCCAGTAAGAGCAACAACAAATCCTGCACCTGCAGAAACTGTTACTTGTCTAACTGTAATCTTGAATCCAGTTGGTCTACCTAATACATTAAGATCATCAGTTAAAGAATATTGAGTTTTAGCCATACATACTGGCATATTTCCAAATCCTAAACCTTCTAATCTAGTTAATTCTTTTTTAGCTTGTGGAGTAAAGTTTACACCATCAGCTCCATATATCTTAGTAGCTATTGCTTCTATTTTTTCAACTAACGTTAAATCATCTTCATAACAGAATTGGAAGTCATTTGGCTGTTCACAAAGTCTTACTACTTCTTTAGCTAATTCAATTCCGCCTTCTCCACCTTTAGCCCATACTTGAGATAAAGCAACATTAACGCCTAGTTCTTGACATTTAGCTCTAACTAAATCAACTTCTGCTTGTGTATCAGTTGGGAATTCATTTATAGCAACCACTGCTGGTAATTTATAAACTTGAGTTATATTTTCAACGTGTTTTAATAAGTTTGGTATACCTGCTTCAAGAGCAACTAAGTTTTCTTCGTTTAACTTATCTTTTGGAACTCCACCATTGTATTTTAATGCTCTAACTGTAGCAACTATTATAACAGCATCTGGTTTTAAGTTAGCCATTCTACATTTTATATCTAAGAATTTTTCAGCACCAAGGTCAGCACCAAATCCTCCCTCAGTAACAACATAGTCTGCAAAATGCATAGCCATTCTAGTAGCTATAACAGAGTTACATCCATGAGCTATATTAGCAAATGGTCCACCATGTACGAATGCTGGTGTTCCTTCTAAAGTTTGAACTAAGTTTGGTTTTAAAGCATCTTTTAATAATGCAGCCATAGCACCGTTAGCTTTTAATTGCTCAGCAGTTACTGGTTGACCTTCAAAGTTATAACCAACAACTATTCTTCCTAATCTAGCTTTTAAGTCCATGATATCACTTGCTAAACAGAATGCAGCCATAACTTCTGAAGCAACTGTTATATCAAATCCATCTTCTCTTACTATACCATCGGCTCTAGCACCTAAACCATCAACAACATTTCTAAGTTGTCTATCGTTCATGTCAACGCATCTTCTCCAAGTAATAGTTCTACTATCTATTCCAAGTTCATTTCCTTGATGCATGTGGTTATCTAACATTGCAGCTAATAAGTTGTTAGCAGCGCCTATAGCATGGAAGTCACCAGTAAAGTGTAAGTTAATATCTTCCATTGGAACAACTTGTGCATATCCTCCACCAGCAGCTCCACCTTTTATACCGAATACAGGTCCTAAAGAAGGTTCTCTTAATGCAACAAGAACATTTTTACCAAGTTTTTGTAAACCATCAGCAACACCTATAGTAGTAGTAGTTTTACCTTCTCCAGCTGGAGTTGGGTTGATAGCAGTAGTTAATATTAACTTAGATTTTTTTCCACCATTGTCTCTTTTTAGTAAATTGTAATCAACTTTAGCTTTATATTTACCATAAAGCTCTAAATCATCTTCAGTTAAACCTAATTTTTTTCCTATCTCTCTAATATCTAGAGGTTTTGCTTCTTGAGCAATTTCAATATCTGATTTGAATCCCATAACTTATTCCTCCCACAGTTTTATAATAAGCAGTAAAAGTATTCTTTTATGTACTATTACTGTTTTAATCTTATTTCATTAATTTTTAACTGTTATGATTTTTTATTTCAACTAGTCTCTCTTTAATAGCTTTTATTTCAGTTCTAGTTGCTTCACTTATATCGTAAGGAGATTGGTTTGCTCTATCTGAATCAATTACTTGTTGATTATAATGAATAAATCCTAAAGCTTCTCCATCTTCAAGATTGCTCTTTATAAACTCAATATCTTGATCATCTCTCATTTTATTTCCAACTACATATACTTTCTTTACGCCTATATCATTGCCAAGTTTTTTAACTTTTCTATATGTTTGTAAACTTCTTTCACCAGGTTCAACTACTACTATAAATGCATCAACCCCTTGAGCCGTACCCCTTCCTAAATGTTCTATTCCTGCCTCCATATCCATTACAACAACATCATTGCTTTGTAATATTAGATGTGAACATAACCTTTTTAATAGGACATGCTCTGGACACACGCATCCAGTTCCACCTGTATCTACAGTACCCAATGTTAGCAATCCTACACCATTATGTTCTTTACAATACTTTTCTGGAATATCATCTACTTTTGGATTTAGTTTGAACATTTTGTTAAAAGTACCTTCACTAGTTGCAGTTCTTTCTGATACTAATTTTTTCATTTCAGATATTGGTACAATTGATTCATAAACATCCTTCGGAAAACCTAATGCTAAGGCTAGATTGGCATCTGGGTCTGCATCAACAGCCACAACTCTAAAACCTTCATCTGCAAACATTCTTGCTATCATTGAGGAAAAAGTTGTTTTGCCTACTCCACCTTTTCCTGTTATTGCTATTTTC
Source organism: Terrisporobacter othiniensis (assembly GCF_000808015.1). GTDB lineage: Bacteria > Bacillota > Clostridia > Peptostreptococcales > Peptostreptococcaceae > Terrisporobacter > Terrisporobacter muris. Next base: position 73,705 of record NZ_JWHR01000038.1, on the reverse strand, counting down.
ATATTCTCCTTCATCTCCCGTCCTTAGTGTATTGTCTTAAAATTGAATAAAAAGCCAATTTTCTTACATAAATAATATACAGTTAGTTTATTGCTAACATCTGATTAACAATAAACTAACCTTTGTTAACTAAGTATTCTAAAAAATTTATTATTCAGCTGCTACTTCAGCTAATCTTTTATTTAAAACTTTTTCTTGATATAAAGCTTCGAATGCTGGACGTTTAGCTTCTATATCATCCATTATCATCTTAGCTAATTCTACTGGATTTTCATTTACATAGAAACAAGCTCCCACTTGATCTTTTAATCCACCACATAATAATTCAACTGCTCTATCTGATCCTGTAACTGGAGGCATTACACCTAAGAATGTATCTATACCTGAACCAACAACATAAGTACCTATAGCTATAGCTTTTTCAGACATCCATTCTGGAGCACAACCAGCAACTGGTAAATCACTTATATCCATATCGCAAGCATTTGCAACTATTGAACAAACATTCAGTATACGAGAGTTATCAACGCAAGATCCTAAATGTATAACTGGTGGTATATCAACTAATTCACAAACAGTTGCTAAACCTTTTCCTGCATACTTAGGAGCATTTTCTTTTAGCATTAAGCCATTCTTACAAGCTGCAGAAGCACCGCATCCTGTAGTTACTACTAAGAAATCATTTTTAATTAACTCTTTTATTATAGTTAAATGATTGTAGTTAGATGGTGTTTTAGCATTGTTACATCCAACAACACCAACAACCCCTCTTATTACACCAGATGCTAATACATCTACTAATGGTTTTATGCTATCCATTTCATCTATTTGAGTATTAACAACATTATTTAATTGACCTACTATAGCTTCTTCAGCATATCCAACCATACCTTCTGATTTTAAATCTGGAACTAAAACCTTAGAAGCATCTCTATTTTTAAAGTTTAATATAGCTTCTCTAACTATTGTTTTAGCATCTTCCATAGCTGTTTCCTCATGGAATTCCATGTAAGTAGATCCAGTTATTTTAGCTTTTGGAGATGTAGTTATAAATTTAGTATGATAATGAGTAGATACCTCAGCCATTGCTGGGAATATACATTGTACGTCAACTATCATAGCTTCAACAGCACCAGTTATTACAGCTAATTCTTGTTGATGGAAATCACCAGCTATTTTAACACCATGTCTCATTGTTAATTCATTACCTGTACAGCATATACCTGATAAAGTTATTCCATCAGCTCCAACTTCTTTAGCTAATTCTTGCATTTCTGGTAATTCAGATGCTGCAACTATCATCTCTGATAATGTAGGCTCATGTCCATGTAATATTATATTTACATTATTTCCTGCTAATACATTTAAGTTAGCTTCTGTATGAACTGGTTTTGGAGTTCCAAATAATATGTCAGATAACATTGTACCTATCATAGATCCTCCCCATCCATCTGCCAAAGAACATCTCAATGACATATGTATTAGAGAATCTAAATCAGCTGTACATCCTACATGAGTTGAATGCATTACTGTAGCTATTTCTCTATCTATAGCTCTTGGCTCTATTCCTAGGTTATGCCATATTTCTTGTCTTACTTTTGGAGCTCTCTTTAATAGCTTTGATACACCAAATGGTTTACCAAATTCCATTAAACATACTTCAGCTACTTCATGAGCTAGTTCATATATATCTTTACCTTCAGGATCAACATCCATGAATTTAGCGAATTCTACTAATTTTTGAGGTTCTTTTACTTGATAATCCCCACCAGGAGCAGTTAATGCTAATGTATGAGCTATATCTCTGGCATGGTCTGAATGGGCAGCAGTACCTGCAGCAGCCATTCTAGCAAAGTTTCTACCAACTATTGTATGTTGGTCAGCTCCGCAAAGTCCTCTTGGAGTTTTTGCACTTATTCTACATGGTCCCATACCACAGTTTCTACAACATACACCTTGAAGACCAAAACCACATTGAACTTTGTATCCTAATTTTCTTTTATACATAGTTTCAACGCCATCTTTTTCAGCCTTTTCTATTAATACCTTACTGTTTAAGTCAACTGTCATATCTTGCATTTGCTCAAGAACGTTAATATCTTTTTTTTCCATATTCTTTTTCCCCTCTTTGTATTTTTTTAACCCTAATTTTGAAATCACAAAAAGATGCCTTAAGTATATATTCAATATATTTTTAAAAATATATTATAAACAAAATTATTAGGAGATTGTCCTATTAATTTAAAAAAATTAATTTTTTCACAAGCATAGACACAATTTGCTATATTCATATAACATTAAACGCATAACTGTCTACCGCTCTTATGTAATTTTAAAAAGATCGTTCCTTGTAATTTAATTATTTGAATTTGTTTTGTCGATGGAAATTTAGGTCAGAATAATATAAGATTAGATTTGTTATAATTTATTTTCCATTTTTTTCTATTAGTCACTTTAATTAGATTATATAATAAATTACTTGAATTGTATACCGATTTATATTTCAAAAATCGTATTTATAATAATTCTTTTTTTAATTTCTTTTATAGAATAATAACTTTTTCTTTTTCATAAATATTTCTTATACTCAAAAAACCATAGTATACGATGATTTACACCTAACTATGGCCTTTTAATATAAGCTAATATAAATTTTTTTAAAATATACTTTTTTTAATTAATCAACTCTGTAATTATTTAATTCCCTCATGCATGCAATTGTTATTTCATCTTCTGGATTTAACTCATAAGCTCTTTCTATATAGTAAATGGCATCATCAATGTCTCCTGCATTTAAATATGCCATTCCTAAATTACAAAGAATTTCTGGATCTTCTTTTATTTTAGCTGCTTGCTCTAATAGTTCTATAGCTCTATCCATATTAAATGATGAAGCTTCACATAATGCAAGTTCAACTAAAGTATCTACTTGTTTCGGTCTTATTATTAGTACTTTTTCAAAATAAAGCATTGCTTTATCCATTTCGCCCATATTTTTATAAGCTATACCAATTATAAATAGTAAATTCCACCAATCACTATATTCTTCTTCTAGTGGCAATAATTTTTCAAGTCCTTCTTCAAATTTCCCTTGGAATACTAAAGAATATCCTTCTTCATATTGTACTTTATAATCCATCTTACCTAAGTTTTCTTGTATTTCAGCTATTGTATCTTCATCTAATTCTAGCCTCATAGCTTCTTCCCATATAACCTTAGCTTTAATATATTGGCTTTGATTATAATAATGATATCCTAGATGGTAATATGCTATGGCAAAGTTTTCATCCATATTAATTATCTTTTCAAGTTTTTCTCCTGCTTCTATTAAAAATGTATTCATTGCCTTTGCATCACCATCTTTTTGGTAAGATGTCGCTACTTCTTGACATACAATAGCGTAATTATACAGTCCTTCAATATCATTCGGATATAATGTAATTAGAGCTTTAATATAAATTAATGCATCTGTACATTCTCCAAGTTCAAAATATTTTCTAGACATATATCCAGCATAAGATCTTACTTCAAATTTTACTTTTTTCTCAAGCGCACTTAAGAATTTTTTATACTCTTCGTTGTATTTAAACTCTGGGTCAATACCTATTATATAAATCATTGCATCTGCTATAGACATTGAGTTTAGTCCTTCTTGTGCTGTTTTTTCTTTTATTCCTTTTACAAGAACCTCATTTTTTATAGGTACATTTAATCCGTCTTTTGGTATTTCATAGCCATCTAAATGAAAATCTCCATCTTTTCTTACAGTTATAAATGCAAGTTCTTCGGTTTTTCTAAGTAAATATTTATCTATTTTAAACTTCATATTCTTCTCCTATCTTTACAGTATAAGTTTTTGACTTATCAAATACTTTATTAGTATTATAGTCAAATAGTATTACAGTTTGTTCTTTTTTTAACTTAACACTAATATCTTCTTTTAATCTTAAGATATCATATTTAAATGGTTCAAAATGAATATATTTTAAGATATATTTTGTTGGTGTATCTGCAAACTCTGGCAAGTATTTTTTAAGATTATCCACATTATGTAGAAAATCATGACACCTACTCTTAAAATTACTTATTTCTATTTTGTTGAAAATAGGTGGAACTGTTGATATTTTTCCTAAAGATAAATAATCATATTTCACTATTTCACTAAATAAGTCATTTTCTTCATTAATTTTTTCACTGTAGAAATCTAATAGTATTTTATATAATTTATTTTTACCTTGTGCCATGTGGAAATATCCCATATCTTCGAAATATGTTGAAAATTCTTCAAAGAATTTAAATGGACTTTCACTATAGTAATTTTTAATTATATATTCTAAAGAAAGTGGGAAATTATTAGAATTATAATACGTTTCTAATATCTCTTCTATATCTTTAATCTTTAGCATTTCATCATAGCTTATAAAATCATTAAATAAAACTTCGTATGGCGCATAGTCCTTAAATCTATATCCGTATTTTTCCGCACTATATCTCATTCCAGTTCCTTTAATCATCTTTAAGAACCCAAGTTGCAATTGCTCTATACCTAAATTAAATACATCATTAAATGACTGTTCAAATCTTCCATATCCTTCATATGGAAGGCCTGCTATTAAATCTAAATGTTGATGTATATTTCTAAATGATTTTATAGTTTTTACAACATAAGACAACTTTTCAAAATCATCTCTTCTTCCAACCGCATCTAAAGTTTTTTGATTAGTACTTTGAACACCTATTTCAAACTGGAATAATCCTTCTTTACAATTTTTTAGGAAGTTTAGCATATCATCATCTAATAAATGAGCTGTAACTTCAAAATGGTATGTAGTGTATCCATTATCATTTTCCATTAAGAAATTCATTATTTCCTTAGCAAATTTTTTATTTGCATTAAAAGTTCTATCTATAAATTTAATTTGTGATACTCTTGCATCTATAAGATTTTTTAAATCTCTTTTTACCCTATCAGTACTAAAATATCTAAGCCCTTTTATAGCTGATGATAAACAATATTGACAGTTAAATGGACACCCCCTAGATGTTTCATAATAAACTATTCTATTTTCATATTCCTTTACATCTAAGTTTTCATATGGACTTGGTATTTCATCTAGATTTTGTAGTAATTCCATTTCTTCATTTGCTACGATTTTTCCGTCTTTTCTATATACAATCCCTTTTACATCTTCTAAGTTTTTGTTACCTAAAAAATATTGAACTAAATCTCTAAATACTAGTTCACCTTCGCCACATAGTATATAATCTAAAAATTCATATCTTTCCATAGCATTCTCACTATCATAAGTAACTTCTGGACCACCTAGTCCTATCATTATTTCTGGCTTAACTTTTTTTAAGTTATCACATAGCTTTACTATGTCATAAATGTTCCATATATATGTTGAAAAGAATACTGCATCATAATTATTCTTGTATATATCTTTTAAAATATAATCTAACTGGTTATTAATTGTATATTCTCTAATGTCTACATCAACTAAATCTTTTACACTTTCTTTCAGGTATCTTATTGCTAAATTCGTATGAATAAACTTTGAATTTAACGTAGTTAATAATATTTTCAAATATTTCACTCCTTTTTAAATTTATACTATGTTTTTATATGGTTTTTAAGTTAAAATAATATAGTAGGGTAAATATTTCAAAACTATACTAAAATCAACAATTTAGAAAGGATGTATTTATTATGGAATCTATTGATCAAGTATCTATAAATGATTTATCAAAAAGAGATTTATTATTATTGATCAAAGCTCTTGAATTTACTGGGGAGAATACTAAACTTGATGAATTTATAAATCTCAAAAATAATATTGTAAAAGAATTATGTTTTTTAACTGAAACTACTGAACAAGAATTTATTAGCTATTTAGAACAAAATAGTTAATTTTATGCTTTTTTAAATTTAAAATTATATTCACCGGATTTGGATTTAACCTTTAGATGAAGAATATTGTCTTCTAATTCTTTTGATACAATATTTATCTTATTTAATATGGCATCTGAGACAACTTCTCCTTCATTGTATTTAATTAAATTTCTCGGATCTGAATTTAAATTATAAGTTTTTTTGTTAATTACATATTTCCTTAGTTTTATTATGTAATGAGACATTTGCTCAAGAAAATCTATATTGTCCGTATTTAGATTTGCTTCTTCGCCCAATATTGATAATATAGATTTTTTTATGCTTAAAACTCCTATATTGCTTACATCTTTTTCTTCTATATAAACATCATATATAGCATTTAATAAATTTTTTATTATTTTTCCGTCCTCATAATTGTCTATTTTTAAATCTATATAATTATCAATTAATTGTATCGCATTGATTCTAGCCATTTGAAATTTTATCATATTTAGCTTTTCTAACTCAATGGAAAATCCTATAATTTTTTCCTTTAATAATTGCAGTAATTGTCCATACTCTATATTTTTATCCTCCAAAATATAATGTATCAATGCATTATACATTAGCGCACCTATAATATATTCAAATAAATGCTCCTCTTTTTTAAAGTATTTAATATACTTTTGGATTAAACTTATTACCTCATCCTCTGACTTTTGAATATTAGTATTTGCAAGTATTAATGGTAGTAGAATGTTTAGTATATCATCATAATCTGGTTTTGTCCCATAGAAATTATAATATCTTAATTCATCTTTTAATCTATTATTATCTATGTACACATATCTTTGAATTTTGTCATCAATCAAACACTTAGTATTAATAATGATTAAATCTTGTAATCCTTTTTTCTCATCATTAATGTTAAAAGAATTTAGATAAGAATTTCTTATTAAATTTTCTTTCATAAATTAACTCCCTTATAAGTCTTTTACTTAGTATTTTTATCAATTTTATTACCTTGTATTCAGATGCTTGTTTGTAAAATCAAAAATAGCAGCTAAAAGCTGCCATTTTTAATGTGAATTTTTACATTCTTTCTGGTGCATGCATTCCTAATATTGCTAATCCATTTTCTAATGTTTGTCTTGTTACAGCAACTAGAGCAAGTCTTGCTTTTCTAATTTCTGAATCTTCAACTATTATTGGGTTGTCATGATAGAATTTATTAAATGATTGAGCTAAATCTAGTACAAATCTTGTAACTATGTGCGGCTCATTTCTTCTCATTGCAGAAACTATTGCTTTATTAAATGATCCGATTACTTTTAATACTTCTGCAGCATCACCACCTGATAATAATTCATAATTTATATCTGCAGTTACTTCTTCGTTAGCTTTTCTTAAAACTGCACAACATCTAGCATGAGTATATTGAACATAAGGTCCAGTTTCACCCTCGAAACTTAAAGTTCTTTCCCATGAGAATGTATAGTCTTTTATTCTACTATTTGATAACTCTTGGAATACTACAGCTCCAACACCAACTTGCTTAGATATTTCATCTACATTTTTAGCATCTGGATTTTTAGAAAGTACAGTTTCTTTAGTTTTTTCTATAGCTTGTTTTAAAACATCCTCTAAGAATACTACTCTACCTTTTCTTGTAGACATTGTTCCTTCTTCTAAAGCAACCATACCAAATGGAGTATGTACTAAGTCTTTTGACCATTCAAATCCCATAAGCTCTAATACTTTAAATAGCTGTTGGAAATGTAGAGCTTGTTGAGAACCAACTACATATATACATTTTTCAAAATCATAAGTATTTTTTCTATAGATTGCTGCCGCTAAATCTCTTGTCATATATAATGTTGAACCATCATTTTTAGTTATAAGAGCTGGTGGCATATTATATTCTTCTAAATCAACAATATTTGTTCCTTGAGATTGCTTTAATAATCCTTTTTCTTTTATTTGCTCTATTACAGTGTCCATCTTATCTGAGTAGAAAGATTCTCCTGCATAAGAATCAAACTCTATGTCTAATAAATCATATACTCTAGCAAATTCTTTTAAACTTTCGTCTCTGAACCATTGCCATAATGACTTCGCTTCTTCATCACCATTTTCTAATTTTGTAAACCAAGCTCTAGCTTCATCTTCCATTTCTGGTTTCTTTTCAGCTTCATCATGGAATTGTATGTATAGTTTTAATAACTCTGGTATTGGATTAGCTTCTACAGCTTCTTTGTTTCCCCAAAGTTTAAATGCAACTATAAGTTTACCAAATTGAGTTCCATAGTCTCCTAAATGGTTGACTCTTATTACATTATATCCTTGAGAGTCATATATTTTGTATAGAGCATTACCTATAACAGTAGTTCTTATATGTCCTATATGGAAAGGCTTAGCTATATTAGGAGATGAGAAATCTATTACTACAGCTTTATCTTGTCCTAAATCGCTATGTCCGTAATTTTCTTTTTTAGTTAAAACATCTTTTATTACACTCTCAGCTAATTGAGATTTGTTTACAAAGAAGTTCACATATCCACCAAGTGGCATCACTTTTGATATTTCACCCTTAGCTTCTATAGTTTCAGCTAAATCAGCAGCTATCATGTTAGGAGCTTTTCTGAATACCTTCGCTAATTTAAAGCATGGAAAAGCATAATCCCCCATTTCTTTATTTGGTGGCACTTCAATTAGTGCTACTATTTCTTCTAAAGTTAAGTCTTCTATTTTCTCTTTAAGACAGTTCGCTATCGCTATTTTAAAATCTTGCATTATATTCTCCTCTCTACATCATCATTCTTCTATGTTAAATTAAATTTTACATTTTTTCAAGTTATTCATATTGTTATAGTTTCAAATATATATTATAACTCTTTTTCACTAAAAACTTCTATATTATTTTCATTAAATAAAGCTGCTGTTACACCCATGCCAGAAATTTTCTTACCTGTGAAAGTTCCATCATATATTAAATTGCATCCACAGGATGGGCTACCTTCCTTAAGAAGAGCTTGCTTGCAATTGAATATTTTAGCAATATTCAAACTTTCCTTTGCTCCCTTAACAAAATTTTCTGTTACATCTTTATTTTCACAACTTATTACCTTACTATTTCCAATTAAAACTTCTTTTCCGCCTGCTTGGTTTATTTCAGATGGTTTTCTTGGTGTAGTTAGCCCTCCTAATTGTTCTGGACAAATAATGATATATTGTTTATCTTTTAAAAATTCTTTCACTTTGTCATTATCATTATTCCCCCCATTGTATTTACAATTCACTCCAACTAAGCATGCTGACACTATCATCAATTATACCATCTCCTTAATTCATTATCTTATTTCAACAATAGTTACTCCCATTCCACCTTCACCATATTGTCCAGGTCTTTGAGATTTAACATGTTTATTTTTCTTAAGCACATCTTGAAGTCCTTTTTTTAGAACTCCCGTACCAACTCCGTGTATTATTGTAACAGTTTCAAGCCCTGCAACACAAGCATCGTCTAAATATTTATCTACTTCAACAATAGCTTCTTCTAAATTCAGTCCTCTTAGGTCAACTTCACTCTTAACACTACCTGACTTAGAGCTGATAATTTGTCTTGTTGATTTAGTTACTATTGATTTTTTCTCTTTCTGTGCTATTTGTAATGCTTTAAATGGAAGTGTCATTTTCATTATACCCATTTGTACAACAGCTTCTTTTTTCTTTTTATCAACTGATACTACTGTACCCTCTTGATTTAAAGTTATAACCTTTACTTCATCTCCTGATTTTAAATCCTTTATCTCTTTATTAGAAACCTTCGGAACTATCATACTTTTTACTGATGGTTGTAAGTTACCCATAGAGTCTGCAAGTTCTTTTCTTAAAGCCTCTATTTTCTTGTTCTTCTCCTTAGAAGCCATTTCCATTTCCATATTTCTAAGTTCTTTCAGAATATTATCTGCTTCTTCTTTCGCTTGTCTTGTTATACTAAAAGCTTCTGATCTAGCTTTTTCCATCATTTTTTCTCTTGATACATTTAATTTTTCAAGTTTTCTATCATATTCAGCTTTAACATATTCTATTTCTTTTTTAAGTTGCTCTGCCTCTGCTCTTTCTTCTTCAGCTTTTATTCTATTTTTCTCCACATTTTGAAGAACATCTTCCAACTCTATATTATCTGTATTTATGAATTCTTTTGCCCTATCAATTATATAGTCTCTAAGTCCTAACTTTCTTGATATTTCAAAGGCATTTGATTTACCTGGTACTCCAATTAATAACTTATAAGTAGGACTTAATGTATTAACATCAAATTCTACAGCTGCATTTTCTACTCTATCTTTTGTCAGTGCATAATTTTTAAGCTCACTGTAGTGAGTAGTTGCAATACATTTTGCTCCTGCCATATTCACATCTTCTAATATGGCTATTGCAAGGGCAGCTCCTTCAACAGGGTCAGTCCCAGCTCCAAGCTCATCAAATATTACTAAAGAATCAGAGTTTACTTCATTTAATATTCCTACTATTTTTGTCATATGTGATGAAAATGTAGATAAACTCTGTTCTATACTTTGCTCATCTCCAATATCAGCAAAAACATTATCATATACACACATACTACTTCCATAATCTGCAGGTATGTGTAGGCCACTTTGAGTCATTAATGCAAATAGTCCAATAGTTTTTATTGTAACTGTTTTACCACCTGTATTAGGGCCTGTTATAACTAATGTATCAAAGTCTTCTCCTAAGTAAATGTTATTAGGCACAACTTTATCTGCATCTAACAATGGGTGACGTCCATTTTTTATATTTATATTTTTTTCTTCATTTAATATTGGTTCTATTGCCTTCATGGATAAAGATAATTTTCCCTTTGCAAAAGCAAAGTCTAACTTACCAAGTATAACTTGATTAGATAAAATATCTCCTGCAACTTCACCTACTAATTTTGTTAGCTCTGTTAAAATTCTTTCTATCTCTTCTTGTTCATCTAATTTTAACTTTCTCAGTTCATTATTCATTTCAACAATACTCATTGGCTCAATAAATAATGTAGCTCCAGATGAACTTTGATCGTGTATTATACCTGAAACCTGTGATCTATATTCAGCCTTTACAGGTACAACAAATCGATCCCCTCTAACAGAAATAATTGCATCTTGTAAATATTTTTGATATGTAGTCGATGATATTATTGAGTTTAGTTTAGTTCTAATCGATTGATTTTTTTGCAATATTCCTCTTCTTATACTCCTTAAAGTAGGAGACGCATTATCTGATATCTCAATTTCACTAATTATTGCATTATTAATTTCTTCTTCTATATCTCTATATACATATAAAGAATCTGATAAAGATTGTATCATTGGATAATTAAAGTCTTCCTCTTCTCCTGGAGTCAAACTTCTTTTTAGATTCCTAGCAGCTCTCAGATTATCACTTATCTTTAATAAACTTCCAGGATCTAATACTGCACCTATTTCAGCTCTCTTAACACTATCTGATACATCTTGTATACCACCTAAGTTTACATGGCCTCTTTTGATAAGAATTCCCTGTGCTTCACTAGTTTCTTCTAACATATCTTTTACTTCTTTATAATCAGGTTTTGGTGTTAGTTCTTCAATATATTTTAAACCTAAAGAAGATGAGGCTTTTGTTGCTAATAAATCAATAATTTTATTGTACTCTAAGACTCTTAATGATTTTTGATCCATACTTCCTCCTCTTTTTTATCTATTTATTCAAATTTAGTATATAATTTCTACTATTTAGTTTTTTTTTTCGAAAATGTATTATAATACTAGTAGACTAAATAATATTATACATTAGCATATTATATTTTAACATATAATACAGCTTTTATTTAGTATATCTAAGTTATTTACATTATTAACTTAAAATTAAATTTTAATCGATTCAAAAGAAAGGGAGTTTATTATGAAAAATGTATTAAAGGATTTAAATCCATCATTAGTGTTTAAGTATTTTGAAGAAATATCTCAAATACCTAGGGGTTCAGGCAATGAAAAAGAAATAAGTAATTTCTTATATAAGTTTGCCAAGGATTTAGGCTTAGAAGTAATCCAAGATGAACACTTAAATATATTAATAAGAAAGCCTGCAACTGAAGGTTATGAGAACTGTCCTGGTGTTATACTGCAAGGTCATATGGATATGGTTTGTGAAAAAAACAAAGATTCAGATCACGACTTTGAAAAGGATCCAATTGACCTTAGAATTATAGATGATATGATTTATGCAAACGGTACTACATTAGGGGCAGATAATGGTATAGCTGTTGCTATGGGTCTTGCTGTACTTGCTTCAAATGATTTAGCTCATCCATCTTTAGAAGTATTAATAACTTCTAACGAAGAAGCTGGTATGACTGGTGCTAATGGATTAGATGGTGGCATATTAAAAGGAAAATATATAATTAACTTAGACTCTGAAGAAGAAGGTTATTTATTAGTAAGTTGTGCTGGTGGAAATAGAGCTTATGTTACTTTACCACTTACATATAAATCTGTTGATGAAAATAAACAAGCTCTTTTAGTTGAAGTAAAAGGTTTACTTGGTGGACACTCAGGTATGGATATAGTTAAACAAAGAGCTAACTCAAATGTTGTAATGGGTAGAATATTAAATTTACTTGATATTGATTATGATTTAGTAGAAGTTAACGGTGGATCTAAAAACAATGCAATTCCTCGTGAGTGTGAGGCAAAAGTTGTAGTTGATAAAAATCAAGTTGATGCTCTTAAAGCTAGTGTATCTAGAATAGAAGAAATATTAAAACATGAATTTAGCACTACTGATCCTGGTCTTAAAGTTATAGTTGAAGAAACTACTGCTGACAAGGCTCTTGCTGACGATTGTAAGTCTAAAGCTCTATTATTACTTAACTTAATTCCAAACGGAATACAAACACAAAGTATGGATATAGAAGGTTTAGTAGAAAGTTCTACTAACTTAGGTGTTGTTAAAACATCAGAAGATAAAATGTCTTTCGAAAGCGCCGTAAGAAGCTCTGTTGCTACTTTAAGAGAAAACATAAACAATAAAACAAAGTTACTTGCTGATTCAGTTGGGGCTAACTTTGAAAACACTGATGGATATCCAGCTTGGGAATATGTAAAAAATTCTAAATTAGAACATATATGTGTTGATGTTTATGAAAAATTAACAGGTAAAAAACCAATTATAACTGCTATACATGCAGGACTTGAATGTGGTTTATTACTTGATAAAATGAACGGTGCAGAAGCAATATCTATGGGACCAGATATGTTTGAAGTTCATACTCCAAATGAACATTTAAGTATACCTTCTGTTAAAAATGTTTATGAGTTTTTACTTGAAGTTTTAGCATCTATGAATCAATACTAAAATTTGACTCGCTCATATTGCTTTAATCAACGTATTGTCGAGACATATTAGTTTATATACAATAAAAAAGTACTAGAGGAAAATTAATCCTTTAGTACTTTTTTATTTATAGTAAATTATTCTACACCTTTATAGAAATGAGCTGTTGTTACACCTTTTTCGCCTAACTTTTTATATAATTTACTCGACTTATTCCCTAGTCTAAAATCATTGTTAATAACTTCAGTATAAGCCTCCATGATTTCTCTTATTTCACTTTTATTTTCTCCAGTAAAATCTAATCTAAATATATTTATACCAATGTTATTTAATTCTTCTAGGTTATCTAATACACAAGTTGGTTTTGAATTATATATAGTAGTTCTACAGAATAAGTCTTGTGATAATCTATATTCTTCACCCTTAAAATCTTTCAGAGCATATTTACTTTCATTACATTCTTTGCATCTTTTGTCCTTTTTACAGTTTCTAACAATTACTCCCATAGGACAATATTCACTTATCATCATTGGTGCAAATCCATAAACTACACTTTCTACATCTAAATCAGTATAAGTTAGAGTATCTTCTATCTCATTCATATTAAGTTCTTGAGAAATACAAAGAGAAGTAGCTCCTTCTTTTTTAAAATGATTTATAGTTTCGCTGTTAAATGAATTTAAATAATAATCTATGCAGAAGTTTTTATTTTTAAAGAAATTTATTGATCCTAAAGTTCCAATCTGAATAGTATCTTCATTTAAAGCTTTAATTTTATTCAGCTTATTATATTCTTTATTTCTAATAATCCTAGGTGCTGAGTAAATTACTTTTTTATTATTTTCTTTTCCTATTTCTATGGCACCTTCAATAGTTGATGCATCTTCATAATAAATAGCATCTATTTCAAAGTTTACCACTTCTCTCAATTGATCTAAGTTTTTAACTTTGACTCTAATCTTTTTATCTTTCGGCCTAATAGCTTTTTGTGGGTTATAACTTATTTTTTCATTTTTATATTTTCTATCTTTAATATCTATTCTTTTTTCACTTAGATTATCAATACATTCTCTTCTAATTTGATTAATTACACTAATTGGTAAACTTATCCCTTCATCTAAATCTATCTTCAGATTTCTTAATTCGTAAGGAGTATTTCCTAGTTTTTTCAATTGTGTTTCTATTTTTTCTTTACTCATTGGTACTTTTAAAGCTTTTTCTATAACAAAGTCGCCAACAACTTCAGCTTCGTTACCATTTAAATCTTTAAATTTAATTATAGGATTTTGTCCTAATCTTAAACTTATTTCTCCATCAATAAAACTTTTTGCCAGTTCTTTGTCTTGTTTAAATGTACTTTGTACTTTATCCATTAATTGAGTATCGGAAGTTTTGAATATCATTTGATTTCTTCTAGCTTCACCAATAAAATCTATTTCTATAATCTCGCCTTTGTATCCAATATCAGTGATTTCCTTACCTTTTATGATTCTTCCAATAACTCCGCCACCTAAGTTTATTCCATCGCCTTTTTTTAGGTTCTCTTCCAATACTATTTTCAATCTTTTTGCTTTTTTATTATAGTCTAATACTTTTCCTATATATAACCCTTGGTTATTTGGTACTTGAGAGTTCATTACATCTTCCCCTACTTCTCCAAGTAAAAGACCCTTTGTGAATTTTCTATTAAAAATAGTATATAAATCAGTCATTATATCATGAGATACATTAACTTTTTTAGTTCTTAAATAATCATCAACGGCATCTCTGTAGCTACCTATTACAGTTGCTACATACTCAGGCTTTTTCATCCTTCCTTCGATTTTAAGAGAATGAACCCCAGCATCAATGATTTGGTTTATTTCTTCTATAGCATTTAAGTCCCTTGTACTAAGCAAATAATCTCCATCAGAAGCTACTTCTTCTCCTGTATTAATATCAATCATTGTATATCTTTGTCTACAAGGTTGAGCACATCTTCCTCTGTTTCCTGACCTGTTTCCTATCATACTACTCATTAAGCATTGACCAGAATAACAAACACATAGTGCTCCATGAACGAATACCTCTATATCAACATTAGTATTGTCACAAATATGTTTAATTTCTTCCACATTTAATTCTCTAGCAAGTACTACTCTATCAAAACCTATCCCTTCCAAGTACTTTACATCTTCTAAAGAATGTGCAACCATTTGTGTACTAGCATGTAACTCAAAATCTGGAAGTAGTTTTTTTATTGTCATTGCTGCACCTATATCTTGTAATATTAATGCATCAATATTTATATCATATAAAAACTTTACATACTCGATAAAACCTTCTAATTCACTTTGCTTTATAAGAGTATTTGTTGTAACAAAAACTCTTACGCCCCTAATATGTGCGTATCTTACAGCTTCTTTTAACTCTTCTCTATCAAAATTATTGGCAGATGCTCTTGCACTAAAATCTTTACCTCCAAGGTAAACTGCATTAGCTCCATTTTGTACAGCTGCCTTCAATGATTCAAAAGAGCCAACTGGGGCTAATAGTTCAACTTCTTTCATATTATACCTCCGCTCTTAAGTCAAAAGGGTGTTTCAAAAGTTTATAATCCTTTGAAACACCCCCATTATTTTCTTTATAGAGTACTTTTTCTATTTTTCAACTGATTTTCTAGTTCTGCATATTTTAACTGAAAATCATAAGCTTTATTTTGCCACTGTGATGCTATACTTTCTGCTGCTTTCGCTCTTTGTTTAGCTTCTTCAGCTTCTTCTTTTAAACTTTTAATTTCAGCTATATATTTTTCTAGTTCTAACTTCATTTCTTCAGTAGATTTGCTTAGATTTTCTATTTTTTCATTTTGTTTTTTCATTTGTTCATCAAGTTCTTCTATTCGATAATCTTTGTCTATTATCTCTAGATCTTTTTGCTCTAATTCGTTAATAACCTTTTGAACTTCTCCTTGAACTTCTTCATTCGGTCTACTCATTCCTTCTTTTAATGATTCAACCTCATTGTGTAGTTCTTCATTTTCGTGGCAACAATCAAATAACTCATTAGCAATATTTAAACATGCAACTATAGTTGTAGCAAGTGAACTTAGTTTTGGATTGCCTTCTTTAATCTTATTCATTTCTCCATCTACGTACCTTGCTACATTTTTCATCTGTTCTGGATTTTTACCAACAATATTATATTCAGAACCCAAAATCCTCACAACTACCTTATTCATCTCACTAATCCCCCTATCAAAGATGAGTTAGTTTGATCTTAATTTAGCATCTAGCTTTTCTTCTAACTCTCTTATTATATTATGGTGTACTTTATTTACATCCTCATCTGTTAGAGTTTTATCTTTACTTCTATATATTATAGAGTATGCTATTGATTTATATCCGTCAGCTATTTGTGAACCTTTATATACATCGAATAATTTATAACTCTCTAATATATCTTCTCCATTAGATTTTATTATATCTTCTATTTGTTTTACTATAACATCATCTTTAACTAAAAGAGCTATATCTCTAGAAGTTGATGGATATTTTGGCAATGGATTGTATATTATAGTTCTATCTGAG
The DNA here is from genome assembly GCF_000808015.1 of Terrisporobacter othiniensis. Classification (GTDB taxonomy): domain Bacteria; phylum Bacillota; class Clostridia; order Peptostreptococcales; family Peptostreptococcaceae; genus Terrisporobacter; species Terrisporobacter muris. The sequence goes on along the minus strand of NZ_JWHR01000038.1, from coordinate 56,881 downwards.
TTTTCAAATATTAAATCTAAATCTAACTCAGCAAGATATACTCTTTGTCCTAAGTTGTAGTTATCTATAACCTCTGGATGAACTTCTCCGAAAGTACCTATATATATATTATTATACTTTATTGTAGCACATCTTCCTGGATGGAATGTAGTATTATTAGTTTCTGGTATTATTTCGTAGTTTTGGAATCCTACAGCATCTAATATTGTTTCCAGTGCACCTTTTAACACGAAGAAGTCTACATCTTTACCGTACATACCTACACATAAGTGATTAGTTTCTATTGGTAATCCTTCTTGTGGAGTAAATGTATGACCACATTCAAATGCTAAACCACTTTCAACTTTACGAGATATATTTGTATATAATACATTTAACATACTTGGCATCATTGTAGTTCTCATAACTGATGTGTCTTCTCCAAGTGGGTTAATTAATGTAATATAATCTCTTTTCTTATCATCTGCAGGTAATTTTATTTTATCTAAAGTTTTTGGACTTACAAATGAGTATGTTAATATTTCATATAACCCTATACTTGTAGCAGTATCTTTTATTTTATCCATGAATTTTTGCTGTGGAGTTTTAACACCAGCTGTTGCATTTCCTTCTAATTGCTCAGATGGTATATTCTCAAATCCATATATTCTAGCTATTTCTTCATATATATCAGCTTCTTGCTCTATATCTAATCTAAATGTTGGAACTTCTATCACTACTTCATCAGCAGATTTTAAATCACATTTGAATTCTAAGTCTTCTAATATTTTTACAAATCCGTCTAATGATAGATCTATTCCTATATTTTTTATTATTCTTGATGGATTAACAGTTAAAGTTTGAGCTTCTTGTTTAACTGGATAATCTTCCACAGTTCCTCTTAAAACTCTACCAGCACCTAACATTTCTACTAATTGGCAAGCTCTTTCAACACCTGTTATTGAAAGTTCTGTACAAACACCTTTTTCATATCTTCCAGATGCTTCTGTTCTAAGACCTAATTTTTTAGAAGTAGCTCTTATGCTATCTGCATTGAATGCTGCTCCTTCAAATAATACCGCTGTAGTATCATCTTTTATTCCTGAGTTTAAACCACCCATTACCCCTGCTATAGCAACTGGTTTTTCTCCATCAGTTATAACAAGCATATCTTTATCTAGAGTTCTTTCGACTTCATCTAAAGTAGTGAATTTTTCACCTTCTACTGCATTTCTTACAACTATTTTTCCAGTTGTAAGTTCATTTAAGTCAAATGCATGTAATGGCTGACCTTGTTCTAACATTACGAAGTTTGTTATATCAACTATATTATTTATTGGCCTAACACCAGCTTCTATAAGTCTTCTTTGCATCCAGTATGGTGATGGCCCTATTTTAACATCTTTTACTATTCTTGCTCCGTATCTTGGGCAAAGCTCTGGACTTTCAACTTTTACTTCAAAGTCTATATCTTCATCACAAGCTTTGACTTCTATCTCTGGGTAGTTTATTTTTTCTCCTATAGTAACTGCTGCTTCTCTAGCTATACCTATCATTGATCTACAATCTGGTCTATTTGCAGTTAATTCAAAGTCTATTACTGCATCATTTAATCCTAGGAATTCTTTTATATCTTGCCCTATCACTAAGTTTTCCATATCATTTAAGATATATATTCCACCTTTACTTCTTTCATTCACAAAGTTTTCATCTATTCCTAGTTCTTCAGCGCCACATAACATCCCGTGAGATGCTTCTCCTCTTAATTTACCCTTTTTGATTTTTATTCCTCCAGGTAATGTAGAGTTAACTTTGGCAACTGGTATATAGTCACCTTCAGAAACATTTTTAGCTCCCGTACAAATTTGTACAAGCTCTTCTTCACCCACATTTACTTGACAAACTACAAGCTTATCAGCATTTGGATGTTGTGTTATTTCTTTTATTTGACCTACTACAACATTACTTATTTCTTTGCCTAAAAATTCTATTGTTTCAACTTTTGTTCCAGTCATAGTCATTTTATCAGCAAATTCAACTGTATCCATATCTATATTAACGTAATCTCTTATCCATTTTACAGGTACTAACATTTTTTCTTCCTCCTTTTATTAGAATTGATCTAAAAATCTCATATCATTTTCAACTAATAGTCTTATATCATCTATTTCGTATTTAAGCATTGCAAGTCTTTCAACACCCATACCGAAAGCAAATCCACTATAAACTTCTGGATCTATTCCACAATTTCTAAGTACGTTTGGATGAACCATACCTGAACCAAGTATTTCTATCCAACCTTCACCTTTACACATTGGACATCCTTCTCCTCCACATTTGAAACAAGTAACATCTATTTCTGCACTTGGCTCAGTGAATGGGAAGTTATGTGGTCTAAATTTAGTTCTTGTATTTTCTCCAAATAACTTCTTAACAAATAATTCTAAAGTTCCTTTAAATTGAGCCATAGTTATATCTTTACCAACTACTAACCCTTCTATTTGGTGGAACATTGGTGAATGTGTTGCGTCTAATGAGTCGTTTCTAAAACATCTACCTGGAGATATTATTCTTATTGGCAATTCTTCATTTTTCATTGTTCTAACTTGAACTGGAGATGTTTGAGTTCTAAGTAATAATTCATCATTGAAGTAGAATGTATCTGACATATCTCTTGATGGATGATTCTTAGGAGCATTTAGTGCATCGAAGTTATTTTCAACTGTCTCAACTTCTGGACCTTCTGCCACAGAGAATCCTATTCCCATAAATATTTCAGTTACTTCATCTATTATTTGAGTTATTGGATGTCTTTTTCCAACTTTAAAAGTTTTTCCTGGCATAGTAACATCTATTACTTCTTCAGCTAACTTTTTGTTTAACTCTATTTTCTTAATTTCTTCTTTTTTTATGTTTATTTCATTTTCTATAGCTTCTCTTACTTCATTGGCTATTTTCCCTATTTCCGGTCTTTCCTCAGCAGATAATTTACCCATGCCTTTTAATATTGCAGTAAGTTCGCCTTTTTTCCCAGAGTACTTTACTCTAAGGCTATCTAACTCTTCCATTGAAGAAGATACTTTAATTTCACTTAAAGCTCTTTCTTTTAAGCTTATTAATTGTTCTTTCACTTTTTTTCACCCTTTCATGATATTTAATTTAAAAATAAGTAATAAAAAAAGCCCTTCATCCCTATCTAGGGACGAAAGACTGTAATTCGCGGTACCACCCTAGTAGTTTAATAATATAATAAAAATATTAATAAACCACTCAAACAAACTTAACGCGTTCAACGTTAAAGCCTACTGATTTCTGTTCAGCTTTAATGCTCCAGAGTGAACTTCTTATAAATACTTAGTAAATACTCACAGCAAATGTATTTTTCTCTTTCCTAAGTTAAATTATAATACTTTTCTCTATCATAGCTTTTTTGTATATAGTTTTTGTTCAATTATAACATACATAATATTGTATTTTCAACATATTAGCTTAAATATTTTTTAATTTCGTACATTAATATAGCTGAAGATATAGCTGCATTTAAAGATTCAGCATTGCCATAAATAGGTATTTTGACTAATATATCTGATGCTTCTATCAAGTCATTATTAACTCCATTAGCTTCATTACCTATTACTAAAGCTGTTCTATCATGATATTTTGTTTCATGATAGTAATTGTCAGTATTAAGATAACTAGATACTATTTTAAAGTTATTAGATTTTAACTCCTGTAAACATTCTTCTTGAGTACAGTGTATGATATTCATGTCAAAAATGGAACCCATAGTTGATCTAATTACTTTTGGATTATATATATCTACACAGCCTTTTAATGCAATTATAGCATCTACACCTGCTGCATCTGCTGTTCTTATTATTGTTCCCATATTACCTGGGTCTTGTATTCTATCCAATATTAACACAAATTTATCTTCTTGATTAATATTATGTTCAATTTTTTTCTCTTTAAACCTAATTACACCCAAAATACCTTGTGTATTCTCTGTATCTACTAATTCCTTAAATATTTTATTAGTAGTTTTAAACACTTTTATATTATTATCTTCTAATATATTTAAAAAGTTTTTATGCTCTTCTTTTTCTTCAAAAGTTTCATTTATAAATACATAATCTAAGTCTGTATTACATTCTATTGCTAAAGTTAAAATTCTATAACCTTCTATTATATATTTTGACTCTTTTTGTCTATTTTTACTTTTTAATAATGATTTGGTATATTTAACTTTTTCATTATCTTTACTACTTATGTTTATAGGCATTTTATGTTCTCCTATTTTGAATTTTTATCTTTTGTAACAATAGCGCTTATATTGCTATTTTTACCTATTACTACTAAAATACTATTTTCTTGTAGCTGTTCTTCTGGTGAAGGAATAACATTTATTTTATCTCCATTTTTAATTGCTAAAATAGTAATTTCATATTTAGCTCTTAAATCTAATTCCACTAATGTTTTACCAACCCATTTATTAGGTGTTACAATTTCCATTATAGAGTACTCTGGATCTAATTCTATATGATCCAATATATTATCTGAAACTAAGTTATGAGCTACTCTTATACCCATATCTCTTTCTGGGAATACAACTCTATCTGCGCCTATTTTATATAAAACTTTTGCTTGTAATTCATCCTTAGCCTTACATACTACTTGCTCTACACCCATTTCTTTAGCTATAAGAGTAGCCATTATAGATGCTCTTATGTCAGATCCTATTGCTATTATTGCCACATCAAAATTTCCTAATCCTAAAGATCTTAAAGCATATTCGTCTGTAACATCTACTGCTGCCACATGAGTAACTTTATCTGATAAATTTTGAATTATTTCTTCACTTTTATCTATAGCCATTACTTGATGACCTAGTAAATTCATGGTTGTGGCAAGAGATGAACCAAATCTTCCACACCCTATAACTATATATTGTTTCATTTGCTTTTCATCCTTTCAAACTTATAATTGTTATCCTACGATTATCTTTCCTTCTGCATATCTAATTTTAGATTTTATTCTATTATTTCTAGAAAGTAATGCAATGAAAATAGTAAGAGAACCTACTCTACCTAAGAACATTAATATCATTATTAGGATTTTTCCAATAGCTGTTAACGAAGGTGTACCACCTATACTTAGGCCTACTGTTGCGAATGCTGATATTACTTCAAAACTACATTCTAGTAATGTAAATTCTGGATTCACAATAGAAAGTATTAAAGTTCCAAATAGTGCTATAAATACCCCTATAAAGAAAATACCTAATGACTTTCTAACAGTTGTACTACTTATTCTTCTTTGATAAACTTCTATATCTTCTTTTCCTAAAATAAATGATTTTACTGTTAAAAACAATGTGGCAACAGTAGTTGTCTTAAGACCTCCACCTGTAGATGCTGGCGATGCACCTATAAGCATTAAAATTATCATTAGGAAAAGTGTACTTTCTTTTAATAAAGTTAAATCTATCGTAGTATATCCTGCCGTTCTAAGTGTAACTGATTGGAATAATGAGGATAATAATTTTTCCTTCATACTAAGTCCACCTAAACTACCTGCATTATCAAATTCAGCAATAAATATGAATAAAAAACCTATAATAATAAGTATTGCACTTGTGTTTATAACTAATTTTGAATGTACATTTAGTTTTGAATATTTTTTATTATTTATTACATCTAATAAAACCGGGAACCCTATTCCTCCAAGTATAATTAATCCACAAATAACAAAATTTATTAATGTATTACTAACAAAACACATTAAAGACGAGTATTCGCCCGTTATAGATCCCATTAAATCAAATCCTGCGTTACAAAAAGCTGATATAGCATGAAATATACTATACCATATCCCTTTAAGTAAACCTAATTCAGGTATAAATACCATAGATAACAATAATGCACCTATACCTTCAATGGCAAATGTCATCATAATTATGTATCTAGTAAGTTTTACAAGACCTGATAAATCCTTTTGATTCAGCGATTCTTGTATTAATAATCTTTCTCTTAAATTTATTTTCTTACCTGTTAATAAAGAGAACATTGTAGCCATCGTCATGAACCCTAACCCACCAATTTGAATCAAAGTTATAATAACAAATTGGCCAAATTCATTCCAATAAGTACTTGTATCTACTACAACTAGTCCTGTGACACATACAGCAGAAGTTGCTGTAAACAAAGCATTTAAAAATCCAACACTTTCTCCATCTTTAGTAGCTATGGGTAAATTTAATATCAGTCCACCAAATAATATAACTACTCCAAATCCTATAACCATTACTTGCGCCGGCTTCATAGCATTTGTTTTTAAAAGCAGTTTTTTCAACATGGTTTTCAATTCTGTCTACCCCTCCTTTATATATAATTTTAAGCTATACAATATTATAAAATAGTTAATCTTCAATAACAACATTATACTATATTAATATAGATATTATATGTTAATTATTTTTAATTCTTTATCTTATTATTGTAGTAATTTATAGCATCTATACAAAAAAGCATCCATAAACGACTATTGTCTTTTATAGATGCTTTAATTCTTATTATATGAAGTTATTAAGCTAATTTAGCTTTAGCAACTTCTACTAATTTAGCAAATCCTTGTGGATCATTTATTGCCATTTCAGATAACATTTTTCTGTTAACTTCAACACCTGCTAATTTTAATCCATTCATTAGTCTTGAATAAGATATTCCATTCATTCTAGCAGCTGCATTTATTCTTTGTATCCAAAGTTTTCTGAAGTCTCTCTTCTTTAACTTTCTACCTATATAAGCATTTTTTAATGCTTTCATTACGAAATTGTTTGCTGGTCTATATAATTTGCTTCTAGATCCTCTGAATCCTTTTGCAAGTTTTAACACTTTTTTATGCTTCTTACGAGCGTTCATTGCTTTTTTTACTCTTGCCATGTTCATGACCTCCTTTATTCTTATGTGTGTTGTCTTTTATTTTCGATTCTATTACTTAAGTTTAGTCAATTACTTCTTAGTATGGTAATAATTGTGCTATTCTTTCAGCATCACCTTTGCTAACTATAGCAGATTGTCTTAAGTTCATTTTAGTCTTAGGTGATTTTTTTGTTAATATATGACTTTTGAAAGCCTTAGCTCTCTTTAATTTTCCGCTTCCAGTTTTCTTGAATCTTTTAGCTGCTCCTCTATGAGTTTTCATTTTTGGCATGATAAATTCCTCCTCTCAGTTAATCATCTATTTTTTTGGATCTATAATTACAACCATGCTGTTCCCTTCAAATGCAGGGGCCTTTGTTGGTTCTCCAAACTCTTTAACTATATCAATAAATTTAATCATTACTTCTTTACCGATATCTTTATGTCCTAGTTCTCTTCCTCTAAAACGAAGTTCAACTTTAACTTTGTCTCCTTTTTTAAGGAATTTAATAGCATTATTTGCTTTTGTATTTAAATCATTAGCCTCAATACCTGGTCTAAGTCTTATTTCTTTAACTGTTATTGTCTTTTGATTTTTTCTAGCTTCTTTTTCTTTTCTAGATTGCTCGTATTTGTACTTCCCATAGTCCATTATTTTACAAACAGGTGGCTTAGCATTTGGTGAAATCTTTACTAAATCTAAATTCTTACTAGCCGCTATAGCTAGAGCTTCTTTAGAAGACATTATACCTAATTGCTCTCCTGTTTCAGATAGAATTCTTAATTCCTTATCTCTTATTTGGTCATTCAATGTTAATTCTTTACTAATGGTAGGACACCTCCAAATTATTTTATATAAAATAAAAAGCGAATGATTGAATATCATCCGCTATATAAGTCAAAATTGCACTTAGTTTGTGAATACACATAAACTAAACTTATATTAACCTTACTAACCCGTGGCGTAAGGCGAGAAACGGACTTCTTCTTGTTTTACTAATTATTTTTTGTAGTCACAATTGCTACTCCATATAATATACGCTCATTCGAGCTATTTGTCAACTACTTTTCTATAAAATATTTTCTATTTTTTAAAATTATAGTTTTTCTGTTTTTAAGCTGCCTTTTATGACAATACTCTTTAATGTAAAAGTTTATTTTTTTAATTTTCCTAATAAATTTTTACAACTTTGGAAAATATAAAGTAAGTAATAATTATATCCATCAGAGGTGCTTAACAATGAATATTATAAATAACTTTTTGAAAAAAATTAACAATCCAGTTCCTGTATTTGCTCAGACAAAACTGGAAAAAGAAAACTGCACTGAGGATCATAATAGCAGTAAACCCAAAACGACATTTAGAGATGTGGCAGGACTTGATGAAGTAAAAGAAGAGCTATTTGAAGTAGTTGACTTTATGAAGTCTCCCGACAAATACATAAAAATGGGTGCAAAAATCCCAAAAGGAATACTATTTTATGGTCCTCCTGGTACAGGAAAAACCCTACTAGCATCCGCTGTTGCTGGAGAAACAGATTCATCATTCTTTAATGTAACTGGATCTGAGTTCGTTGAAAAATATGTTGGAGTAGGGGCTAAAAGAGTTCGAACTCTCTTTGAAAAAGCTAGAAAAGAAGCTCCTAGCATCATATTTATCGATGAAATTGATGCCATAGGCGCTAGAAGACACTCAGAAAGCAATAACGAAAAAGATCAAACATTAAATCAACTACTTGTAGAAATGGATGGATTTAATAAAGATGATAATATCATAATAGTTGGTGCAACAAATCGACTAGATTTATTAGATGAAGCTTTATTAAGACCTGGACGATTCGACAGACATATACGTATTAATTCACCTAACTATAATAGTAGATATGAAATCTTAAAAGTTCATACAAATAACAAGCCATTGCATAAAGAAGTTGACTTAAAATTATTAGCTCGTAAAACTCATGGTTTTAATGGTGCTCATTTAGCAAACATCGCTAATGAAGCTGCCATATTTGCAGTAAGAGACAATAGCAGTGAAATTACTTCATATCACTTTGATAAAGCTCTAGAAAGAGTAATTGCTGGTATAGAACAAAAAAATTCAGTCTTAATAGCAAAAGAAAAGAAAATCGTATCTTACCATGAAGCTGGCCATGCAATAGTAAGTAATATTATAAATATTTGTCCTATACAGAAAATATCTATTGTTCCTCGTGGCGAAGCCTTAGGATATGTGCTTCAACTTCCTGATGAAGATAGATACATTTATACAAAAGAAGAGTTAATAGGCAAAATAAAAATATTACTGGCTGGAAAAGCTGCAGAAGAAATCATATTCAACCACCTTTCTACTGGCGCTAAAGATGACTTAAAGAAAGTTACTGACATTGCAGATCAAATGGTTTGCGAATATGGTATGAGTAAATTAGGATTTATGACAATAGAAGGTAATTCAAAATCTTTTATGTCACAGCAAGTACAGAAAGAAGCTAATGCAATCGTTTCAGATTGTTACAAAGAAACTCTAAAACTAATGAAAGAAAATATCAATGATTTACACATAGTTGCTAATTATCTACATGATAAAGAAACTATGACTTTAGAAGAATTACAGTCATTAATCCAAAAAGAGCCTTGTTAAAAAAATAACCTAGGATTTAAATCCTAGGTTATTTTCATCTATAATTTTATGAATTATTCTTGAACTATATTAACTCTTTCTTCGTCTTCTTTTACTACCATTGATACAAAATCATTTAAGCTCATACTTCCCATTTCACCTTTATCTCTTGATCTTACAGCAACTTGGTTTTCTGCAGCTTCTTTTTCACCTACAACTAACATGTAAGGTACTTTTTGAAGTTGTGCTTCTCTTATTTTGAATCCTATCTTTTCTGCTCTATCATCCATTTCAACTCTTACACCTGCATCAAATAAAGCTTTTTTAACTTCATTTGCATAATCCATGTATTTGTCTGATATAGGTAATATTTTAACTTGAGTTGGAGCTAACCATACAGGGAATTTACCAGCATATTGCTCTATTAATATTCCTATAAATCTTTCTATACTTCCAAGAGCAACTCTGTGTATCATAACAGGTCTATGTTTTTCTCCGTCTTGTCCAACGTATGATATATCAAACCTTTGAGGTAATTGCATATCTAATTGAATAGTACCACATTGCCATGTTCTTCCTAAACAATCTTTTAAGTGGAAGTCGATTTTTGGTCCATAGAATGCTCCATCACCTTCATTTAGTACATAAGGTAAGTTTAATTCTTCTAAAGCTTCTCTTAAACCATTTTCAGCAGTTTCCCACTCTTCATCAGTACCCATAGAATCTTCTGGTCTAGTAGATAATTCTAAGTGATATTCAAATCCAAATGTTTTATATACACTGTCTATTAGTTTTACAACACCTTTTATTTCATCTTTTATTTGTTCTGGTAACATGAATATATGTGCATCATCTTGAGTGAAAGCTCTAACTCTCATAAGACCATGTAAAGCTCCTGATAACTCATGTCTATGAACTCTACCAAGTTCAGCAACTCTCATAGGGAAATCTCTATAAGAATGTGGTTTTGCTTGATAGAATAACATACCGCCTGGACAGTTCATTGGTTTTATAGCAAAATCTTGTTCATCTATTTGAACTGTGTACATATTTTCTTTATAGTGGTACCAGTGCCCTGAAGTCTCCCATAAGTGTCTATTTAATATAATAGGAGTTTCTATTTCCACATATCCATCTTGTCTATGTATTTCTCTCCAATATTTTAATAAAGCATTTTTTAATTCCATACCTTTTGGTAAGAATAGAGGGAATCCAGGTCCTTCTTCTGGTATAAAAAATAAATCTAATTCTTTACCTAATTTTCTATGATCTCTTTTCTTAGCTTCTTCTAATAAATGTAGGTATTCTTCTAAATCTTTATTCTTTTCAAAAGATATACCATAAATTCTTTGAAGCATTTTATTTTTTTCATCTCCACGCCAGTAAGCACCTGCTACACTAAGTAATTTAACAGCTTTTACTTTTTTAGTAGATAATAAGTGTGGTCCTCTACATAAATCAGTGAAATCACCTTGTTTGTAGAATGATATTATTTCACCTTCTGGTAGATCATTTATTAATTCTTCTTTGTATATTTCACCATTTTCTTTTGCCCAAGCTAAAGCTTCTTCTTTTGATAATTCAAATCTTTCAAGTTTTTGATCTTCTTTAGCTATTTTCTTCATTTCAGCTTCAAGCTTTGCAAGATCATCCATAGTTAATCTTTGTTCTAAATCTATATCATAGTAGAAACCATTTTCTATACTTGGTCCTATAGCAAATTTAGCTTCTGGATACAATCTTTTTATAGCTTGCGCTAACATATGTGCAGAAGTATGTCTAAAAACATCTTTTCCTTCTATATCATCAAATTTGAATAAGTTTAATGTACAGTCTTCTTTAACCACATAGTCAAGACCTACTACCTCCTCATTAACAGACGCTGCAACAACTGCTCTTGCTAAACCTTCACTTATTGATTTTGCAATTTCTAAGACAGAAAGCTCATTTTCAAATTCCTTTACTGATCCGTCTTTTAATGTAACTTTAATCATAATTATGCCTCCTATAAAATTTATATTATTACAATAAAAAAACTCATCCCATAAAATTTGGGACGAGTTATATGTCGTGGTTCCACCCAAGTTGATATATAGTAAATATATATCCTCTTGATGACTATAAGGTAGTCAACCGAATACTTTCACATACAAAATGCTACTAAATTCTGCTCCAAGTTAGTTTTCAAATAGGATTATTTTCGACGAGCTCACAGCCAAGGCTCATCTTCTCTGTAAAATAATTAATCTATTCTACTTAGTCTCTTCATTGCACTATTTTTAATTAATTTTAATTATATCAGATAGATATTTATCATTCAACCATAATATAATATAATAATTAATTACTATATATTACCGTTACCTTTCCTTCAAATAATAAATTAACAATTTCTATAATATCTTTTGACTTTTTATTATTTGAATTATCAAGTATTTCTATTTTTTTAGGACATAATGTCATTATTGCACTTATTAGAATATCCTCATTATTTAAATCTTCTTCAAGAGCAAGACTAATAATTTCTTCATTATTAAGATTTTCAATTTCATTTCCATTTTCATCACTTAATATAAAACGACCATCTTTCATTATTGTTATTCGCAATAATCCCATTTTTTCTTCTTGTATATCGATAAAATATTTTAATGAATCTAGAAATTCCTTTTTATCTCTCTTAATAAGATGCTCTTCTAATGCAATATCACTTAGTATAGAAATATAACTAATAAAATCTTTCATTCTAAATTTTAAGAATCCCTCTAAATTTAAGCCATTATTTTCTATAATAAATTCACTTACTTTACTATATATAGTTTCTTTTATAAAATCTTCTTTTTTATCAAATAGACTTACAGCTTCTATATATACACTTTTTTTATCCTCTTCATTTATATTAGTGTAAGTCTTCCATATGTAATCTTTTAGATTTCTTTCTTTTATTAAACCTATCATTAAATCAGCAATACCAGAGCAAAGTGTATCACAATCTTTTATTTCATACATATCTACATATATACTATCTAAAGTCTTATCATAACTTATTATATTAGAGTAATCCTTTCCATGTAAAAAACCTCTTATTAGCTCTATATCCTGGGGTAAAAAACTTATTTGCATTTTTTTATCTGTCATTGTATCACCCCTTCCAAATAATTCAAGGAAACTTATTCTAGTTTAATACATTGCTTCTTATTCATATTATATTTTTAATTACTTTACCCCGATAAATTATTTATAACTTTACCGATAGTTATATTATTAAACATTTTTTTAATTTTTATAAGTTCAAATTAAATATATTTTTATATAAAAATAAAAAGCCATATTATCTTATAATGTCTTTTATAAATTCAAATATACTACATATAGATGTACAGTATTCGGTTATATCTTGGTCATCAAGTATGTCATTGATTTTTCCTATTCCAATTACATTAAGCTTATTTTAGTCTTGATATAGGACTTTAGAACATGGTCACCACTGTTACTAGTTCTTTTAAATTCAAATTTACTGTTACCTATATACTAAAGTTTTATCTATTATAATTGCGCTAAGTTTTCTATAATATTTTATTACATTGTTTGTAATATTATATTTTTATACTCTATAAAAATTTTACATAGTAAATTATTTTTTATTTTACAAAATAAAAAAGCTATGAAAAATTTAATTTTCATAGCTTTTTATTAATTATCTCTCACCTTTTTTATAAGGATTACCTAAAGCTGAAGGAGCCTTAGAACTCTTAACAAATAATATTAATATTATTAATGTTACAACATAAGGTATCATAGATAATAAGTTTTCATTTATTGTAAATGGTAATGTTGGACTTCCGAAGTATACAGATAACGCTGTTGAGAAACCAAATAATAAACAAGCAAGCGCTGCCCATTGAGGTCTCCATTTTCCGAATATAACAGCTGCCATAGCTATATATCCTTGTCCTGATACTAACGTAGGTCTGAACGAAGAAACTAAAGCAAGAGACATTGATGCTCCACCAAGCCCTGCTAAGAATCCAGATATTAAAACACCGCTATATCTTACTTTAGAAACATTTATTCCTAATGTATCTGCAGCTCCTGGATGTTCGCCAACAGATCTTATTCTAAGACCGAACTTTGTTTTATATAAAATGTAATACGCTACTATAACTAATATAAATGCTAAGTATACAGTTGCATAGTTATTAAATATTGTATCTAGTACACTACCTGCTGGGAATGTTCCATTAAATATTCTAGGTATCTTATTTTCCATTGGTATTGTCGGAGTAGTAGTTGCTCCATCAAACATTATTTTAGCTAAAAATAATGCAAAACCTGGTGCTAATAAATTTATTGCAACACCTGATATTGTATGATCTGCATTAAATTTAACTGTTGCAGTTGCATGTATCAAAGCAAAGAATGCTCCAGCTAATCCACCGATTAAGAAAGCTAACCATGGGTTCCCTGTTAAAACACCTGCTGCTGCTGCTGCAAAGGCTCCTATTGTCATCATTCCTTCAAGACCTATGTTAACTATACCTGAGTTTTCAGAAAATACTCCTCCTAATGCAGTATATATAAGGGGAGTTGAATACATTAATGTTGTACTAATTATAATCGCTAAATCTTGCATTATGCGTTACCCCCTTTTGTTCTTTTTTCTTTCATTTTTAAATATAACATTCTTAATCCATTACTTAATGCTATAAAGAATACTATTGAACCTATAACTATGTTTATTACTTCTGATGGTGCTCCAACAGATTGCATTTTTATTCCACCATATTTGAATGCACCGAATAATAATCCTGAGAATATAACTCCTATTGGGTTACTATTTGCTATTAATGCAACAGCTATACCGTCAAATCCATATCCTTCTTGCGCTGCAAGGACTGTTATATTATGAGTTACACCCATAACTTGTATTGCTCCAGCAACACCAGCTAATAAACCTGCTATAGCCATTGATTTTAATATTGATTTACCAACATCTATACCTGCATATTCTGCTGCATCTTTATTGTGACCAACCGCTCTAAGTTCGAATCCTAAAGTAGTTTTTGTTAATACAAACCATATTACAAATACTAATATTATAGATATAATTATACCCCAGTTAACAGACGTAGCCGGTCCAACTAAACCTTTTAGCCAGTCTATACCTATACTTGCACTCTCTTGTATATTTACTGATGCTTCACTGTTTTCTACCGATATAAATGAATTTGATACCATAAAGTTACTTAAATAAAAAGCAATCCAGTTTAACATTATTGTTGCTATAACTTCATTTATTCCAAATTTAGATTTTAGGAAACCTGCTATTGAACCCCAAAGCCCACCTGCAAGTCCTGCTAAAATCATTGTTAATGGAATATGAATTATAGCTGGTAATTGAATACTATATCCTACTAATGTTGCAACTAATGCCCCTATTATAAATTGACCTTCTGCTCCTATGTTAAATAGTCCTGTTTTAAAGGCAAATGCTATCGAAAGACCAGTAAGAATATATGGTGTAGCCTTTATTATAGTCCATGCTATATATTTAGGTTTTCCAAATATACCTTCTATCATAGCTCCATAAGCTTTTATTGGACTGTTTCCTGAAATAACAAGAACTATTGCCCCGACAAGTAATCCTAGAAGGATTGATAATAATGAAAACTTAACAGCATCATCTATAAAAGATTTTTTCTTAACCTTTAAATTATTTTCCATTACAGTCACCTCCTGCCATCATCATTCCAAGTGTATTTTCATCTGCATCTTTTGCATCTAATATGCCAACTATTTTTCCTTCGTATATAACTGCTATTCTATCTGAAACATTCATAACCTCATCAAGTTCTAAAGATACTAAAAGAACTCCGTTTCCTGCATCTCTTTGAGCAACTAATGACTTATGAACGAACTCTATAGCACCTACGTCTAATCCTCTTGTCGGTTGAGTAGCTATTAATAATTGTGGCTCATGACTGTTTTCTCTAGATGCTTCTATGTTTGTTACTTCTCTACCTATGATTACTTTTTGTTGGTTACCACCAGATAATCCTCTTGCTTTGGCATTAAGATCGTTTGGTCTAACGTCAAATCTTTCAATTATTTCTTCAGCTTTTTTATTAATTGCTTCTGTATTTAATATTCCATTTCTAGAATATTTATTTTCTTTGTAATTTTGCAAAACAACATTTTCTGCAACTGTATAATCTAAAACAAGCCCTCTTTTTTGTCTATCTTCTGGAATATTTTTTATTCCTTTTTTGAAAATTTGCTTAGGTTTATTGTTTACTACATTTTGTCCATTTATGTCTATAAGGCCGGATTCAACTTTTCTAAGACCAGTAAGAGCTTCAACTAATTCTGATTGTCCATTACCATCAATCCCTGCAATTCCAAGTATTTCACCAGCCCTAACTTCTAAAGATAATCCATCAACAACTTTTATTTTTCTGTTATCTTTTACTATTAAATCTTTAATTGATAATACTGTTTTAGTTGGTCTTGCCTCTTTTTTGTCAACTTTGAAATTAACTTCTCTACCTACCATCATCTCTGCCAAGTCGTTCTCAGTTACATCTGATACTTTTACCGTATCTATGTATCTACCTCTTCTAATTACAGTACAATGATCAGCTATTGATTTTATTTCTTTAAGTTTATGAGTAATTATTATTACCGACTTACCTTCTTTTGTTAAGTTTCTAATTATATTAATAAGTTCCGTTATTTCTTGTGGAGTTAAAACAGCTGTAGGTTCATCAAGAATTAAAGTTTGTGCACCTCTATATAATGCCTTTAATATCTCAACCCTTTGTTGCATACCTACTGTTATATCTTCAACTTTAGCCATAGGATCAACGAATAATCCATATTTTGATGATATTTCTTTAACATCATCTATGGCCTTTTTCATATCTAGAGCACCACCATTTTTTGTTGGTTCTGTACCTAGTACTATATTTTCAGCTACTGTAAATGGCTGAACAAGCATAAAATGTTGATGAACCATCCCTATTCCTTTTGATATAGCTACATTTGGATTGCTTATGTCTACTAATTCTCCATTAATATAAATTTCTCCTGATGTAGGGTTATAAAGTCCATATAATATATTCATAAGAGTAGATTTACCTGCTCCATTTTCTCCTAAAAGCGCATGTACTTCTCCTTTATGTACAGTCAAATTAATGTTGTTATTTGCTGTAAAGTTGCCGAATTTCTTCGTTATATTTTTCATTTCAACAACTTTTTGACTGTAGTCGATGCTATTGTTGTTCATAGCTATTTTTCTCCTCCTTGTCTGACCATATTTTTCAAAATAAAAAACGGATAATATATTTATATATTATCCATAAATCATATAATCTATTTGTTAACCTAAATTAAATTTTGTAGATTTCATATTTATTAGATAAGATATTATATGATTTTAAACCTTTTACATTGGCTATTAGTGTATCATTTAGCTACTATATTGTAATTAGTATACATTATTTAACTTAACAATTATATCATTATCTATACTTATTTGCCAACATTTATTAGTATTTGTCATAAATTTATTATATGTATTATATTATTTATTTATCTTAAGTAAACTAGCAAAAAATATTCCACCATAGAATATATATTCTTTGGTGGAATATGTATTTTAAGAATTTATACTCTATTATTTTTATTTTTCGTATAATTCTTTGTATTCGTCATCAGTTGCTGGAACTTTTATTTTTCCGTCAATTATTTCTTTAGTTTGAGCTTCAACATACTCTAATATATCAGCTGGAACATTTTTTTCTGAAGTTGGAGCTATACCAACACCTCCAGTTGCTAATGAACCTATTATAACTTCACCTGATTTATAAGAACCATCAACAAAAGCTTTTGCTAAGTTACCAACAGCAACATCTATGTTTTTCATAGCTGAAGTTATTACGTGATCTGGAGCTAAACTATTTTGGTCTCTATCAACACCTATAGCCATTTTATCATTTTCTTTAACTGCTTCTATAGCACCAGTTCCAACAGCACCTGCAGCTGGGAACACTACGTCTACACCATTCTTAATCATTTGATTAGCTATAGATTTTCCTAGAGCTTGATCAGAAAAGCTGTTTGCATATTGTACTGATACTTCTACATCTGGGTTAGCATCTTTAGCACCAGCTTTAAATCCATTTTCGAATTTAGATATAACTACACCTTCCATACCACCTATGAAACCAACTTTATTAGTTTTAGTCATTCTACCAGCTATTAATCCTGTTAAGTACGCTGATGCATTATCTTCAAATAATAAAGAAGTTACGTTTTTAGGTTGTGTTTCGTAAGCATGATCTACTATTGCAAATTGTTGTTCTGGATAAGCTTTAGCCGCTTTAGCTATAGCTTTTTCTAATTTGTATCCAACACCTATTATTAAATCCATTTCTTGGTCTATAAATTGATCTATGTTTGAATCATAATCAGCATCTTGAGTTGATTCTAAAACTTGAACATCTATTTTATCTTTTCCAAGTTCTTTTTGAACTGCTTGTAAACCTTCCCATGAAGATTGGTTAAATGATTCATCATTTACCCCACCAACATCAGTTATCATACCTATTTTTACTTTGTCACCAGATGCTCCATCTTTATTAGATCCACATCCAACCAATAAACCCACAGACATTATCATTGTTAATGATAAAGCTACTAATTTTTTTAATTTCATAAGTTCCTCCTAAAAATTATATATGTTTCGTCTTTTATTTTATACTATTTATTATAATTTATCTATACTATTTTTAATTTTTTTTACATTTTACATCAAAATTTTAGTATTTTTCCTAATTATGATATACTATATTATAATTTATATTTATATTTATGCTTTAACATACATTATCATTAATATTTGTTTACATATTTATACATTTTTTTCAGAAGATTACATAAAAAAAAGAGGTCATTAATACCTCCTCATTTTATCTATTTTTTAAACACTAATATTCCACCTACACCAGGACCAGAATGTGCTCCGATACAAGTTCCAACTAC
This sequence comes from Terrisporobacter othiniensis, assembly GCF_000808015.1. GTDB lineage: Bacteria > Bacillota > Clostridia > Peptostreptococcales > Peptostreptococcaceae > Terrisporobacter > Terrisporobacter muris. Next base: position 38,323 of record NZ_JWHR01000038.1, on the reverse strand, counting down.
GAAATATCCTATCTTTTTAGGTTTAAAAACTTCTTTAGCAATTTCAGTAAGCTTTTCTGTTTCTTTTACATCATCACTGTATCCTATGTAAATTTCGTCTTGTTCTAAGTCATCCCCTAATCTCTCTTTAACGTATTCAATCATTTTATTTAATACATTCTTCTTTCCTCTTACTTGTCCTACTTGAGAAACTAGTCCGTCCTTAACTTCTAATATAGGTTTTATGTTTAATAAACTACCTACAGTAGCTTTAGTCGATGATATTCTTCCACCTTTTTTAAGGTATTCTAAAGTATCTACTGAAAACATAAGAATATATTTTTCTTTAATTTCATCTAAAGCCTTAAATACCTCATCTATGCTTTTACCTTCACTTATCATTTCAGCTGCTTTAACGACAAAGAAACCTGCCCCAAAAGTTAAATTATTACTATCGTATATATATATTTCTCCTTCAGTATCATTTTTAGCCATTACAGCACTTTGGCATGTACCTGTAGCTGCTGCCGATCCTGATATATACAGTATTGTTTTTCCTTCTTTTGTATATTTATCAAAAACTTCTTTAAATTGAGCATAAGTAGCTTGTGAAGTTTTTGGATATGCATTTTCCTCCCTTAAAATCTTATAAAATTCTTCAGGTCTCATATCTATACTATCTCTATATTCTTTTCCATTAAGTATAAGTGTTAGTGGCACTACATCTATGTCATACTTTTCTAAGTATTCTTTGTTAACATCAGATAAACTATCACATACTATTTTAATATCATTCATCCTGTTAATCTCCTCTCTTTGTCATTATAATTATCTCATATTTGGATAACCAATTTGTCTTAAAGCTTCATAAACAACTATTGCAACTGAATTTGATAAATTTAAAGATCTAGCCTTTTCTAATTTTACCATAGGTATTCTCATACATGTTTCTTTATTTTCTGCTAATAAAGTTTCTGGCAATCCTTTTGTTTCTTTTCCGAATACTAAAAAGCAACCGTCTTCAAATTTCATATCTGAATGTGACTGGTTTGTTTTTGTTGTAGAGTAGAAGTACTTTCCTTCTGGATATTTTTCAAATAATTCTTCTAAGCTATCATAGTACTTTATATCCGATATATCCCAATAATCTAATCCACTTCTTTTTAAATATTTATCTTCCAATGAAAAACCTAGAGGTCTTATTAAGTGTAAAGTTGCACCTGTATTCGCGCAAGTTCTTATTATATTACCTGTATTTTGAGGTATTTCAGGTTCTACTAATACTACGTTTATTGACATAACGCTCCTCCGTTTAAATTAACTAGTTTATTAATTTTGCTTAATTTTAAGCAACTTCAATTTTTTCCTAAGTACATTATAACAGAAATCTATCCTAATTAAAGTTGCTTTTTTATACTTTACTTCCTAAGTTCTCTTGTCCCATATATAATAATTTTATCTTGAGGAGGATAATAGCTTTGACCTATATATTCAGTTTCCTTACCTAAAGTATCTTTATACACTCTATAAGTTTGAACTTTATATCCTTTTCTACCCTCCTGTTCTATGGTTTTTACACCCAGGTCATATTTTTCACTATTTCTTCTAATTATCCTATTATTAAGTATATCTGTAGTTTCTGTTATAACTTCAATATCTTTATTATCTTTTTTATTTCCATAAATTGTGCATACTATCTTGTTACCTACGATTCTATTATATATAAAAATAGGGTTATCAAATTTATTGGAAAATTTTAAATCTATGGTTCCACCTGATACAGTTGCATCTCTCCCCATTTCAATATAAGGGCTCGGTATTGAATGATTTCTTACATTAATTATTTTCATACCAGAATATAAAGCTGCGTTATAAATAGTGCTCGATACTTGACACATACCGCCGCCTATTCCCTTTTCTGGCTTTCCATTCACTATTACAGGAGCTTCTTTTAAATATTTATTTATATGAGATTTCTGTATACATGAATTAAAAGAAAATATTTCTCCTTTGTCTAGTAATATATTACTTGTTGCATTTGCTGCCAACTTAATATTATTGAATCTATTATAATTATTTGCATTAAAATAAGTCTCAAAACTTCCTAAAACAGTATTAATTTTGCTTAACTCTTTATAGGAATAAAATGGCTTAACAGATAAAGTAGGTATGATTTCATCTTTATTATCCATGTCTTTTATTTTTCTAATTATTGTATTTTTTAATTCATCTTCATTTAACTTATATCCATTTTTTTCTTTAGTTATAACTATTTTTCCATTTATTATTCTTATTGTTGCACTTGTTGGTTTTATATATATTTTTTTATTCAATTCTTTTAAATATTTATCTAATTTTTTTTCATCATAAGTAATACTATAATCTAGTATTACCTTCTTACCCATGGCTAAACTACTTCTAGTTTTCATATTTGCAATGATGCCTTTATCTCTGCCAATATTATATGCTTTTTCAACTACTTCTTCCACATCATAGCTTGTTCCTACATCATTCTTGCAAAAACTATATTCTTTTTCATCGAAAATTAATGAAAAGGAATTATTCTCATCAAGTGCTTTATTTATTTTTTCCATAGCTTCTTTTTTTGTTAAATTTGACAAATTAATATCTCTAACATAAATATTTTTGTTTATTTTACCTTCAAATTCAATTGCATTACTTAAGACTACATTGCCTAAAGATACAATTAATAATGATAAAAATATTGCAATCTTAAGCTTTCTCAAAAGTATCATTCCTTTCCTTTATAAAAATCACAATCACCTTTTATTGGGCATAACTCGCACTCTGGTTTTCTTGCCTTACACATTCTTCTTCCATGAAATATTAATACATGGTGAGAATGAGACCACCTGTGTTTTGGTATAACATCCATAAGAGCAAACTCAGTTTTTTCTGGAGTTTTGGTATTAACAATACCTATTCTATTTGCAACTCTAAAAACATGTGTATCTACTGCTATTGCATCCTTGTTAAATGCATTACTTAGTACTACATCTGCTGTTTTTCTTCCAACACCAGGAAGTTTTGTTAACTCTTCTAAAGTATCTGGAACTTCACCATTGTAATCTCTACATATCATTTCTGATGTGGCCTTAATCTTTTTACCTTTACTTTTATAAAGACCGCAAGTTTTTATTTCTTCCATTATTTCTTCTTCAGGTAAGCTTGCAAAATCCTCAGGCTTATTGTATTTCTTAAACAACTCTCTTGTTACCATATTAACTCTAACATCTGTACACTGTGCAGACAATATAGTAGCTATTAATAGCTCAAAAGCTGTAGTATACTCTAATTCACAATGAGCATCTGGATAAAGTTCCTCTAGCTTGTCTAAAATTTTATTTACATCTTTCATTTATTTTCCCCCTTAATTTATCTTTTACTTTTATTATCTATCAATTTAGTCAATCTATAACAAAGTAATAATTCTCAATTTTTTGGTTTTTTGTATTAAAAAAGCAAAAACTTAATAAGTTCTTGCTTTTTATTATATCAATTTTTATTCCTTTTTTGATTCTCTTGACTTATTATAAGTATCTAATTTTTCTTTTACCAAGATTTTAATATCTTCAAACATTTTATCCATTAGAATTTCTATACTCTCTTCTATTTTGCCCACAGGATAAATTTTAAAGTTTCCATCTTTTATTGTTTTTTCCATTTCATCTGAAAGTATTAAATTATCCATATTATCTTTTGGCAGAATCACACCATAAACCTGATCTTTGAATCCTCTTTTCTTGCACACGTTATAAAATCCTTCTATTTTTTCTGTTATGCCTCCAACAACTTGTATATCTCCTTTTTGATTTAAGGATCCTGTCACTGCTATATTTTGTTTTATAGGTACTTCACTTAATGAAGATAGCAAGGCACATAATTCTGCTAAAGTAGCGCTATCTCCATCTATACCACCATAGTTTTGCTCGAAACAAATATACGCATTCATTGATAAAGGATATTCCTGTGCAAAATGCTCCGTTAAATATCCTTGCAAAATAAGTACACCTTTGCTGTGTATAGGTCCACTCATTTTTACTTCTCTCTCTATATTTACTATTCCTTTACTTCCCATACTAGTTGTTACACTAATTCTCGATGGTCTTCCAAAAGAGTATTCTCCCATACCAAGAACTGATAGTCCGTTTATGATTCCAACTCTACTACCTTCAGTATCAATCATTATTGTATTATCTTCAATAAATTCATCCATTTTATTTTCTATTTTATTCAAACGCTTACGTCTTTCCAGTATAGCTATTCTGACATGCTCTTTTTCCACAAACTCTTTATCTTCTAATTTTGCAAAGATATCTGCCTCTGTTATTACTTCTAATAATTTATTAAAATCTGTTGATAATTTTTTCTTACTTCCTACTAATCTAGTGCTATGTTTTATGATATCCTCTACAGCCTCATAAGTAAAATGCTTAAACTTATTTTTTTCACATTGAAATGCTATAAATTGAGCCATGCCATATTCTGTAACCTCGTTTCTATTCATTTCATTATCAAAATCTACAAATATCTTAAAGCATTTGCTAAATTCATTATCATATCTGTAAAGCACATCATAAATATAGTTACTTCCAATTAGTATGATCTTAACATTTAATGGTATTTCTTCTGGCTCTATTGATACTTTCGTCTCCATTGGAATTTTTTGTGACTGTATAGTCCTTTTTAAAAGCTCCCATGATAGCGGGTAAGCTAAAAGTTGTTGTGCATATAGAACTAAATACCCACCATTTGCTTTTTGTAAAGAACCTGAAAAAACTTTTGTAAAGTCAGTTTTTATATTCCCACTATTATAATCATACTCAACCTTACCAAACAAATTTGATGGACTTGGATTAGATTCAACAATAATAGGTGCATGCTTATTATTTTGATTATCTACAAACAAATTAACTACATATTTTAAAAAACAATCCTTATTATAGTACTCTCTAATTTCATCATCATCTAAGTAAAATAATTCTAAATTTTTAAGTATATCTTCTCTTATTTTATCAATATAATCTACAATTTTATCATAAGATTTATATTTCTCTTTTAACTCCTCAATATGTGGATCTACAACTATTTTACCTACTTCATCTTCTATCTCAATCATTATAGTTTTTATATTTTCCTCAATTTCTCTTATCTGATAAACTACCTTTATTGCCATATTTTCTAATTCTTTTTTAATTTTAAAGAACTCTTCTGAGGATACTTCATCCTCAAAATTTTCATTTAGTGGAACAAACACCATTCCTACTTTACTACTTTTAAGCTTAAATCCTTTTTCTTCTCCATAAGTTTTTATCTGCTTAATTAAATCTTCTTTTTGCATCTCATACTGCTCTAATAATGTATTTTTATTTATCTCATATTCTTCACTATCAAAAGCTTCCTTTATTTCTTCAAATAGTTTATCTATCATTTCTTCTATATCATCTTTAAATATTTTCCCCATTCCTCTTTCTAAACTTATTACAATAGGTTCTCTTGGATTATCAAAATTATATACGTAGCACCAATCCTTATGATTATTTTTTTTCTTTGAGTACCCTTCTAAAACTTTCATTGTATAAGTACTTTTTCCTGTTCCAGGGTCACCTGCTACATATATGTTGTAAGCAGAATTATCTATTTTTAAACCTAGTTCCATAGCCGTTACTGCTCTGTCTTGACCTAAAAAATCTTTTAAAGGTTCTATTTCAGATGTATTATTAAATTTTTGCATATTAATCCCCTTTCTATCCCCTATTTATATGAACTAAAATTATATCCTGTTATAAACTTAATAAATTATATGTATTATGTTTCTTTAATTTGACTTAATAATTTTTTTCAAAAATAAAAAGCCTATGATTTACCTCTTCATAGACTTTTCTTTTAATATATCTATATTTCTTTTTATAATATTTCTACCTCTCCAACTAAAGGCTCTATCCTTATATCTTCGTTTAAACTCTTTATTTGAAATGTTATTAATCTCTTCTTCACTTAAAGTTGTTATTAAATTAGTGTTAAATTCTTTAATATTAGTCTCACATATATCTTTATTATGAGGACAAACTTGCTGACATATATCACATCCAAATATAGATTTATTCTTTTTCATTTTTTCTACTTCTTCTGATGTAAGCTCTTCTTTCTTTTGAGTTATAAATGAAACACATTTTTTAGGATCCATTTTGTAATTTCCCTCTAAGGCATTTCCCGGACAATATTTTACACATTTGTTACACTTTATACATGTTTTACTTGTAGGATTATCTGGTTCTAAGTCATAATTATTTACTATATATCCAATAAACACATAAGAACCATATTTATCTGTAATAAGATTATTATTAATTCCATAATATCCAATACCAGCTAAATAAGCCAAATATCTATCTACTAATGGTCCATTATCAGCAAATATTTTATAATTAAAGCTTTCATCTACTTCTTTTATTTCCTCACATAAATTATTTAATTTTTCCTTTATTACTAAATGATAATCTAGCCCATAACAATATTTAGATATATTCGATTCATTCTCTTGTTCTATATGATAAGGAAATGCACATACTATAATTGATGCTGCATCCTCCATTATTAATTTTGGATTTATTCTTTTTTCTATATCAGGTTCTTCCATGCCTGTTACAAGACCTTTATTAACCTTTTCTTCTAATATTTCTTTTAATTCATAATATGGACCAACAGATGCAATTCCAATTGCATCTAATCCTTTATTTTTAAAAAGTTCTTTAATTTCTTCTTTATTCATAAAATATCCTTTCTTTAAATCCTCTTTAGTTTTATAATAAACTAATGATAAGGAAGTGATAATTTGATTAAACTAACAATACCAGGAAGACCTATTAGTAAGTCTAATTTTAAACTGCATAACGTTCATGGTCAAGCTTGGATGCCATCAACAGGGAAATATTCTAAATACGTAGCTTATGAAAATATGATAGCCGGATATATAAATACACAATATCAAGGTGAAGTTATAGAAGAAGACTTAATAACAGTTATGAAGTTATACTTCCCTAATAAAAGAATGGGTGACCTACATAACTATCCAAAAAGTATTTGTGATGGAATAGAAAAAAGCGGTATTATAAAAAATGATAAACAATTAAAACCTGTATTATTATTTGATTATATTGATAAAGAAAATCCAAGAGTTGAAATTGAACTTTATCCTGTTTCAAAGTATAATGTTACATACGATATTATTTCAAAATAATATTATTTTATAACCAGACATATAAAAATTAACAACCATTTTATACTTTCAAATGTAATTTTATAATTATTAACAAATATAAATATGTGGAGGATTCTTAGTATGGAAAATTTATTAAATGATATAATTTTATCAAATAAAAAACATACCGCTAACGGAAAAGTCGCTAGTTATATTCCCGAATTAAAAAAAGCTATTAGTGATGACTTAGGCATATGTGTAATCGATAAAGATAATAACATTTACTGTGCTGGTGATTATAGTAAAAAGTTTACTATTCAAAGTATATCTAAAACCATAATCTTAGCTATGGCATTAATGGACAATGAATGGGACTATGTTTTTTCTAAGGTGGGTATGGAACCCAGTGGAGATCCTTTTAACTCTATAATGAAATTAGAAACTAATGATACTAAAAAACCTTGTAATCCAATGATAAATGCTGGTGCAATAGTAACTACTTCTCTAATTAAAGGAAAAAATCTACAAGAAAAAGAAGAAAGGATGTTAGCATTTTTTAGAAAACTTGCTAAAAACGATACTCTTCAAATAAATCAATCTGTTTATAAATCTGAAAAATTAACAGGTGATAGAAATAGAGCTATGGGTTATTTATTAAAAAATGACGGTTTTATAGAAGGAAATGTTGAAGAAACACTAGATTTATATTTCAAACAATGCTCTATTGAGGTAGATGTAGTAGACTTAGCTAGAATAGGCTTACTATTTGCAAACTATGGCATAGATATAGAAACTGGTGAGCGTGTAATTAGTGAAACTATATCTAGAATGGTAAAAACATTTATGGTCACTTGTGGTATGTATGATGCCTCTGGCGAATTTGCTCTTAAAGTTGGTGTCCCAGCTAAATCAGGTGTAGGTGGCGGAATAATGGCATCTGTACCAAGAAGAATGGGTATCGGTGTATTTGGACCCGCCTTAGACAAAAAAGGCAATAGTATTGGTGGATTAAAAGTCCTTGAAGATCTCTCAAAAAGACTAGAATTAAATATATTCTAAATAAAAGCAGCAAAACATCTAAGATGTAATTGCTGCCTTTTTATATTAATCTATTTATTTTCTAATTTGTCACATACATTTTTAAGCATATTTCTAATTGGCAAATTGTAAGGACATTTTTCTTCACAAAGCCCGCATTCTACACATTCACTAGCTTTACTATCACCTAATGATTCATATCTTTCCAATGCCCATTCTTTCAAGTTATATCTTGTATAATATCCTTCTAATAAAAAGTTCTGCGGTATATTTACATTCTTAGGACATGGAAGGCAATATTCGCATCTTCTACAAAAGTTCCCACTTAGTTCTTTTCTAATTTTTTCAATTTTTAAATTATCTTCTTCAGTTAATTCTATCTTATTTATAACCGAAACATTTTCTTTCACTTGCTCAACTGTATTCATTCCAGGAATAGCTACATCAATATAATCTTTTGATAATATGTATTTTATTGCCAAAGGCCCATCATCTATAGCTCCTCCAGCTAAAGGCTTCATAGTAATTGTTCCTATTCCTTTTTCATGTGCTTTTCTAAAAACTTCATCAGCTTGATCTTCAACAATATTATATGGAAATTGTATCGTAGCAAATTTATTATCTTCTACAGCTTTTTCTATAGTTCCTAAACTGTGACTAGTTATTCCAATATATCTTATTTTTCCTTCTTCTTTGGCTTCTAATAAAGCTCTATATGCTTTATTATCATCAAATATTTTACTATATTCCTCTATTTTAAGATTATGTATTTGATATAAGTCTATATAATTAGTCTTAAGATTTTTTAAACTTATATCTATATCTCTTTTCATATCTTCATAACTTCTTGACATACTCTTAGTTGCAATATAAAATTTCTCTCTTCTTCCTTCTATAGAATTCCCTATATATTCTTCACTAACAGTATATCCTCTTGCTGTATCAATAAAATTAATCCCTTGATTTATCAATTCATCAATAACTTTATTTGTATCATCTTGAGTAATTCTCTGTATAGGTATTCCCCCAAATCCAACTCTTTTTATTTTTATCTCTGTACTTCCAAGATTTATCAACTTAATATCCTCCTTATTATAATATCTAATATATATACTATATTATTTTCATATAAACTATCATTATCATATATATATTTATTAGTATAATTTCCTTTAAAATTAAAAAAGTATCAACATATGTTGATACTTCTTATATTCTAATTATTTAGTTTGTGAAGGAATTGCGAACATTACTATATCATGCTTCTTTTCATTTTCTCTGTCACTATGTTCTCTTTTAGCAATAATTTCATCAACCTTCACTTTAAGAGCACTTCTCAATTCAGATATTTCTCCATCTGTTAATAATACATTATCATATTCTAAGATACTATCCCCATTTAAATCCCCTGCTTCAGCTGCATCATAGAAAGATTCTATAGTATCTTCAAAATCTGATATAGATACAAAGTCTGCATCTATTTCTTGCTCTAAAGTATAATCTATTATTTTTCTACTAATAACTATATTATTTGCAGTTGGGTAGTAATATTTCTCTACAATCCCTGATTTAATCTTTTCTTCAACTAATTCTAAAATCCCCACATTATAAAGCGTTTTGATATGATAGTTAATTTTTGCATGTGGCTCATCTAATATTTCTGATAACTGTTTCGCTGATAAAGGCTCCTTATCAAACGTTTTCAAAATATCTACCCTACGAGGATGAGCAATCGCTTTTATACAATCTAAATCTCTCAATACTAATACATCTTTCATATATTCCACCCCTAAAACATTTTTATTTAATATAATCTCATTATATATTAAGTATATATAATTGTCAAAAGCTTCTACATAATTAAACTTATTTTTTTCTTATTTTTATAATTTTTCCTTCGATTTGCTATGAATATTTAAATTAACATGTTTTTTGTCATAATATACCTTATTTTTTGTTAGATCAATGTACATTTTGCATATTATATAATAAGTTAATTAACCGAAAATCCGAAAACATATTATAATATTTTAAAAATTATATTTAATATTATAAAAATAAAAAACGAACAATAAAGTTCGTTTAATCTACTATTTTACTTCCACCTATAAACTCTCTAATTATTGATGTAGGTGGTAAATCTGATATATCTTTAAGTTCTACAAAATATTGAAGAAATTTTAATAATCGGTTCGCTTCACTATAAGCTTTACTAGTTGAGTCTATACTTTCTAATAAAGGCTTCACATAAGACTTTAAGATAGCTAATTCATACACACATGATGAGTTAAAAATCACATCAGCTTCCTCTTGATAAGGAAATATATTTTGCTTTTCTCCTCTTCTTACAGAATCCCAAGTTAGTATAGTTCTTGTAGCATCATGTCCTCTAAACTGATTATCTCTTACAATACGTCTTATTAACCGTAAATCTGTAGTAGGTATCCTATTATGCTCATCTAAATTTAATTGAGTTAAAACACTAAGATAAATTTTAAACTTCTCCTTATCTGGTATTGAAGATGTTAAAATTGGATTTAATCCATGAATACCTTCTAATATTATTGGTTGGTTTTTTTCTATTTTAAGCTTTTTACCTTCTTCACTTTTTCCTGATTTAAAATTAAATTTTGGAATAATTACTTCTTTTCCTTCTAATAAATCACTTAAGTCCTTATTAAATCTATTTAAATCTATTGCATAAATTGATTCAAAATCATAATTACCAAACTCATCTAAAGGCGTTTTTTCCCTGTCTACAAAATAGTCATCTAAGGAAATTGATATAGGTTGTAAATTATTTACTTTTAGGTGTACGGATAATCTATGGGCAAAACTAGTTTTCCCAGATGATGAAGGTGCTGCGATTAATATTATTCTTTTATTTTCTTGCTTAATTATATCTGCTATTTGTCCTAGTTTTTTTTCTTGTAAAGCTTCTACTATTCGTATCAACTCTCCATATGATCCATTTTCTATTACTTTATTTAAAGATAATACTGTATCTACCCCCATCAATGTAGACCACTTTTCCATTTCCAAATAAATGTTAGATAACTTAGGCTGAGAAACAAACTCTCTAACTTTAGATTTATCATCTTCTCTAGGTCCAAGTAATATAAACCCACCTTCATACTTTAATATATCAAATGTTTTTAAGTATCCTGTAGATGGCAGCATATGCCCATAAAAATGATCAACATGATTATTACATTTATAAATCTTTATATCATCATGTTCTTTATATTTTAATAATTCAGCTTTATTCCTCATGTTATGCTTATTGAAAAAATCGATAGCTTCATTTTTAGTTACAATTGTTTTTTCAATTTCATAGTCTGAATCAATAATTTCTTGCATTTTTAATTTAATATCATTTTTATCTTCTTCATTCAGTATTTTATCTGTATGAACCTCACAATATAAACCATTAGATAGAGAGTGTTCTATACTAACTTTACAATTTTCATAAAGTTCTTCACATGCCATTATGAAAATAAGCGTTAAAGATCTTGAATATACTCTATGTCCATCACTATTATTAGTATCTAAAAATTTAATAGTACAATCATCAGATACAAAATTTGTTAATTCCTGTAATTTATTATTTATAGATGCTAAGGCAATATATCCGTCATAATTATCCTCTATTTCATAAGCAATATCTTGCAATCTTATACCTGGTGAATTATCCTCTATCAAAAATATTTTTTTTTCATTTTCTATAGTTAAATTTAATCGTCTCATTTTGAACTACCCCTTTACGATTATTATTATCCTAATAAACCTATCTTATTAAAAGGATATAACCTAACAAAAACTTTTCCTAATATATCTGAGTTATTAATAAATCCTACACTAGAATATCTACTATCTAAACTTATTTCTCTATTATCTCCTAATACAAATACGGAATTTTCTGGAACAACAGTATCTATATCACCTTCTGTGACTTCATTATGTATATAAGGTTCAACTAATTCTTCTCCATTAACATATACTTTAGAATTTTCTATCTTAACTGTATCTCCACTTACTCCTATTACTCTTTTTACTAAGTCTTTGCTACTTCCATCATCTTGTTGTAAATCAGATTCAAATACAATAATATCACCACGTTCAGGCTCTTTAAATTTATAAGACATCCTATTTATAATTAAGTAATCTCCTTCTTCTAAGGTAGAATACATAGAATCTCCTCTTACTAATGTTGGTTTTATGAATTGTGTTATTATAAAAGCAAAAACTATCGCTAATGCAAATACCTTAACCCACTCAAAAATCTCTTTTTTTACTTTTTCACTCAAAATATCATCTCCTCAATAATATGTAATTGTTTATAATATGTTACACTCACAACAATTTAAGTATAGTTAATTCTAATACCTTTTGGATAGTGATTTTTTAATTCTATTAGTTTCATTTTCTTATTTAGCAAAAGTACATGTTGAGTATACTAAAACACTATCTTTTTTAACATTTCAAGTCCGTCTCTTATTATTACCCTTTGTATAGATTGACATTCTATTAAGTAATAATATGAAGATGGTTTTTACTTGATCTATTTATACTTTCATTATAATAGAATCCTTCCTACGCTCAAGAGATATCAGTCAATTTTATCTCCCTTTCTACTTTTATTTTTTCTCTTGTAAAACCTTATCTTTGAATATAGTGTGTATTTATCTAATTTGTCTAAATTAATTTTCCATAAGAATATTATATACACTATAAAAACTATAATAGCCCATCTATATCCTATCATCAAGATAAAATCAAAAACTCCATGAAGTAATATTGGCATAATTATTGCATAAATTAGATATTTGTTTTTTTTATCATCGTCCTTAGCAAATTTATACTTCGAAATATAATACCCCATAGTAATTGCAAACATTATATGAGATGGTATAGAAATCAGCCCTCTAGTTATTCCTAACTCAAAAGATAAATCTAACCTTTCTCTCATTAAATATATAATATTTTCTATTGTGGCAAATCCTAATGATAAAAATATAGAGTAGATTATTCCATCTAATTTTTCATTAAAATCTTTATCCTTTAATAAAATAGGTATTAATATTATAGACTTTAGTCCTTCTTCTGTAAATGCTGCCACAAAAAAAGCTGTGTATAGAGCTCCTATTGTACCTGAAAATATATTTAGTTTACTAAAGTACAATTCCAAAACTATTGCCAAAATGCTTACTAAAATTCCAAGCAAAAAATATTCTATTAATTTAATCGGTGGTTCTTTTTCATATTTGTCTTTAAAATAAATCCAACCTACAAAAATACTTACTGGCAGTATGGCTAGAATTAATATGTAAATTTTCATATTTTAATATAACCTTTCTTTGCATATATATTAATATTTAGATATTTATATCTACTACTTATTATCTCCATTAGTAAATAATTTTAATATTTGTATTTTAACACTTTATTGCTTAACAAAATAAAATATTTTTCATAGAATAAACTAGAGTATTTACAGCCTAGTTAAATTAAAAGGGGTGATTATATGCAAGACGGTTTTTTAACGGTTAGTGTTATAAATTTTTCAACAAATAGACCAATAGAAGATGCTACCATAAATATATATGGTATGGATGATCAACAAAATAGTACTGGTATTGTGTTTGAAAACTTAAAAACTGATGAATCCGGTCAAGTAAGAGGTTTAACCTTGCCTGCACCTGATGTTCAGTACTCTTTAGATCCAGCATCTACAGTTAAACCTTACAGCGAATACATTGTAGAGGTTATATCCCAAGGATTTGAACCTGTATTAATAAAAGGTACTCAAATTTTACCTATTGTAGAAGCATTACAAAATGTTCCTGTTGGTAGACCAACTCAGCAAACTAGAAGAAATAATAAAAAGAGACAACAAAATACTATATATGATATTTCTGCTCATACACTTTGGGGAAATTATCCTCCTAAAATACCTGAAAGTAGTTTGAAACCATTACCTCCTCCAACAGGGTTTGTTGTCTTAGACGAACCAGTAGTTCCAGAGTTTATAGTAGTTCATGATGGCTTACCTGAAGATACCAGTGCAGAAAATTATTGGATTCCTTTTAGAGATTATATAAAAAATGTAGCATCATCAGAAATTTATTCCACATGGCCTGAGCAAACTATTTATGCAAATGTTATAGCTATAATATCTTTCACACTAAACAGAGTTTTTACAGAGTGGTATAGAAACAAAGGTTATCAATTTACAATAACTTCATCTACAGCATATGACCACAAATATATTCATAACAGAAATGTTTTTGATAATATAAGTGTAATTGTAGATGACATATTTAATACATTCATTAGAAGACCTCCTACAGCAAGACAACCACTACTTGCACAATATTGTGACGGTAAAAAATCTCAATGTCCTGATCAAATGACACAGTGGGGAAGCAAAGACTTAGGTGATCAAGGCATGAATTATGAAGAAATTTTAAAATACTTTTATGGTGATAATATAACTTTTGCACAGGCTAATGTTGTCAGCGGTGTACCCGTTTCTTTTCCTGGTTTTACACTACAACTAGGATCTAACAATTCTTACGTTAAAACCATACAAAATCAATTAAATGCTATCTCTAACTCTTATCCAGCAATTGAAAAAGTTGCTGAGGATGGAATTTTTGGAACTTCAACAGAAAAAGCTGTGAAGAAGTTCCAAGAAGTTTTTAACTTACCTCAAACAGGTGTAGTTGATTTTAAAACATGGTATGCAATTTCTAGAATTTACGTAGCAACTACAAAAATAGCTTCTTTAAATCCTGTAATTTAATATATAAAAAATACTATCAGAATTCTTCTGATAGTATTTTTTATATAACCATATCTAGATAATCTTCTTTAATTTGTTTTTTTATATTTTCTATAATTATCGGAAATTCCGGAATTCCCGCAGCATAAGGTGCTATATCATATAAATCAAAATATATTACTATATTGTCATCTTCTAGATAGAATTTTTGATTTTCTTTTATTCCATAAAAATCATAAATCTTATCTAAGTCCTTATCCTTCTTGCCTAATTCTTTAATTTGTTTTTCTATTTCTTTATCTATAATTATCTTATAGTCTACTTCCGTTTTAAAAAGTTCCTTAAGCGATAAGTTATTTCCACTTCTTAAATCAATATTATATGGTACATATTCATAATAACCATGTGCGCCACCACTATATTTATAATATTTAACAAGAATACTAATTGCATTAGGCGTATTTTTTTTCACTTCAAAGGATGCATCGGCAACAAAATTGCTTTCATCTAATTCAAAATCCTCTAAAAAACTTTGTGCTTCTTTCAAGGAGTCCTCATAAAATTTCAAAATATCTTCTTTTATTTTTTGATTAACTTTATCATCTATTTGTGAGTTTCCACTATTTATAATAGGTATTTCAAGAGTACTTTTTAAATATTTATTTTGCTTTTTTAGTACCTCCTTATTAACAGAAGCTAAAAAAAAAATTATTAAATGCCTCTATTTTGTTCTTAAATACATCATAGGGTATTTTAAATTCATATTGGGTATCATCTTGACTTTGTTTATATGGATTAAAATAAATATTGATATATCTATCTTCTATATAATAATTTGTATTTTTATCAATATTCAAATTGCTATATAGTGGATGTTTTTCAGTTATTCCTTTTTGAATAGTTTCAGTTATAACTCTACTATAATCTTCATTTCCTTTTAAAAATTCATCTAAATAAACTCTTTCCCCACTCTTTAGATTAAAAACATAGCTATCCTTTTCTAATCTATAGTCTTTTTCTCCCCACGTTGTATTTTTTTCTATAATTATATTTATTATATTTTCATCTTCAAATACTACGTTATAACTAATATTTATAGCTCTTTTTTCACTATATGTATTCATTTTATTTATTTGTCTTTGAATATTAATATATTCTTTTATATTCTTTTTGATATAAGAATTAATACTTTTCTCAACATCTTTATTATCGTAGTGTATACTAGGTACTTTAAACTTAATTGTTAAGTTTTCATCATTAATTTCTGACTTCTCATCTGTAACTTTTACAACTTGTAATCCTTCTTGGATATTATTTTGTATCTTTGTCATCATAGATATAAAATCAACATTCCTTACTAAGGATAATAATAATAACCCTAGGGTTAAGAATAAAACCGGTTTTATAAAATTTTTTAAGTCCTTCATTAAAGTCCCTCCTAAATATAATTCCTTATTATATTTAGGAATTTTATAAATTTTATCCATTTATTTTACAAAAAAACTTATAGGCATTAACCTATAAGTTTTTTTTCTATTCTCTAAATAATTTATATTGAGATTCCTCAACTTTTGAATCAATTTTTTTTGTATATATTAAGTCTATTATAAATAATACTATTGATAAATACATATTTACTCCAAATATTAAACCAAAAGCTCCATAGATATAAAGTTTTATAAAGAAATCTCCTGCAAAAGATTTAAATAACTCATGGATTTCTTTAGGATGCATTTTATCTACTTCTTCTAATGTTATGCTTTGAAGGTCTAAACTTCTTAATATAGGTATTATATTTTTTTCTATTGTATTAAGTCCAGAAATTATAATATTATCCGACATATAAAGTTTAAACTCTTCTGAAATAAAACTTAACTTATCATCTAAGAATGTATCTATAATATACTCTACAACAACTCTATTCTTATCATTAAAGTCTTTATTTTCAAAAACTAAATTTAAAATATTATACATATCTGTATTCAAAATATCTTTATTCAACATAGAATCTAATTTTGTATCTCTTATTGATGAAATATAAGCACTTCTACATATTTGTAATACATGATAATTTAAAACTTCACTACTAGTAATTATTTCTAACAGGTTATCTACCATATATGTTACATCATCTTTATTTAGCTCCCATGATATCTCTACTAAATTAATAGAATAAAAATACTTCATTACTTTTTCTTCTATTAATCCACTTATAAGTTCATTAGTTGCCTCTTTATTATTATTTAAGTTATTAACAATATCATTTGAAACTGTATTAATTATTTCTTTATACTTACCATAAACTTGTTGTATATTAGTTACTCCAACTATTTCAGTTATATTTTCAACTTTTATTTCACAAATACTATTAATAATTAAATCTGATGTATTGTTCATATTTACTTTAAAATCTTCGTTTTGTTTCAATTCAAAAATTAACCTATCTAATAATAAACTTATATTAATTTCTGTATATTTTACCCCTAAGTCTTCAACCTTACTTGGGTATATCTCTCTTTCTAAATAGTTATATAAAATTGCAGATAATTTATCTTTATCTTCAACTATTAAATTCTCTATTTTATCATTAATTACAGTTCTAACAACATCCTTTACAAGCCCATCTCCATCTGCAAAATCATATGCCATTTTTACAAAGAAGTTAAGATTTTTTCTTACAATTTTTATTACCATAGAAGCTATTAAATCATTATTATCTTTCATATAACCTATTAATTTTTCACTAGCTATCTCTGTAATCTTATCTATATCATTATCCAGACTTTCTTTTACTCTGCCCTCAAATAACTCATCAAATCTCTTTTCTTCTGAAAATTCTTTACCTAAGTAATCTTGTAAATAATTATTTAATTGTTCTTTTAAGCTTAAAAGAACTATATTCATAAACTTATCTGTTTTAATGCTATTTTGTATATTTAAAAATGATTTTTCACTTATTATATCTTTTATAGATTTATCCATTAAATAGTTATAAGTTTTTTCATTTCTAAATATCATATTTTTTATAATATCCTCAATAGATGAATTTTCAATATTTTTATTTATATAATTATTAACATCTTTTTCTATTCTATTGTTAATAGTCTCAATTAACTCTTCTGGCAATACTTCTTGTAAAGACTTATTTGTTTTTAGCTTATCTTCTAAGTACTCTATTATCTTATTTTTCTGTTGATTTATATTCTCTATTAAGTCATTTGCTTTGTTGTTTATAAAATCTACTGATATGAATTTTCCACCTTCTATTTCTAAAAGTTTATTTCCAGCACCATTGCATATTTTATTATTATTTTTTTTCAATAATTTTAGTATGGTACCATATGTTTTTTTAGCTAAACTATTTTTTTTATTTCTAACAAAATCTAGCACTACGGCATAATTACTATCTTTTATAGTAGATATAATATTTATTTTAAAATTATCTTTTTGTGATTCAAAAGATTCTTCTACTCTATTTCCACTTAACAATTCGTTATCAATAAAATATGCCATTCCAGATGCAAAACTATTTTTATGAGAAGGTATATATCCTATTGAAAATACTTTAAATAGTGGTAACTTAGAAATAAATTTATTTTTTTCATAAGGACAGAAAATCATCCAAATAGCAATAACATTTGTCATGATACCTACTATACCCATAAGTATGCATGCAATTAGTGTATTAGTAAAACTGTTATAAAATCCATAAGCTCCATTAATATTCGTCATAGTAAAACCAAATATTAATCCTACAATAGTTCCTAGAAAAGCGCCGAACATTGATAATGGCTTTAATTGTTTTCCCATAAAACTTTGAGCTATATTACATATTTCTTCTTCATCTAATTTTATAAGATTATCATATATAAGCTTTTTTACTTTCCCATCTACTATGGTCGGTAAATTATTTTTTATATTTTCATATAATTTATTACTTACTTCTTCAGGTAAATCTTCTTTTCTATTTATTTTATCAAGTATATCTTTAACTTCATAAGATTTATATTTATCAACTTCTTTTTTGGTGAAATCTACAATTTTCTCAGTTATTAAAGTTACTATATTTTCTTCATTGTCTTTCAATATATCTTGTATTTTTACATTTTTAACATAATTACTTATTTCTTTATCAATACGTTTCTTATAGTTAGAATTATTTTGATTTAATATATTTACTATTTTATTAGGTAATATGGATGAAAGATCATCAACTTTTTCCTGATTAAATAAACCTTTAATTTTACTATTCAATAGTGATTCTATCTTATCATGGACTAAATTAAATATAGTTTTATCTAAATAAGATATAATCTTAGATTTGTTATTCATTATTAAATCATAAAGTTTAGGTTTAATATTTTTATTAAATAATTTATTTAAATCTTGATCTACTAATTTATTCAAAGTTTTTGAAGTTTGTCTCTCTAGGAGAAGTTTAGATAATTCTTTTCCTTCTATATTCCATTTATCTAAAATAAGACTAATTATTTTTTCTTCACTTATTAAATTATTTTTTTCTAATAAATTTACTAAATCTTTAATCTTAGTTTCTTCTAAAAACTTAATTATTTTAGAATATAGCTTGTAAGAATCTTCTTCACTTATTTCATATTCTTCTAAGAAGTTCACAATTTTATCTACTATTTGATTTTTAGAGGCAAAATCAACAAGCATTGAGTCCTTTACCTTTGAAATCATTGATTTTCTTAAGTCATCATCAATATTATCTATACTTTCTAATATTGAATCATCTATCATATTTTCTATTTTAATTTTATTATCACTTATCCATGATGATAAGTAAGGTATGGCTTTTTTTATTAAATTTATTATATACTCACTAGACATTCTTCCAAAATGAATTGGCAAGATTTCGAATACTGTTAAATCTATATCTTTTGCAGAAATAAATATTTCTTCAACTATATCTTCTAACCTTTCTTTACCATCTTCAGATTTTATTAACTCATCTAATTTTGTGTATATAATTAAGCTTAATTTATCAAATTCTTCTTCACTTAAAATATCATCTATACTTTTAGAGCCTATAGATTTTTGAAGATCTTTTAACAATGTTTTTATATCTATTAATGCTAACGTTTTATCTACCAGCGATTTTGTTTCCTTTTTACTTTCTAATAACTCATCAATAGAGTTCATTATTTCACAGCTAATAATTCGTGTTACTTTTTCTCCGCTTTCTTTACTTATTAATTGTCTTAAATATACTTCTCCTTGTTCTTCATATAAATCACTTAATAAATGTTTTAATTCATCATTAGAACCCACTGTATCAACAATTTCTTTATATGCATAGTCAACTATAAAGGATATTTGCTTTTCACTTAATAAGTTTTCTAATTTTACATATTCTCCAATATTACTTATTAATTTAGGAAGCGATTCTTTTAAAGTATCTGTTAACAATCTTTCTCCACTTATTAAGGTTTCATTCCATCCTGGTATTTCTTCTATTTTTTTATTTTCAAAAGCTTCATATAAAGATTCCTTGAAAAATTCTTTGCCAACGTCTTGCATGGCAATTTTAAAATCTTCTCCTAACACTTTATTTCTTAAAGTTTCTGAGTTTATTATATCTCTTTCTACTAAATCACTTATTTCTTCTATAAACTTCTCTTTATTTTTCTTTACTGCACCACCAATCTTCAATGGTGTATATTCTTTAAAAATCATATTAACAGCATATTTATTTGTAATATACCCTGCTACACCACCGGAAAAAGCCTGTAGTAATAGAAGCAATCCATTTTCTAATGTAATCATATTTACCACCTATCTGTCTTTTAATTTTTGATTTATATTAATTTATATAATTTTCTTTTAGCATTTGTAATATACTTTTAACCTTCTTATCCTTCACAAAATAGGTTATATTTAAACCATCCTTATTACTATCTAATAAATCATGTGCTTTTAATATGGACAAATGCTGAGATAATCCTGATTGAGTTATATTACTTAGTTTTTTATTTAAATCTCCTACTGTCATTGGTTTTTCTAACAAGTAATATAATATTAGCAATCTATTTTCATTAGCTAACACTTTTAATTGTCTAGCTAATCTTTTTGCCTTTTCTTCCATGTATTAAGTTTCCTTTCTATCTATATATGTTTATTATATTATTTCCACTATTAAATTTAAGTATATTAGCAATAACTAATATACTTAAATTTAATAATTATGTCAATATTTTACATAATTCTATAAATTTTATACCGATTTTAGAGCAATATATTTTCCTAATATAAAAAAACTATAAGATTTAATCTTATAGTTTTTACAAATTCAGTATCATATTATAAATTGTTCTTATTGAATAATAAAAAATATCTTCATTAAAATCGAATTTACTATTGTGTAAAGGATAGCTTTCTTCATTTTCTTTTTCAGCAAAAAATACAATTCTGACTCCTGGTATTAACTGAAAATAATAGGCTGCATTATCCCCTGCTAAATAAGTTTTTTTGCCTAAGATAAATCTGTCATTAAAGATTTCTTTTCCTATGGCTGATCCTAATTCAACTAAATGCTCATTGTTTATAATACTTGGTAAATGAGATTCCAAATTAACTTTTATTTCTGCTCCCGTATCCTTTGATAAAAGTACCATTTTTTCTTCTAGATAATTAATCAAGTATTTAAAAGTAATATCATCTATGGCCCTTAAAGTTCCTTCTAATCTAACTTTTTCTGCCATAATATTATTTTTAACCCCTCCATTTATCATACCTATGCCTAATATAAATGGAAATTTATCACTCAAACAATTATTCATTTCATCTATAATGTTTATTATTTTTCCGCTAACAGATATGGCATTTATACCTTTATCTGCATCCCCCCAATGAGAAGACTTACCTAAAATATCAATCGATACTCTTCCTATTGTAGCTGTAGATACATTTTCTTGAATTTCCATACCAATAGGTTGAGAATTTGCAAAATGAAAAATTATCATCTTATCTACTTTAGGATTTTCCAATACTTTTTCTTCAATTAATTTTTTAGCACCTTTACCAGTTTCTTCAGCTGGTTCAAAAATAAATTTTATATTACAATTTAACTTTTCTTTGTTTTCCTTTAAAATACAGGCCAACCCTAATACGGTTGCAACTATTCCATCATGACCGCAAGCATGCATTACTCCTTTATTTTTAGACTTGTATTCAAACGAGTTTTTTTCATCTATTGGAAGAGCATCAATTTCAGCTCTCAATGCTATGGTTGGATAGTTTAAATTATTAATTAAGGTTGCAACTACTCCCGTATCTCCAACTATTTTATTTTCAATACCTATATCATCTAAATATTTTCTTATAAACTTACAAGTATTATATTCCTTTTCACTAATTTCTGGATATTGATGTAAATATCTTCTTATTTCTATTACTTCTTCTATTAATGAATCATCTATTTCATTATATTCTTTCATTTATAAATTCTCCTCAATTTATAATTCAAAATATTCTTTTATGGCAAGTACTACTCCATCATCATCATTTGATTTAGCTTTATAATTACATATTTCCTTTAGCTGTGGATGTGCATTTTCCATAGCATAGCTATATTTACAGCTTTGCATCATTTCATAGTCATTTAAATAATCGCCAAATGCCATAGTTTCATCATAAGAAATATTGTAATTTTCTTGAAGAATCTTTATAGCTTCTCCTTTATTTACACCTGGGTTCATTAAGTCTACCCAATTATGCCCTGACAAACAGACCATTAGGTTTTCATTGTACTTTTGTAACAGCTCAAATGCATTTTTTTCTGCATCAACCTCATCAAAAACAGCTAATTTACAGATTTTATCTTTATCTAGTATATCCATCAAGTCTTCTACTATTTCTAACTTTGCATAGTACATTCTTGCATTTTCTAAAAAAACTTCATTATTATTTTCAACATATGCCGATTCTACCCCACATAAAATAGGATACATTCCTTCACCTTGTCTTACATCTTTTAAAGCTTTTTTAACTTCTGCCTTATTAATCTCATCCACATAAATAGACTGACCATTTTCATATACAATAGATCCATTATCACTAATATAAACAAGTTCTTCTTTTATATCTGCAAAGTTTTCAAGCAAATTAAAATACTGTCTCCCGCTTGCAATGGCAAATTTAACATCTTTTTCTTTTAGTTTTTTTACTAAATCAAATAAATATGGCGATAAATTTTTATTACTATCTAATAATGTACCATCCATATCTGCTGCAATTAATTTTACTGTCATATTTAATTCTCCCCCAAAATATTTTTTCTGTTATTATACCACTTAATTTTTAACTGCATTTCTTAAGTTAATATTTTTATAAATAAAAAGTTTGCTACGTTCATATCTTCACTATGAATATACTCACCATAACTTCAAATAATAATTTAACTCAAAATCAATCAAATATAAACATTAGCTCATAATATTTATCATAAATTTCCTTATTGAAACACACATAATATACCCTTTCAAGTTGTTGCAATGGGTATTTGTTTAGCATATTTCTGACTGCCTTACATGCTATAATACATGCTTT
Source organism: Terrisporobacter othiniensis (assembly GCF_000808015.1). Taxonomy (GTDB): domain Bacteria; phylum Bacillota; class Clostridia; order Peptostreptococcales; family Peptostreptococcaceae; genus Terrisporobacter; species Terrisporobacter muris. Next base: position 14,732 of record NZ_JWHR01000038.1, on the reverse strand, counting down.
TTCATAAGGATATCCGTATACTCCTGTACTTATGGCTGGAAAAGCTATGGTTTTACAATTATTTTTTATAGCCTCTTCTATGGAGTTTATATAACAAGAATATAAAAGCTTGTCCTCATTTCTATTTCCTCCATGCCATATTGGCCCCACAGTATGAATAATATTTTTGCATGGAAGATTATAAGCTTTTGTTATTTTAGCCTCGCCTGTTTTACAACCATTTAAAGCTCTACACTCTTCCAAAAGTTTTGGACCTGCTGCCTTATGAATAGCCCCATCTACTCCGCCACCACCAAGAAGTGAATTGTTCGCAGCATTAACTATTGCATCAACTTTTAACTTAGTAATATCTTCATTTATAATTTCAACTCTTTCTCTTATTTTCTCTTCTTTAAAATCTATCTTATTTATTAATTCATATACTTCATTTTTTCCTCTTAGAATTTCAAACCATCGTTTCGGAATATTTTCAAATCCATATAAGACACCTGCTATCCCTCCAGTTACGGCCGCTGTTGTATCTGTATCATTACCAAAAGCTATAGCTTTTTTTATCGATTCTTCGTAAGAATTACTCTCCCTAATAACCTTAAAGCTACTCTTTAAACAGTCTATTACATATCCTGTACCACTTTCTTGTACTGCATTTTCTGGTAAGATATCATTTATTAATCTATCTAAATATTCTTTGTCATGTTCATATATTTCCTTTAACTTGCTTACACTTATTTCATAAGCCTTGTCAAAGTCATTTCCTTTTAAGATATACCTAATTATAAGAGAATATAATGCACAACATATTTGATTATTAACATGACCATGTGTGATTAATGACTGCGTTTGAGCATCTTCTACTAAGTCCTCATCAGTACCATCATGTAATAGCGGAATGCCTAGCACTCTCATTAAAGATCCGTTTCCTTGGCCTTTTTTTATAGTAAACCCACTTTCATAAGGTGATGTACCTGAGCTATATTTGATTAATGATTGCATAGTTTGACCACCTACATCAAATACATTATTATCTACAGCTAAGTGTCCCCACGTCCACCAATCCAGTAATTTATCTGCCAAATTTTTAATATTTAAGCTTTTACATTCTAAAAAACTTTCTAGCACACATAAAAATTGTGCTCCATCATCAGAATAAGTTCCAAAAGGAATGTCCTTATATGTTTTCTCAAATTTATTCGGTGGAATAATATCGATTTGCTCAAAAGGTGGAAGTTTGTCAGGTGGGTTAAATTCATAAGATACTCCCGTTGCATCTCCTATTAACAATCCCCATAATCCTCCCAATACTTTGTCCTTAGAATAATATAATTTATACATTTTCATACCTCCTATTACATGAGTTTTTCCATATATAGGTATATGATAACAGAAATTTATTCATTTATGTTTGATTTTAAACAAAATATAAACTCCTTACAATTAAAAAGGAATGTTTTCACATCCCTTTCCCTAAGTAAGTTTATTTATATAAATTCATTCAATACATCTTGACTACATGCTTTTCTATGCGGATTAAATCTATTATTGAATTTTTCATACTTTTCACCGTATACAAATTCCGTATTTAATTTTTTAATTTCCTTTAATAGATTAATTTCATCTTTTACTATTGGTCCTGGCAGTTCTTCCACTGATAAATAAAAATCTCTCATTTTATTTTTATATTCTTCAAAGTCATACATGTAGAAAATAATTGGTCTGCTTAAATTTGCATAATCAAAGAATACACTTGAATAATCTGTTATTAACATATCACTCACTACATACAAGTCATTTATATCATCATGATTTGATACATTTACTATAAATCCATTATATTTTTCAAAGTCAAAAGCATTACTAATAAAGTAATGAGCTCTAAATAAAATTACATATTCATCTCCTAATTCTTTCTGTAATATGTCAAAATTCAAGCCTAAATCATAAGTATATCCTACTCCAGGCTCATGTTGATTTTCCCTCCAAGTAGGGGCATATAATATAATTTTTTTACCTATTGGAATATTTAAGTTTTCTTTTATCCTCTTGCAATCATCTTCTGTAAACTCATAAAGAAAATCATTCCTTGGATATCCTCTTTCAATAAAAATATTATCTTTTCCTATTTCCTTTAATCCAAATGCTGATGTTATTTTTTCTTTGAAAAAATTTGATGGTGATACTAAATAACTATACCTTTCAGCATCTATTCTGTAATTATCATGTAAATCTTTTGTAGATATTTTAGTGCCTGTATAATTTTCAATATCTAACCCTAATTTTTTTAGCGGTGTTCCATGCCAACATTGGATATATACTTGATCTGGATGCTTTTTAATCTCATTTGGTATCCTTGAATTCGTTACCCAATATTTAGCTGAAGAGTAATATTTGTAATATTTTGCACCACGATATTTTACTAATATAGTATTTTCATCCTCTAATAAATATTCATATTCTTTAGGATTTTTAAAAGCCCAAACTTTAATAAAATCTTTATATCTCTCATCATTCAACATTGCCTTATAAAGTGATTTTGGACTACAACTAAATTGTCTACCCATATAAGACTCGAATATTATTAATTTATCATCAATAGGTCCTTTACCATAAAATTTTCTTAAATATTTTATCTTTTTCCTATAATTTAACATTTTAACGCATAACTGCTTTGTATAGGGATTAATACTTAATATTTTTATTATCATCTGCTTCATATATTCTAACATTATGCTATCTCCTATTTAACTCCTTGTAAATCATGTTTAATTTGAGTAGTTGATATTTCAGGTGTTCTTGGCAAATATACCACTTTGCAATATTCAGATAGGTAATCAAATTTTCCCTTCCAATCATCACCCATTACAAACGTATCCACCTTAAATTCTTTTATATCCTCTACTTTTTGACCCCAACTAGTCTCCGGTATAACAAGGTCTACATAGCGAATAGACTCTAACAGTCTCTTTCTCTCATCATAAGAAAAATAACATTTTTTATGTTTCTCATTCCAATTAAATTCATCACTTGATAATACAACTATCAGATAGTCTCCCAATTTTTTAGCTCTTTCTAATAGATTTACATGACCATAATGTAGTAAATCAAATGTTCCATAAGTAATTACTTTCTTCATATTAAATCCCCCTAATTTATTTAAAAGCTTACTTAATTTCTAAAATTCCTTTTACATTCATACATATTTCTTTTGAACATGGATATGAAATTTCATTAAATATATCATTTACTAATTCTCTATCTTCTTTATATAAATCCCTTCCTGCAAATATTTCATCCAAAACACCCATAAATTCATTCATTGTCTCTGGCTTATGCCCTGGTGTAACCTTATCATAATCAAAATTAAATCCCCTTTTTGATAAGTATTTCTCTTTGTCATAAGGCAAAAATATAATAGGCCTTTTAAGCAATAAAAAATCTATATAAATACTAGAGTAATCTGTAATTAAAATATTAAATACATTCAATATCCCCATAATATCGTCTATTTTATCATCTTCTAAAACTCTTATTCTTTTACCTAGATATTTTGATATATTGCTACTTTCATTCATATGTGTATGTATATAAATTAAAATATTATTGGTTTCTAAGAATTCTTCTAACTTATTTTTATCAAAGTCCTCAAAAGGAAATAAACAAGTTTCTTCATTATCTCTATATGTAGGAGCATATAATATTAATTTATTATATTTATCATTATATAAACTTAATGATTCTAAAATATCTTTATTTACATTCTTAAATATTACATCGTTTCTAGGTTGACCCCATACTTTTACTTTTCTTTCATCCACACCAAAACTATCCTTCATAATATTAATTAAATTTTTTGAAGTTGTTAGTATATATGAGTAATTCTTTGAGAATATTGTTTTAAAATATATTTTTTTTAATTTACTATAATTGTTTTCTAATAATGCAATTTTTTTTAAGGGAACTCCATGCCATAAATTTATGATTTGCCTATTGTTGTTAAATTTAGTTCCATATAAAGGAAGTCCTGCTGATGTGAACCAAACGCCTGCTGATAATACTGTCTTAATTCCTTCTAATGTTTTTGTTTCAATGAAAAATGATTCTCCATACTTTCTTTTTAATCTCTCTCGTTCATTATCATCATTTATCACATAGTATGGTGTTATATCCTTTTCATTTTCTAGTACATATATAAAAAGATATTTAGAGTTATAATTAAATTCTTCGTTATTTGTAGAAGAAAAAACCCAAACCTTATTATTTAATTTTTGATTAAATAAATGAGAAAAAATCATTGTTTTTGTAAAATTTACTAACTTATCTTTCATTATATCTATCTCATTTCATAATAATTAAAATTAACCATTTTATTCCATATTCTAACATATTTTTATTTGTTTATCAACATATGAGAATCCTAGGAGCTTTTCACCTTACCCTAAAATAAAAAGAGAGAGTAAATAAATATTATTTAATCTCTCTTTTTGTAATTATCTATTTTTTAATAGTTAAACTTAATATCTTCCATATTAAGTTTTATTATTACTTATTAATCATTAGCTTCTAACCATTCATTTAAAACTTTCATATATCTTTCATTTTCTTCTACAAAAGGCATATGTCTTGAGTATTGGAATAATTCCCATTTGCTATTAGGAATTCTATCATACATAGTTTTTGCAATATATGGTGAACACAAATCAATTGCTCCATTGGTTATTAAGCAAGGTTCCTCTATTTCATGTAATCTATCCGTGAATTCATATCCAGCTAGTGTTCCTGATGGAGAAAACTCATTATGTCCCCATCCTACAACATACGCTTCAGCTCCTGATTTCTTAGGTCTTCTTAAGCATTCTGGATCATTTTCAGTTACCTCGCCTGCACAATACATTTTCATAAATTTATCTAAAGCATCACTATATTCTTTACTAGAATAATCTCCTGTATTTACTGCATCAAGTAAAGCTTTTTGATCAGCTTCATCCATATATGATATTCTTCTTTTTTGCTCTGTTTCCCAAAGGCTTGCAGAAGAAAGAGTAGATGAAAGAATATATGACTTAATTCCTTTTGGTTTGTACTCAAGTGCATACCAAATAGCCTGCATTCCTCCCCAAGATTGTCCTAATAAATGAATTTCATCAAGCCCTAAATGTTCTCTTAATGCAATAAGTTCTTTTATCCAAGTATCAGCATTGAATAATTCAGGATGACCTTCCACAAATGAATTACCACAACCTATTTGATCATACATTATTACTTGTCTACCACTTTCAGCTATTTTGTCTAATACTTCAAAGTAGTTGTGTGTAGAGCCTGGCCCTCCATGAAGTAGTACTAATGGTTTTTTACCTTCTGTTGCTTCACCTACTACACGATAATAAGTTTTGAAACCTTCAAAAGGCATGTATCCTTCAGTTATTTTCATGTTTAATTCCCCCCCTATTTGTCATTAGAAACAAGAATTAGTTCCTAAGTAATACTGTTAAAAATTTAGCAGTTTTCTCTAGTATAACATTAAAATAAAAGGTTTTCATTATCATGTTACTATTAAATTTTATAGAGATATATAATTTTATTTTTCTATATTTCACAAAACATAATATAAAGTTTTAGATTCATATATGCAAATTTAGCATTCTTAATACAAATACCCTAAATCTTCCTACTAATCTTAAAGTTTTCATTCTCATAATTATTATATTACAAAGTATAATATTAAATTAATCTTCAATTTATATAAAATATGTTAAACCTATTCTAAATTTAACATAAAAAATGCAAACATGACACGCTATGTTTGCACTTTTTATATCTTTTATTGTGCTGTTAATACAAGTTCACAAGCTTCCAACTCTGGTGAAGTTGCACGAACCTTGATTTTTCCTGTTTGTTCCTCAGATTGAACGAGGGCAAGAATCAAACCTGAAAAAGCATGTCTACTTGATGCCTTATCATTCTCTCTACATCCTGGATCACCATTTCCAAGTCCCAATAAATAACCTGCCCCAGATACATCAAATGTTACATTATTTTCTGCATTTGGAACAATAATTCCATGCTCATCTACTATAGATACAGTTACACAGGCAACATCCATACCATCGCCGTGAATTACATTACGATCTGCTGTCATATGAATTGCTACAGGTTTTCCAGCAGTCCTTTGTATATCACGAGCTACTATTTCTCCTCCTCGATACCCAACTGCCAATAATTCACCCGGATGGTATTCAACGTCAAACTGAATCCAATCTTCTTCTAATGGTTTTCTTCCCAATGATTTACCGTTTAAGAACAGTTCTGCCTCATCACAATTTGTATATAAGCGAATTACTTTTATATCTCCTTCTTTATCCCATGTCCAGTGTGGCATAATGTGAAGTATTGGTGTTTCTTTCATTCGTGCCTGATAGTAGAAACAGTCATCTTTTGGGAAACCACAAGTATCCATGATTCCAAAATTTGAGCATACCTGATAATCTTTTAATGGTGTTGGCTCTCCACGATAGTCAAAACCTGTCCATATAAAGAACCCTCCCGTCTTTGGATTTTCCTCATAGAAATTCCAAGTTCTCCATGGTTTTGCAGTTCCTCCTGCATTTGGGCCGCCTTCTCCACCCATCATAACATAGCGAGTTCCATAGCTAGAACAATGTCCACGTTCCTTATTATCTTCATAAATACCCCTAGTTGTATACCAAGACGCACTTTCTGTACTAAGGAACTTCATACCTGGATATTCAGAAGATAATTTCTTTATCTGATTATCATTTAACGCCGATTCTGCATAATTCATTCCAAACACATCATAAAGTTCTAATCCATATTTTGCTGCCATTTCCCCAGAAAGAAAAGCTTCTGCAGATAAGAATAACCTACTATCATCTAAATTTTTTGCAAATGGTAACATTTTATCCAAAATTCGTAATGCCTGATAGCTTCCTGCAAAAATTTCTTCATTTGACATACTCCATGCAAAAACAGATGGATGATTTCTTGAACTTTTAATCAATTCTTCTAAATCTTCCATTCTATGCTTTGTTGTTTCGATAATACGATTTTCATTAATTACTAAAACACCTAAGCGATCACAAGCATCCAATAATTCTAAGGTTGCTGGATTATGCGAAGAACGAAATGCATTAAAACCAATTTCTTTAATTTTTTGAATCTTATAGTTCTGAATTGCATCTGGAATAGCAGCACCTACTCCTACAAAATCCTGATGGAAACAAGTTCCGTATAAAGGTGTCTGTACACCATTTAATAAAAGGCCTTGTTCTGTGTAGGCAATGCTTCGGATACCAAATGTAGTGTTATAATTATCAACTAACTCCCCTGATACAAAAATTTCAGTAGTAGCTGTATAAAGACATGGATTACTACAATCCCATAAGAAAACATCCTTTAGATTCAAATAACTCTTTAATGTCTCTTTCCCGTAGATTGGAAGATTTCCTTCTGTTTCTACAATTCCAACTTCTTTTCCTGTTGGATCAGTAATCACGGTACGTACTGTATATTTAGCTTCTTCAAAAGTTTCATTACAAACAGTAGTTTCTATTTCAAGATTTGCATTTTTACCCTCTACTATTGGCTTTACAAATACACCCCAACGATCCACATGAATATTTTCATAAGTTGTCAGCCATGTATGACGATAAATACCACCGCCTTCATACCACCATCCTTCACTTCCATTTGTAGTATCACAACGAACCAAGATAACGTTATCCCCTTCTTCATCACCATACTTAGTAAGTTCTGTTACATCAAATTGAAATCCAGTATATCCTGAATAATGATCTCCAATAAAACAACCATTATACCAGAAAGATGCATTACGCATTACACCATCAAATTCTAATACTATACGTTTTCCTAGTAAACTTTTCGATACTTTAAATGCTTTTCTATAATATGCAATACCATCAGGAATATATCCTTGTGCCCAGTTTGTCGCATCATCTGATACACCAATCTCTACACGGAAGTCATGTGGTAAGTTTACCTTTTTCCAATCCTTTGCCGATTTAGCCTTTTCAGGAAGATTTCCCATTAACATATTAGCAGCATCGACATTTTCCTTTGCATCGTCACCTGCAGGTAGAATATCTTGCAAAGCTCTTATCATGTTGCCAGCTCCTGCAAATGGTTCAAACAATTCACCATCTACCGCATTTGTAATACCAGCAATTATTCCACTTTTAGCATATGTTTTTGCCAGTGGACCTACTTCATCAATTATATATGTCCAATCCCTATCAAAGTTTTGTTTATTTCTCATATAGTCACTCCTTTTTACTGTCTTGCTTGTTTTCTACGTTCTTCTAACTCTTTCACAATTTCTGCATGTCTTTTATCTGTAAATTTATTAAATAGCATTGGAATAATTCCAAGTAAACCTACTACCGCACAGAATAAAGTAAATGCTCCATGAATCATCATCTGTGTTTCGTGTGTCTGCACCTGATTTGGTACATAGTTTGCAATTTGTAAAACAAGTCCTGTAACACCAACACTTAATGCCATTCCAATTTTTGCTGTTAAAGTTTGTGTGGAGCTGATTAAACCTTCCTGACGATTTCCAAATTTCCACTCAGCATACTCAATTGTATTTGTAAGCATAGTTGCAGAAACTACTGATGAAATTCCAAGTGGAATACTTGTTAATGCATACAAGAACATTGTAAGTGGAATATTACTAAATCCTGCAAAGAAGAAGATAACGTCTACTACAATTCCAAAAATTCTAGAACCAATAAATACAGTTTTCGAATCAAATCTTTTCGTAAATATTGGTGCAATTGCAAGACCTAAAATCATACCTGGTAAAAATAATACACTAAAAATTGGTATTAAATTAAAATCACCAACACAGTACTGTACATAGTAGATTACCATACCCTGTTTTAACATTGTCCCAGTATTTCCAAGTAAACCACAAGCAAGTAATAATAATAGTGGTTTATTTCGAACAATTGCCCTTACAGAACTCTTAAAACCAATTTTCTGATTTGCTATTGGCTGTACATGTTCCCTAATATTCGCAAATCCAATCAGATAAAAGCTTGCTCCAACAAGACCAATTGCTAGTGCAGTCATCATATAACCTTTTTTCATATCTCCTTGACCAAATGCATTAATCAAAGGTACTGCGATAACACCAAGAACTGTTGTTGCTACTGTTGTTGACATACGAGAAAAACTAATAATTCTAGAGCGTTTCTGTACATCTGCAGACATTGCAGCTGGCATAGTCCAATATGGAACATCTACTGCTGTAAATGCCATACTCATCATAACATAAGTAATGCTTGCGTATACGATCTTAGCTACAGGTGATAAGTCTGGTGAACTAAAATTTAGTACTAAAAAAATTACAATAATCGGTGACATGAATAAAAGCCATGGTCTATATCTTCCCCATTTGGTTCTAGTGTGGTCAGCAATAGATCCCATCATAGGGTCATTAAATCCATCCCATACTCTTGTCAGTAACATAATAATGCCTGCTGCTCCTGCTGAAATACCGAAAATATCTGTATAAAAGACAAGCATATAGCTACTCCATAATCCAAAAATAAGATTTTGTCCAAAACCTGCAATGGCATGACCAAACATCTCACGACCTTTTACTTCTCCTTCATACACTTGAGACATATTTACATTTTTTCCTATTATTTGCATGTCTTCCCCCCTTGTATAGTACAATCAATTTCTAATATTAATCTTACTACACATATTGTGAGAAAAATACTGTTGTAAACACGACATATTATATATTCTTATATCATATTCAGACCTGTTTATCTATGCATTTTTCTATATTCACTTGGTAGCACACCAAATTCTTTTTTAAAAAGTTCATAAAAATAACTATGATTTTTAAAACCAACCTTATCAATAATAGCTGAAATACTCATATTACCCTCGCGCAATAGCCTTTTTGTTTCATTTAGTGCAACCTTTTGACAATACTGTGTAATATTAAGCCCCGTATATTTTTTTACGATTCGATTCAAGTAATCCCCACTATAATTTAATTTTGTAGAAATCTCCTGTCTGGAACACTTTCCTGGGTTTTCTTCAATAAAATCTTTAATCCGTGTGAAAAGTATTTCTTCTACAGTAGAATCTAAGGAAACATATAAAAGCTGATACTTATTTTTATCTTGTAAAATATTAAAGACCCTTTCTACTAAACCGTGAAAAATAAATAAGTACCCTGGATTCTTCTCCTCTAATTCTTTTGTCATTTTTTCAAATAAATAACATGTACACTTAATAACCTCTTCATTTTGAAACGCATTTAAAAACAAATAATCTTTCTTATAAGTAGCTTTTTCTTGCAAGTTAGAGTTCAGAAATCGGTAAATCATACCTGAAGAATTACTTGTCATCTCTATTAACCTTCTAACATATTCTTTTGACAAGCATAAATAAACTACAGAAAAATCCTTTCCTGATATTTCACAATGCTTTGTATTACGATTGATAAAACAAGCCTGTCCTTTTTTATATATGTAAGTGCTATTTTCAATTTTTTGTTCCACACTTCCCTCTAGCACATACATTAATTCAAAATAATCATGTTGATGCATTTGAATTCCCCATTCACTTGGAAAAATCATTTTTCCATCCACCTGTTCTTTACATTGTGTTTTTTGCCTAGCAGTAAATCGTTCTCCTTCACTTATTCCTCCAAAAGAAATGTTTTGTTTTTCTTCATATTGGTTACCTGACATAATATTAATAGCAAACGGCACGTTCATATATCTCATACGGTCTGTTCTTTTCATCTGTAACCTTTCTTCCCTACTGGCATTTGATGTAATTTTAATTTGATCGTTTAACGTATACCATGGAAATATAAACATTTCATTCGACACTCCTCTCCAAATCTTCTTTTATTTGTGGTTATAGACTTCTACTTTATTCCTACTCTTTTTTCACATTATATCATATTTGTCGCTTGTGATTATACCTCACTGTATCAAGACATTCTACAAAACTTTACAATTATTATGTTTCTAGTATAAGCACTAAATCATATTTTAATTTTATTATCATGAGCTATAGTAAAATATCCAACTTTCTAAAGTTAAATTAGAGTTTAATTAATAAAAAGTGTCGATTTCTAAGTCTTAAAATAACCAAACCTTCATTACAATTACCCTAAAATTTGATTAAAATGTAAGTACAGGGATTAATCAATATATTGATTAATCCCTGTACTTACATTACTTCTAATTATATTTATTTTGTCTTCCATTTTATCAGTTCTATTCCTTAAATTTAATCATATTTTAACAGATTATAATTAAAGTTTATTAGAGATAATTAGACTTTAATTGATAAATACAATTATTTATTTAATTTTACTATAGTTTCGCAATGTGGTGTATTTGGGAACATATCCATACATTTAACTTTTTCCACTTTATATCCATAAGCTTCAAATCCTTTTATATCTAAAACTAAAGTCTTAGGATTACATGAAATATAAACTATTTCATTAGCACCAAATCCACTTATATCTCTTATTGCATCTTTATGAACGCCTGGTCTTGGTGGGTCAACTATTATTAAGTCTGGCTTTTCAGATAGGTTCTTAACTACTTTAGCCACGTCTCCTGCTATAAATTCACAGTTATCAAGCCCATTTAATTTAGTATTTTCATTTGCAGCTACAACAGCTTCTTCTATTATTTCTATACCATAAACTTGTTTCGCAGCACTTGCCATAACTTGTCCTATAGTTCCCGTTCCACTGTATAAGTCAAATAATACTTTTCCTTCATGATCTCCCACAAATTCTCTAGCTATGTTGTATAATTTTTCAGCACCTTTAGTGTTTGTTTGGAAGAATGAGAATGGAGATATTTTAAATCTAAGTCCTAAAACTACTTCTTCTATATAGTCTCTTCCATGTAAAATTCTTAACTCATCACAATTAACTGCATCAGCAAGTCCATCATTTATAGTGTGTAATATACTTACCACTTCTGCTTTTGTTCCAAGGTTTAATATCATATCTTTATACTCACTCATATCAAAATCTTCTTGAGTAGTTGTTACTATATTAACCATTAATTCATTAGTATTTACACCTTTTCTAACAACTAAATTTCTCAAATAACCTTGATGAGAATTTATTCTATAATAAGGAAGATTTTTTCCTACAAAATACTCAACTGTAGAACTTAATACTTTTATAAAGTCTTCATCTACTAATCTACAATCATCAACAGTTATGATATCTAGATGTCTTCCTTTTTTATGCATTCCTAAAGTAAGAGGTCCACCTTTTACTTCATCTCCAAAAGTATACTCCATTTTATTTCTATATAATCTTTCTACTGGACTTCCTTCTATTCCTAAAAATTCAAATCCTTCTATTCCTTGCTCTTCAAATAATTTTAAAACTTGTTCTGATTTTATTTCTAATTGTTTTTCATAAGGAACAGATAATATAGAACATCCTCCACATTGTCCAAAGTGCTTACATACTGGAGAAGTTTCTAGTGGTGAATTTTCTAATACTTCAAGTAGTTTTACTTCAGCCTTTTCACTTCTTGCTTTTTTAACAATAGCTTTTACTTTTTGACCTGTAATTCCGCCCTTCATTTTTATTTTTCTTTTTCCTATTAAAGTTGAAGACTCTCCTCCAAACTCCATAGAGCCTACTTCAAATTCAATTACATCTTTTCTTTTCACTATAATTTCCTCCACTATCTTATCTTTCTTCTATTAATTTAACTTCTTTATCAGTTAATTCTCTATATTCACCTAGACTTAATGTTTCATCTAGAATTAATTTACCCATAGACAGTCTTTTCAAGTATACTACTTTTTTGCCCACACTCTCAAACATTCTTTTTACTTGGTGGAATTTTCCTTCATGTATAGTAAGTTCTATTTCTGATACGTCCCCACTTTCTATAATTTTAAGTTGAGAAGGCATAGTTTCATATCCATCATCTAAAGTAACACCTTTTTCAAATGCTTTCACATCTTCTTGTGTTACTATTCCCTCTATTTTTGCATAATATGTTTTAGGAACATGTTTCTTAGGTGACAATACTCTATGAGCCAGTTGACCGTCATTAGTTAAAACTAAAAGACCTTCTGTATCCTTATCTAACCTTCCAACTGGAAATGGTTCAAATGTTAAGTAGGATGGATCTATTAGATCTAAAACTATTGGATCTCTTTTATCAAAAGTTGCTGATAAATATCCATCTGGTTTATTCATCATTATATAAACAAATTCTCTATATCGTACTACTTCATTATTAAATTCTATTTTATCAATATCTGTATCAACTTGCGTCCCAGGATTGGATATCACTTTATCATTTACCTTAACTAATCCTTTTTTACAGTACATTTTCAATTCTGCTCTACTTCCATATCCTAAATTAGACAGAACTTTATCTACTCTTAATTTTTTTGCCATTATATTTACCTCCTTAAGAAGCATTTTTATTTAAATAATTTATTTTCATATAAAATAACATAATCACTATTATATATTATAATTTAAGTTTTTGCTTATTATAATTTACCCTATACTCTTTTTTATTTTAGTTATATAATATAAATGATGGGTAGGTTTTATAAATTTTAAACTTAATTAAAATTTGGAGGTTTAAATATGTTAGTTTCTGCAAGAGAAATGCTAATTAAAGCAAGAGAAGGAAAATACGCAGTAGGTCAATTCAATATAAATAACTTAGAATGGACAAAAGCAATATTATTGACTGCTCAAGAAAACAATTCACCTGTTATACTTGGAGTATCTGAAGGTGCTGGAAAATACATGGGTGGATATGATACAGTAGTAGGAATGGTAAATGGATTAATAAAAGGATTAAATATAACTGTTCCAGTTGCTCTTCATTTAGATCACGGTTCTTATGAAGGAGTATTAAAAACTATAGAAGCTGGATTCTCTTCAGTAATGTTTGATGGATCTCATTATCCATTTGATGAGAATGTTGCTAAAACTAAAGAATTAGTTGAGTTAGCTCACTCAAAAGGTATATCTATAGAAGCTGAAGTTGGTTCAATAGGTGGAGAAGAAGACGGTGTTGTAGGTGCTGGTGAAATAGCTGACCCTCAAGAATGTAAAGCTATATCTGACTTAGGAATAGACTTCTTAGCTGCTGGTATAGGTAATATACATGGTCAATATCCTTCTAACTGGGCTGGATTAAACTTCGAAGCATTAGGAAAAATAAACGATGCTACAGGAGATATGCCATTAGTATTACATGGAGGAACTGGTATACCAGAAGATATGATAAAAGAAGCTATATCTTTAGGTGTTGCTAAAATCAATGTTAATACTGAATGCCAATTAGTATTTGCTGAAGCTACTCGTAAATACATAGAAGAAGGAAAAGATTTACAAGGTAAAGGATTTGACCCTCGTAAATTATTAGCTCCAGGCGTTGATGCTATAAAAGCATGCGTTAAAGAAAAAATGGAATTATTCGGTTCTATAAACCAAGCATAATTTTAATAGTTTAATTTAGAAATCTTAAAAGATAGAAGTAATTTTTTATTACATCTATCTTTTTTATATTAATAAATAATCAATTTATTAACATTGTATATATATACACACAATTAATTTATTTCTTCATTTAAACTATTTTGTCACTTTTTATTTATTATACTTCATATTTTTATATGAATTTTTATATAATATGATAATTATCGAC
>NZ_JWHR01000037.1 GCF_000808015.1 Terrisporobacter othiniensis | reverse complement strand
AAGGAGGTACTTTTATTAAGTTTTGTGGAAGAAGAGGAATGTAATAAGCTTTATGTTTTATATAAAAGTGATAGAGTTTTTGAAGAAAAAAAGACTGATGACTTTGAGGAGGAAAAAAGGCAAATTACAAATAGAGAAGAACTAAAAGAAAGTATTATTAATAATGATGGAAGTTTAAATATATTTATTAAGGAAATGAATATGCAAGGGAATATATTAAGTTTTCAAGGGGGTTGTATAGGATCATTGGAATATCATAATACAGAAGATAGATTAGCCATAAAACGTTATATAGAAATGGGACTAATATCTGACGAATATGATGATGTAGATTTAAGGAATATATATTTTGGTAAGTTTGATCAAAATGAAGAAGAAAAATTTCCAATAATAAATAAAAAAGAAAATATATCTATTAGTCTTACAGTCGATGAACAACTTAAAGAAGAGTTAATAGAATACCCTTTTACTATAAGTATTGGGGAAAAAGAAAAAAACAATAAAATTTATTATAATGAAGAGGAATTCTTTTATTTAGATGAAGTAAAAAAATATGATATTTGGAAAGAAATTTATGAAGAATTAGATAATATGGTAGATGGTCTTGATGAAGATACGAAACAGGAATATAAAGAACAATATATTTCATGTACAAGAAGCCAATGTCCTGAAGGAAATGATTTAATAACAATTTCCTATGAAAGTGAAAATGACGTACAACTTAAGTTTTTATGTAAAGACTACTTGGAAAGTTTTCCAAAGTATTCAGAAAGTATGGCAATGTTTATGAATTTCAACTCTGAAATAGGAGTGAATGGACATGTTAAATATACGGATGAATTAAAATCTGTTCCTAAGGATTTTGATTCAACTATAGAAATTGAATTATTTTCAAAATATGTAAAAATACCAGAAGAAGTTATTGAGTTTGAAATATAAAGAAGGAAGTCTCACTAGAAGTATTTATAATGAGACTTTTTTATGAGATTAAAACTTGAGCTATGTCTTTATAAAAAATTGCTTATACTTATCGGGTAAGCTGAATGTTAACAAACAGATATTGTTGAAATTTGATAAAAAATAAGGTGTGCAGCCAAACCTATTTTAAGGTTTGTATACACGTCTTTGTGCAAAATACTTTAATTATATACTAAATAATAAGTCTGCATAAGTAGGGAAAGGCCAAAATTGCTTGCCAACTATTGTCTCTAACTCGTCTGCAATAGTACGAAGTTCTTGCATTTGTACTTTAATATTGTCTCTATAAAATTCGGCATTTTCTTTAGGGGCGGAGTAATTTTTACTTTCTAATAATGATGTGTCTAGTTTTTCGATTTTAATATCTAAACAAGCATTTAAAGAAGAAAGTTTTTTTACTAAAGAAATTTCTAAGCTACAATCAATATCAGAGCTTAAGGATTTCTTATTTAAAGCAGTATCAGTTAAAGATTTAGAATAAGCACAAACTGATGGAATTATGTCTTTTTTAGCCATATCTATCATTGTTAAAGCTTCAATATTTAAAGTTTTAGAATATTCTTCTAGTAATATATCGCATCTTGATTGAAGTTCTTCTTTTGTATAAACGTTAAATTTTTCGAATAATTTAATGTTTTTATCATCTACATAATGAGGAAGAACATCAACGGCAGTTTTAAAATTAGAAAGACCTCTTCTTTCAGCTTCTATAACCCATTCTTCTGCATAGTTATTTCCATTAAATATTATTCTTGAATGTTTTTTCATAGTATCTTTAATTATTTTAAAAATAGTATTATCTATATTAGTGCTTTTTTCTAATATATCTGCATATTCACACAGACTATTTGCAACAATAGTATTTAAAATAGTATTAGGGCATGCAATATTACAAGTAGAACCAAGCATTCTAAATTCAAACTTATTACCAGTGAAAGCGAAAGGCGAAGTACGGTTCCTATCTGTTGTATCTTTCATAAAAGATGGAAGAACATCTACATCTATATCCATTCTACTTAAAACATCTTCACTATAAGGCAAATCACTTTCAATACATTTCAATATTTTCTTTAAATCAGAACCTATGAACATGGAGATTATAGCTGGAGGCGCTTCATTGCCACCTAATCTATGATCATTTCCTGCACTTGCTACTGATAATCGAAGTAAATCTTGGTATTCATCAACTGCTTTAATAATTGCAGATAAGAATAATAAGAAAGTTTTATTCTCGTATGGTTTTTTACCAGGCTCCAATAGATTTTTACCTTTATTAGTAGACAGAGACCAGTTGTTATGTTTACCACTTCCGTTTACACCTGCAAAAGGTTTTTCATGTAATAAGCAAACAAGACCATGCTTATCTGCAATTCTTTTCATTAAATCCATTGTAATTTGGTTGTGATCTGTAGCTACATTAGTTAGTGTGAAAATAGGAGCTAATTCATGTTGAGATGGAGCAACTTCATTATGTTTAGTTTTTGATAAAACACCAAGTTTCCAAAGCTCCATATCTAGTTCCTTCATAAATTCAGCAACTCTAGGTTTTATGGAACCAAAGTAATGATCTTCCATTTCTTGACCTTTTGGAGGTTTTGCTCCGAATAAGGTTCTTTGACAGAATTTTAAATCCATTCTTTTTTTATAAAGACTTTTATCGATTAAGAAGTATTCTTGTTCTGGACCAACAGTAGTTATAACTCTTGTTACATCATCATAACCTATAAGATTTAATAATCTTACTGCAGTTTTATCAATGGCCTCCATGGATTTTAGTAAAGGTGTTTTTTTGTCTAGAGATTGACCTGAATAAGAACAAAAAGCAGTTGGTATACATAAAGTAGTATCTCTTATAAAAGCATAAGATGTTGGGTCCCACACTGTGTATCCCCTTGCTTCAAAAGTACTTCGAAGTCCACCAGATGGGAAAGATGATCCATCAGGCTCTCCTTTAATTAATTCTTTACCTGAAAATTCCATGATGACATTTCCATCGCTAGTTGGAGAGATAAAGCTATCATGCTTTTCAGCTGTAATTCCTGTCATTGGTTGGAACCAATGAGTAAAATGAGTGGCACCATTTTCTATAGCCCAGTCCTTCATAGTATTTGCAACTACATTTGCAATTTTAATATCAAGTGGTTTACCTTGATGTATAGTATTTTTTAAAACTGAATATATATCCTTTGGCAATCTTTCTTTCATCACATTGTCATTGAAGACTAAACACCCAAATGTTTTAGATAGTCTTTCCATAATATTTCCCCCTTTTTTATTATCAGAATATTGAATAAAGACATAAAACTATTTCAAAATAAAGAAAGGCGCAGTAGGTAAAAATACCTACAGCGCCTTTGCTGTTTAATAATTATAGAATTTATTGTATGAACTTTTATCATAAATGTCAACTGGAATTTTGAAAAATGAATTATTTTTTAGAAGCACTTTTATTATTAAATTGCATTTATGAAAAATAAAAAAGATTTGACAGACATTCTAATAAGATGTAAAATTTTACTAAATAAAATGATGATTCATAAATGAATATAAAAAATAGCTTTAAGTTTATGTGAAAGTAAGAGTATTTATAAAAGAATGTGAAGCAGGGGGTACTTTCATTCTTTTATGGGTGACTCTTTTTTTATTTTTTAAAAAATGAAATTAATCATAATAAACTTGCATTTTATTGTAATATATTAAATAAAATTCAAATAGGTTAATTTAAAATTTAAAGGGTGATTCTTATGGAAAAAATTCTAATTGTATCTAGCTCAAATAAAAGTAAAGAGCTACTTTCTAATATTGTAAAGGAAAGTGGAGTCTATGAAGTTTTAGCTGTAGAAAATAGTTTTAAATGTAGAGAAATTATAAGAGAAATAAATTTTGATTTAATAATAATTAATTCGCCTTTGAGAGATGATTATGGTGAAAATTTATCATTATTTATAAATGATAACACGAATACTTCTATAATATTGATAGTTAAAAATAATTCATCTCAAGAGAATATATATAACTTAGAGAGTAAAGGAATTTACATAATTGAAAAACCATTGAATAAGCTTATGCTCATTAATATAATTAATTCTTATATTACTTGTAGAAGGAAATTTAATCCTATTGTAAATGAAAATGAAAAATTAAAGGAAAAAATAAATGATATAAGGTTAATTGATAGGGCTAAATTGACTTTGATTCAATATTTGAAAATGAGTGAAGAAGAATCTCATAAATATATTGAAAAGCAAGCAATGGATTTAAGAATCACAAAGGTGGAAGTTGCTAAAAATATTTTAAAAATTTATGAATACTAAAACATATGTAGAGGGGGAATAATAACATGACTAAATTTATATTTGTAACAGGAGGAGTAGTATCAGGTCTTGGAAAAGGGATAACTGCTGCCTCTTTAGGAAGATTACTTAAAGCAAGAGGACTTAAGGTTATAGCACAAAAATTAGATCCATATATAAATGTGGATCCAGGAACTATGAGTCCCTATCAACACGGAGAAGTCTTTGTAACAGAGGATGGTGCTGAAACTGACTTAGATTTAGGTCACTACGAAAGATTTATTGATGAAAATTTAAACAAGTATTCTAACTTAACAACAGGAAAAGTATATTGGAACGTGCTAAATAAAGAAAGAAAAGGAGATTACTTAGGCGAAACTGTCCAAGTTATACCTCATATAACAAACGAAATTAAAAACTTTATCTACAGCGTGGGACAAAAAAGTAATGCAGATGTGGTAATTACTGAAATAGGTGGAACTGTAGGAGATATAGAAAGTCAACCCTTTATGGAAGCCATAAGACAAGTGTCTCTAGAAGTAGGAAGAAATAATTGTCTCTTTATACACGTAACATTAGTCCCTTATATTAAAAGCTCAGGGGAGCACAAATCCAAACCAACTCAACACTCTGTAAAGCAGCTTCAATCTCTTGGAATCATGCCTAATATAATAGTAACACGCTCTGAACAACCTATTGATGAGTCTATCAAACAAAAAATCTCACTATTTTGCAATGTAAAAAAAGATTGTGTAATTGAAAATAAAACCATAGATATACTATATGAAGTTCCGATAATGTTAGAGGAACAAGGATTTTGTGAAATTGTATGCAGGGAACTGGATATTAAATATGATAAATGTGACTTGAGTGAATGGAAAGAAATGCTTGAAAGAGTAAAAAATATAAATAAAACAGTAACTATTGCCCTTGTAGGAAAATATATTAAGTTACATGATGCCTATTTATCAGTAGTGGAGGCATTATCTCATGCAGGTTATGAAAATGGCGCTAATATAAATGTAAAATGGATCGATGCTGAAAGTGTTACTTATACTAGTGCAAAGGAAATTTTAAAATGCTGTGATGGAATTTTAGTACCAGGAGGTTTTGGAGATAGAGGGGTTGAAGGTATGATATGCGCGGCTAACTATGCTAGAGTTAATAATGTACCTTACCTAGGAATATGTCTTGGGATGCAAATTGCCGTTATTGAATTTGCAAGGAATGTTTTAGGGTTTAATAATGCTACTTCAACAGAATTTGATAAATTCTCCAAATATCCAGTTATAGATTTAATGATAGATCAATATGGTAATATTCCTTTGGGAGGGACAATGAGGCTAGGTACCTACCCTTGTAAAATTAAAGAGGGCACTATGATGGAAAGATCTTATGGTAAGTTAAACATAAGTGAAAGACATCGTCATAGATATGAATTTAATAATAAATACAGAAAAGATTTTATAAATTCAGGAATGGTTATAGGAGGAACTTCGCCAGATGAAAATCTAGTAGAAGGCGTTGAAGTGCCTAATAATGATTTCTTCGTAGGAGTACAATATCATCCAGAATTTAAAAGTAGACCTAATAGAGCAAACCCAATAATCAAAAGTTTTATAAAAGCTACTGTTAAGAAATAATTGTAAATATGTAATATATTAAATTAAATTGGGAATTATAAAACCATATTATAGAAAAATATGGAGGTATAATTATGAAAGCTTACGTTGATGATGATTTATGTATAGGATGTGGAACATGCCCAGAAGTATGTCCTGAGGTTTTTCATATGACTGATGATGGGATAGCTCACGCAATAAATGGAGATATACCAGAAGATGTACTTGGAAATGCAAAACAAGCTTGTGATAGTTGTCCAGTAGACGCAATCGATATTGATGACTAATTATTTTTATGACGAGCTACAAAGAAAGGAAATACAATGAGAGCTTATGTAAATAAAGATACTTGTATAGCATGTGAAACTTGTGTAGGAATATGTCCGGAAGTTTTCTCTATGGATAGTGATGGAAAAGCAGTTGCTATATCAGCAGATGTACCATTAGACGAAAAAAATAGTGCAATTAGATCTAGGGATGAATGTCCAGTTTCAGCTATTGACGTAAAAGAATAGATAAAAAGGCATGTTATTAAAATTAATAACATGCCTTTTTATCTATATTGGAGTATAGGATTTATAAAATTATAGAATCTTTCATAATTTTAGACGAGGATTCATTTTTAGAGTTTAATTTTTTCTTTTTAAAAAACGTAAACAATAATGATAAAGAAATAACTAAACAAACAAATTCAGATACTGCTGTAGTAATCCAAATAGCATCACCACCAAATAGCTTAGTTAATAAAAATAAACTTATTGTGACTAATACTAAACTTCTTCCAAGAGAAATTATAGAAGAATATAATGGTTGTTCTATAGAAACAAAGAATCCAGAAATAATCAAGTTAAATCCTACGAATAAGAAAGAAATTGAATATAATTTAAACACAGAAATAGTATTATTAAATAGCTGAGTTTCTTGTGGATTTATAAATAATCCAGTAATATTACCAGCAAATAAAATTGATGATATAAATACTACAACTGAAGTTATTAATACAGTTTTAAGTCCCATTTTTAATAAATGATTTACTTTGTCAATTTCTCCTGCACCAAAGTAGAAACTAATTAAAGGTTGAGCACCTTGAGTTATTCCAATCATTGTCATTAATATAAGAGTATTGACATAACAAATTACACTATAAGATATTAATGCATCTTGACCTATTAATCGTAGTAATGTTTGATTAAATAAAATTGTAACTATTCCCACACTTAATTCTGAAGTACAATCAGGGAATCCTAAAGAAATTATTCTTTTGATTGTATTAAAACTGAACTTGAATTTAACAAATCTTAAAGTAGATTTCTTTCTTAAAAAATGGCTTAAGAAAAATACAGTTGAAAGTACTTGAGCTATACCAGTGGCAACTGCCGCACCTTTTATACCATATCCAAGTTTTATAACAAAAATATAATCTAGAACTATATTTGTTATAGCTGAAATTACTACACCAATAGTTGCTAAGAACGGGAAACCATCAGCTTTTACTATTACTTCTAAAGAATAAGAAACGATAAAGAATATGTTAAATAATGATACTATAAATAAGTAATCTTTAACATAACCTATAGTATCTGGAGTTGCACCCAAGACTTTAGCAAGATAATCAAGTCCTAAGATCGATGTAACAGTAATTATGATTGCAAGAATTGTAATAGTAAATAAATTAAGTGAAAAAGCTTCATTTGCATTTTCTAAATCTTTTTTTCCAAGATACATGGCTATAACTGTAGATGCACCTGTGGAAAATAATACAGATATAGCAAATACAAAATTAATAAAAGGCATAGAAATATTTACTGAAGCTAGAGCTAATTCTCCAACACCTTTACTAACAAATATCCCATCAACTATTGTATATAGTGAGAAAACCCACATGGCAACAACAGAAGGTCCTAAATACCTTAGAAATTGTTTGAATAAACTTTTTGACATTTTATCACTCCTTATATCTATATCTTAAGCCTTGGTACTATACCAAGGTCAATAAAAATCAGTAAATATTTTTAAATTTATTGAAAAAATTTTTTCTTTGTGGAATAATATATTTCAGTATGTATTAAAAAAGGAGCGAAAATGAAAGATTATTACAAAATTGGAGAAATATCTGAAATGTATGACATGAGTAGAGATTCGCTTATGTATTATGAGAAGTTAGGCATAATTAAACCTACTAGAGATGACAATGGGTATAGGCTTTACAGTGTTTCTGATATTTGGAGACTGAATTTAATAAAAGAATTAAAAAGTTTAGGCTTCTCTTTTAAGATGATTAAGGAGTATTTAGAAAATAGAGACTTGAATTCTACTAATAAATTACTTGAGAACGGAATAACTTTATTAGATGATCAAATACTAAAATTATTAAAACAAAAAGAAAATATGAGAAAAAGAATGGAATCTATAGAAAATACTGCAAAAAATTCAAATCTAAATAATATAGAATTATCTTATTTAAAAAAACGAAAAGGGTTAATACTAAATGGTCAAATTAAAAGAGATGAAGATTTTGATTTATTAATACAAAAACTTCAAAAGGATCATAATAATAAATTTGGTATACTAGGAAATAATAATGTAGGATCTTTATTTAATATGAATTCTATTGAAAAGGGAATAACAACGGATTTTGAAGCCGTATTTTGCTTATTAAAAGATAATGCCAAAGACTATAATATAGTATTTGAAGAAGGTTATTATGTAACTTTAACTTATAGTGGTGATTATGTAAACAACAAAGAACATATACAGCATATGTTTGACTTTATTAATGAAAACAAATTAATAATAACAGGTAATCCTATGGAAATTTATAAGATAGACATACATGAAACGGAAAATAAAGATGAGTTTATCACAGAAATCCAAATACCTATTAAATGTTAAAAAAGAGAGGAATTTTCCTCTCTTTTTATAATTGAAGTAAAAGTATTTTGGATATTTATGACACTCAGTAGCTTAAAGGAAGTAAATTTTAAGGTTCAATCCAAATAGGAGATGTTACGGATTTTTTGTTGCTTTCTTCTGTTATTACTGCGAAATAATAGGTATTCTTTATTGGAGGTTTTAAAGTAAAATCAACTTTTGCATAATTTGAATCAAAATCTTGTTTGTAGATTACTTCATTATTGTTGCTAAAGATTTCTATTTTTTTTATTTTATCCAATTCATCATTATTAATGGAACTTACGATAATTCTAACATAGGAAGGAGATTTTATTATGCTCCCCATAGGCATTTTATTTAATGAATAATACACGTCTATGTTATTATCCTCACTAACATACATCCTTCTATTTTTTATAGCGTCTATAATCTTACTTTTGCTTAAGTCTTCGCAAAGTATTGTCGTTCTAATATTGTTTTCAATATTATCAAGAGGGTACTCATTATATTCACAAGCCATAGGACCTATATGCCAACCATTATCTAAAGCTTCTTTATATGTATCCAAATTTAATTCATTCCTATTCCCTTTAGCATTTTTTTCTTTTTTTAATTCAAGTAAAGAGATAATATTATCTCCATATGGTGAATATTTAAAATAATCAATACTGTTTAAGTTATCATTATCCTTAAATTGACAAATTAAATCATCTTCATAGTAAAATAATTTTTTATAAAATAATTCAAGCTCTATATTGTCTTTAAATAAAAATGGATTTTCACAGTTGAAAGTATTAATGCTAGTTTTATTTTTTTCACTTTTTAACTTGGTACTTAATTCAAAGCCTGGTATAGAGATAAAATCATTATTATTAGTATATTTATTGCAAGAATCAATTAATTTTTTATACTTTTTACTGTTTATATAAGCATCTGATTTATTGCTTTCTTTATTATTTACTTTTTCTGTGATAAAAATATAATCTAAATGTTTTTTGTTTTTACATAAATTATTTAAATCTTCATAGGAAGTTAGCATATTTAGTTCTTTAGTATTATTGAAAAAAATGCCTCTATAATTATTATAAAAAGGTGTACCAACAGTAAAATACCATTCTACTTCCTCTGTTTTATTATTTTCAGATAGAATTTCAAGTTTTATAACTTGTACCCCTCTTTTTAATTTTTTATCGCATTTATAATAGATATATTTGGAAGTTGAAATAGTTTTATTAGTAACATCTTTATAGTTTAGGTAAAGTTTATAATCATTTAAAATGAATTTACTGCTATAGTCTATTTTAATTTCAGGAGTGGAAATTATATTTTGTTCACCTCTTTTAGGAACTAAATTACCGATAGTTATGGGTGCATCTTCATTAACATCACTTTCAATATAATTATTTCCAGCTGTTTCTATATAGCATGTAAAAAAAATAAAAAATATTAGAAGAATAGTAGTTATTTTTTTCATATTTTCCTCCTAAATCCATTTGTGTGACGAATTTAGTTTTAACAAAGAATTATTTTTTATTCAACAAAGGAAAATTAAGTATATTTAGGTATTAATTTAATTTGTACAAACATAAGAGGACAAGATTTATTAATATAATATAGAAGGATTTTTAATTTAGATTATGCATCTTCTTATTAAGGAGGAAAAAGATGTTAGTAGATTCAATAGAGATAAAAGTAAGAAAAAAAGATGCAATGAAACATATATTTAGAAAAACTCCACTAATAAGTAAAATTGATCAATTTAATAGAAAAGTAGAAGATATACACTTAGAATATGTAGAGTACAAAATACTAAAATATGAAATTGTAAGTAAAAGAAAAAATAAGAATAATTTTAGGAGTGATGATAATAGGCATAACATAATTATGATGGTCAATACTTATAATGGTCACTCTAAGTCAATCGATTGTGATCCACAGACTGTAAAAAGGTATATTGCTAGGAGTTGTATAAAAAAATGTAATATTAAAGAGGATTATATAATTGAAAAAGTAAAAAATGAAATCTTAAATCACTTTGATAACAAAATCAAGCATAATTCCATGGATAAGCAGATTATAAAAAATATTACACTATTAGAAGTTAGTAGTATATATAAACCTTATTGGGTAGGAAATTACAATGGTAAGGAAGTTTTTGTAGATGCATAGAAAAAGCTGTAAGTAAAAACCTTACAGCTCTTTTATTTGAGTAACGTATTTGTTTAAGCTACGCAAATTTTCTATTTTTTATGAGTTAAGTGGTCTAAAGATTTTAAAGTATAGCCCTCCTCTTCCCAGTGAGTGATTACTTCATCTAATATTTCGCTATTAGTTTTTGAGTTTGAATGAAGTAAAACTATGGCACCTGGGTGAGTTCTAGAATATATTTTATTTTTAGCAAACTCGTGGGTAGGCTGTTGATTGTTGTACCAATCAACATAAGCAAAACTCCAAAAGATTGAAGAATAACCTAAATCACTAGTCATTTTTAATGATTCTTCGCTAAATTTTCCCATAGGTGGTCTAAAATATTTTGGCATTTCATTTCCTGTTACGTCTTTATAAGTCTTAGCCACATCTAAAATTTCTTTTTTGAACTTCTCTTTGTCATGAATAGATGCCATGGAAACATGACTTACAGAGTGGTTACATACTAAGTGACCTTCTTTTTCCATTCTTTTTATTATATCAGGATTGTTTTTGATATAACTTTCAACTACAAAGAAATTACCTGGAGCATTATGTTTTTTTAATACATCTAGCATATGGTTAGTAAACCCATTCTCATAGCCAGAGTCGAAAGTTAAGTATATTACTTTTTCATCAGGGCTACCCACGTAATAAGTCTTATATTTTCTAAAAAAATCAGCTTCTTTTATAGGAGAAGGTTGCTTACCATCTTCTCGTGGGTTGAAATACCAGTTATATTCCACTGTGCTTATATCTTTGGAATAAATTTGAGTTTTTATTTTAGAGAATATTGAATTATCATTAATAAATACAAATGCAAAAACTAATAAAAATGCACCTATAATTATCAATTTATTTATATTGTTTTTTTTCAAATCTAAACCTCCATTTCTGCTTTATTGAAATTTAGCTATACATATTATTACCAAAAGGAATATAATAAATTTATCATTAAATTAAATTAATTTAGTGGTAATATAATAAGGTTAAGTAAAAAAATTCTTTAATAAACTATGAAAGGATGAGTCATGAATATAAATGAAATTAAAAGTATAGTACAAGATATAGTTTTTCTTGATTTAGAAACTAGTGGACTAAATCCTTTTACAGCTGAAATACTAGAAATAGGTGCTATTAAAATTGAAAATAATAAAATAACTTCTTTTCATACTTTAGTAAAAAATAAAAAAGAAGTACCTCTTTGAATTTTTTCGCTTTGTACTGATTTAAATAAAGAGGATTTAAAAAATGCTCCTCAATTATCAGATATAAAAATAAAATTAAAAGAATTTTTAGGTGATAAAAAAATAATTTGCCATAATGGTGGATTTGAGAAAAAGTTTTTAGAATATTATACACCTGAAATAAAAAATGAAATTTTAGACTCTATGGAACTTGCTGTTATATTAGAGCCATATCATAAAGAATATAATCTAGAGTATTTAAAAAATACTTTAACTAAAGATTTATCTAATGAAAAACATAGGGCATTAGAGGATGTGATAGATACTATAAAAGTTGTTAATGCTTTACTTTTAAGATTAAAATATGAAGAAAGTAAAGCTATGACTCTGGAAAATTTAACTTTTAAGATAAATTCAACTCTAAATAGGTTTGGATTAAATAAATGGGCTTGGAGTGAAATTATTGATGAAGGAAATTATAATTTAGAAAACATAGATGTAATATATGAAGATGATGAAACTCTTAATGAAAATAAAAAGGATCTAAAAAACACTCTTATAGATAATAGATTCTCTTACGAATATTTATTGAAGAAGAGTGAAATTTGGCAAAGTAAGAAAGGTTTTAATTATGAATTTAGACCTGGACAATTTGACTTAAGTAAAACTATAAGAGAAACTATGAACACTAGGGCAGAAAATATTGCTTGTATTGAAGCGCCAACAGGAATAGGAAAAAGTGTTGGATATCTACTACCAAGTATAATGGAAAGTTATTTAAATCATAAAAGAATAATTATTTCGACTGATACAAAAGAATTACAAACTCAACTTATAAAGAAAGATATTCCTAATGTACTAAAATCATTAGGATTAGAAGAAAAAGTTTCCTTTGGGTATATAAAGGGTAAGAGCAATTATATTTGTGTGGAAAAATTAGAAAAATATATAAATGAATATGAAAATAATAAATGCACCTCTGGTGAAATATTATCTCTAATTATATTAGAAAGACTTGTTAATGAAGGAATATATGGAGATATAGAAGAAATTAATTATTGGATTTTAAATAATTTCACAGATATAATAACTCACTTAAGACATGTTTCTTGTGATCCGAACCTTTGTAAACCTAAGAAATGTTACAAAGAATGTTTATATAAAAAAAGAGTAGAGGAGCTGAAAGAAGAAGACATAACAGTAGTAAATCATTCTCTTCTTGCAAGATGGCCTTACAAAGATGAAAAACCTATAGAAAATTTAATAGTAGATGAAGCTCATAACTTGGTAGAGAAGGGATACGAGTTTTTTTCTTCTGAAATAGAATATAGAAGTTTAAAATATTTTTTACAAGAAATTTATCCTTTTGAGTTAATTCATAGTAGTCCTTTCGCTTATACATCTAGAAAAAAAAAGTCTGTTAAACCTTTTGATAGATTTTATAATTATATAAAAATGGAAGCTAACAATAAGTCTAAAATAAGTAGGGAAATTAATCTTATAATTGAAGAGGCAGAATATATTTTAGAATATGGAAAAATAAATAATTACTTAAAATTTTCAAATTACAATTTAAGCTGGGAGATTAATCTTCAAAGTGATGAAAAAGCAGGATCTTTATATAAAGATAAAAGGATTATAGATGTAAGTTATAAAAAATATGGTGATTGTATAAAAACTTCTTTAGATAAAATTCTCTCTAATTTAAAATCTATACTATATGTTTTAGATAGACAAATGGATGATGACAACTTAGACAAGGAAAATGATACTTATAAGCAAGGAGAGAGTAAAGTAAAAGATTTAGAATCTTTAAAAAATACAATAGAAGTATTTTTAGAATATAATGAAGCTGATTTGTATGCTAGAATTGTTACGCTACACAAGGATTTTGATAACTTTTTATTCCAAGTTGTTCCTTTAAATATAGCTGATTTATTTGAAGAAAAAATATTATCATCTTTAAATTCGGGGATATTTTTATCGGCCACTTTGACAGTGAATAATAATATGAGATATTTTGTTAATACTTTAGGTATAGATAGGTTTATTCATAAAGAAAAAATAATTGAACCTTTATTTGATTATAAAAAAAGAATAAAGATTATCACTTTAGATGATATATCTTCTTACAAAAACAAAGAATTTATAGAAGATATGAGTAGAGTAATAGGAGAGTTATCTCCTTGTACTAGTGGACATATGTTAGCTTTATTTAACTCAAAAGATAGACAAGAGAAAACCTATGAGGTTTTAAAAGAACTTCTTCATGAAAAAAATATAGAAATTTATATGAATAAAAAATATATAAAATTATTAAAAGATTTTAATAAAAAATGTGTTATTTTAGGCTCAAAAGGTTGTTTTGAAGGAGTCGATGTACCGGGCGATGGATTAACTTGTGTAACTTTGGACAAAATTCCTAATTTAAATCCAAAAGACCCTCTTTACTCAACAATAATGAAGAAATTTAATAAAACATATTATGATGTTAATCAGCCTCAAATGATAATTAAGTTAAAACAAGCTATGGGAAGAATACTTAGAAGTAAATATGACTATGGGTGTTTTCTTATATTTGATATGGGAAGAAAAGAAAATTTATACAGACTAAAAAAGGATTTACATCATTGTGATATAATAAATACCACATACTTAAGTCTTCCTTATGTTGTGAATAATCATTTAACTTCTTGTAGAAAAGAAGTAATAAGAGACTTAATAAATGATATTATTGACAATAAGATGATTAAACATATGAAAAATAAAATAGAAATTGAAGAATATATTAATGAAGAAATAGATAACAGATCTATAAATGCTAAGATTAAAATAAAAGATGAAAAAAATTATTTATTAAAGTATTTTGACTTAAAATATTTAATAAATAAAGAAAAGATTGATAAAAAATAGGATTTATATTAAAAAAATTAATATAGCTAAATAGAAATAATGCATTATTAGTAAGTTATTTAATGAATATTAATGTATATATATAAATAAACCCATTGAAAATACTATGTTTTCGTTGGGTTATTTTTTATTTTAATAAAAAAATATATTTATGACTAAATTATACTGAATATTCAAATAAATTTAAAGATTAAAATAAAATAAAAGTGCAAAATTTGACATAAAAGTACAAATTAATATAAAATAAATCAAACTTAAAAATAAAGGAGGAATATATTATGAGTACAATTACAAGTAATACACAATTGAAAAAAGAAAAGAAAAGCTTTTTCCAAAGAAACCTTGATATGATTGAAAGAGTTGGAAATAAGTTACCTCATCCAATAACATTATTTGGACTTTTCTGTGTGGCAATAATGATTATATCTGCTATATGCTCTATAATGGGAGTTTCAGCGACGGGGGAATTAATAGACAGAACTACTAACACAATTTCTCAGCAAACGATTACTGCTGTAAACTTACTTTCAAGAGAAGGTATAGTCTATATGCTAGAGAATGCAGTTAATAATTTTGTTACTTTTGCACCACTTGGAATGGTTCTTGTTGCCATGTTTGGAATAGGAGTAGCAGAGGGAAGTGGATATATATCAGCGCTTCTTAAGAGAACAGTTCAAATAACACCAGCTATGCTTGTTACGCCTATGGTTGTTTTCCTTGGAGTTATGTCAAATATAGCTTCAGATGCAGGATATGTTGTATTAGTTCCGCTGGGAGCTTTAATATTTATGTCATTTGGTAGACACCCATTAGCTGGTCTTGCAGCAGGATTTGCAGGGGTATCTGGAGGGTTTAGTGCGAACTTAATAGTTGGAACAATAGATCCAATGCTTGCAGGACTTTCAACAGAAGCAGCAAAAATGATAGATCCAAATTACGTAGTAGCACCTACAGCTAACTTATTCTTCATGTTTGTATCTACATTCTTAATCACAATACTTGGGTGGTTTGTAACTGATAAAATAGTTGAGCCAAGATTATCTAAATCTTCATTAGAAAAAGACGTAAAAAATGATGATTCTTTAGGGAACTTAAGTGATAAAGAAAAGAAAGCATTAAAATATGCTAATATATCATTTTTAGTGTTAGTTGGAATAGTAGTAGCTTTAACTGTACCAGAAAATGGTATACTTAGAAATGCGGAGACTGGAAGTATAATAGATCATTCACCATTAATGAATGGGTTTGTGCCAATATTAACGATTATATTTTTAGTGCCATCATTAGTATTTGGTAAAGTTGCTGGAGTATTTAATAATGAAAAAGATGTTTGTCGTGAATTAGAAAACGCTATGAAATCTATGGGTGGATATATAGCACTATCTTTTGTAGCAGCACAATTTGTAAGTTACTTCTCATATACTAACTTAGGTACTATATTAGCTTTAAAAGGAGCAGCTCTTTTAGAAACTTTAAATGTTAATTCTACAGTATTAATGATATTATTTGTTTTATTTACTGGATTTATAAACCTATTTATGGGATCAGCTTCAGCAAAATGGGCAATACTTGCACCAGTATTCTTGCCAATGTTTATGAAGGTTGGTATATCACCAGAGCTTACTCAAGTTGCATACAGAATAGGAGATTCAACAACTAATATAATATCTCCACTTATGGCATACTTTGCTATGATAGTTGTATTTGCACAAAAATATGATAAAAAAGCAGGTATAGGAACTATAATTTCAACAATGGTTCCATATTCAGCAATATTCTTAATAGGATGGATACTTTTACTTGCAATATGGATGATTACAGGATTACCATTAGGACCTGGAGCTCCAATTACAATATAATTAAACAAAAAGTACATGAATTATTCATGTACTTTTTTATTATTATAAGACCTTTAGATTTTATATAGTTTTTGAATAAAGTATAAAAGCTAATTGAGTTAATTAAATTGCTTTATAGTAAGAAAACTTTTAATTTATATAATTTATAATAGTTTCACATATTCTAGAAGATTTAACTATGCTAATTTCGGTGATTATGTTATTATCACAAATTAAAAATAAAGTATTACTATTTAGATCTTTATTTTTAATATCATAAAAATAAAGTATTTTATTTTTATTTAATAAATTAACTGTTATTTTAGGGCATAGTAAATCATATTTATTATTGAATTGTTTAATATTGCAACCTATAAAATTTCTATACTTATCTACAGCAAAGTTTTTGTTTAAGTTAGAATCATTTTTATTGTAATCTAATCTAATATCAATATTATTAGTATCCATATCAAAATAATCTTCACTAATTAGATCGCTTTCACTAAATGAAGCTTTTATAACTATATTATTCTTATACCAAAGTATAATATGGGAATCATCATTATTTCTATTATAATAAGTTTTTATAATAGAATGATGATTAAAATCTCTAAGACTAACATAGTTTTTATTGATACGAGATAAGTCATTCAAGTTTATATAGTAAGTGGATTTTTCTGGTGAACCATAAATTTTTTCAACATCATCGTAAGTAACACCTACTAACTGTTTTATATCAGAAGTAGTTAGTTTTGCTGGGTTATTAGTATTATTTAGGTTATTTATTTCACAGCTACAAGATAGCAAAGAGTTAAATAACAAAAATGCAATTATAAATTTTTTCTTCATTTGACATCTCCTAAATGTTTATACAAATATTATCTATTTTTACTTGGAAAAATATACTTTGCATATTATTAATTTAAAATAATTTTCTACTCATTTTTAGTTATCATATATAAACTAAGGGTTTTGCTATTTTACAACTTTAATAAGGGTTAAATAATAAAAATGATATATCGCACTACTTTTTTAGTGCGATATACCCTTTTAAAATAAAAGTTATTTTATTCTAAAGTAGGAAGCTGACCAAAAGTATCTTGTAATTCGGTTTCATATACTACTGGATTATTAATTGATTCATACATTGCTCTTGCTAGAATATTAGCTTGATCAAATGTTGATTGCCAAGAGAATATACCACCAAGACAATTTTGAAGTGCGTATTGAGCTTTTAAAAATGTGGAAACTTCGTTATCAAAAGACATGGCAAATTCACCATCCTTGACTAAATAAGGTACCTTAGCTTGATCATCAAAGTTATATTGATACCCATTTTTATTAATATAAGATTTTCTAAGTTCGTCATAAGATCTAGTTATAGCAGCTCCAAGTCGTCCATAAAAAGGAACTCCAAGAAGGATTTTTTCTGATGGCATTCCAGCATCAATTAAATTATCCACCATGCTATCTACACTATAGCCTGGAAGTGATAAATCTGAGTCAAATAAATTGGCCTGATGACGCTGACCGCGTTCACCTGTTTCTCCAGCAGTAAAGTCATAGCTCATTAGGTTAAAATGAGTTATAAGTGGAGCAATCTTATTTATTTCCGCACTTCTATTAATATATGCAGAATCTCCAGTTCCAGCAACACTTATCCAAGTTTCAGGACCAAGAACATCTCTTAGGGCAGTCAATAAAAGTGTAAAGTTTTCTCTATCTTCTGGTCTTGATTTAATTCCAGAAGCACTACTTCCAGGATATTCCCAGTCAATATCTATTCCATCTAGTCTGTACTCGTTTACTAGGTTTTGTACATTTCTAGCAAAAGCATATCTAGATGCTGGTGTGGATGCTGCATCAGAGAAGCCGTCAGCTGCCCATCCCCCAATAGCAGCTATTACTTGTAGGTCTGGATTTGTCTCTCTTAATCTTACTAAGGATCTTAGATAAGCAGGAGCAGGTACAACTAATTCACCATTAGAACTGATTTCTACAAAAGCATAAATTACAAAATCTAAAAAATTAGGGTCTATATTTCTAGGATTACCAAGAACATACTCGCCGACTATAGGTGACAAATCAGGACATTTAGGATTTGTACTAGGCTGTAACTCTTTATCTATTGGAGGTCTCATTAATTGAGAGTTTTTTTCAATTGCTTTTTTTGAAGATTTTATTCTTTTTTTGCATTTATTGCATTCATCTTCTATAAAACAGATATACCAATCTAAGCATTTGTATTCTTTATTGCAGTTTTCAACTCTTTCTTGTAGTTCTTTAAAAGTTTTAGGTGGTGGAAGTAATACAGGTGTGCCTGGTAGCCAGTTTGCTGGTGTAACCACCTTACATTTATCAGCAGTTTGCAAAGCATCCACTATTCTAAGTATTTCAGGAATATTTCTTCCAGTAGTAAGCGGATAATAAAGTATAGTTCTTAGAACTTGTTTATCATCTATGATAAAAACAGTTCTTACAGTTGATGTAGAACTCATTGAATCTGAAATCATGCCATATTGTTTTGCTATTTTCATATCTCGATCTTCAATAATTGGGAAAGGTATAGTTATTCCTGTAATTTGTAAAATATTATATACCCATGCTAAATGAGAAGCATTGCTATCAACACTAAGTCCTAACAATTTAGTATTTCTTTTATCAAATTCTGGAGCTAAGTTTGTAAAAGCTATAAATTCAGTAGTACATACAGGAGTAAAATCTCCTGGATGAGAGAAAAGTACTACCCATTTACCAGCATAATCAGAAAGTTCTATTGATCCAAAAGTGGTATTGGCCTTGAAATTAGGGGCTTTTTCTCCTAAGTTTGGAAGACATGTCATAAAAATCACCTCGTTAAAAAGAATTATATATCTATTTATTTTATTAATTATTAAGATTTAATGTTACTAATTTAATCTATTTACTATTATAAGATTATATTTCTAATAATTAGCTTATATAAGATTATAAAATAACTTTTTTTTCTACAATATATTTTATAAACATTGCCATTATTGTATAACTTTGTTATTATTATAAATATAATGTATTTTTTATAAAATTGTATACAAAGTTGAGGTGAGGGGCATGAAAAAAACATTAAAGAGGTTAATAGGAAAATGCATAAATATGTTTAACCACATAAAAAAAATAGTGGAGAGAATATTAAAAATTACAGTACAGTCAGCAGTTGTTTGTTGTCCTGTAATATTAATGTTAGTAATAATAAATGCAATATTAGGTGTAAATATAAGGTTTAGCTATTACATAATATTAGCTGCATTAGTTACAGTAGCAGCATCGCTTATATTATGTGCGTTAAAATGGGAACAAATCATTGCAAAACCTGTTAAAGCCTCTAAGAAAACTGTTCCTGCTAAAACTGATAGAAAAACACAAAGAGCTATTCATAGAAAGAGAAAAAGAATATCATAGTCAAGGGACTTTTAGTAAACCGCAATTTATTTTTAATAAATTTGCGGTTTTTTTATATTTTAAACATATTATTTTATAAGAATAAATTGCTAATAGGAGGTTAAAATGAAATTTTCAGTTTTTAGTAGAAGTGTAGTAGGTTATAAAAATGAAATTAAAGATAAAACATCACAAGATTATTTAAAATTTGAAAATATAAAAAATGGAATAATTTGTGCTATAGCCGATGGTCACAGTGGCGATTTTTTTATAAATAGTCATAAGGGATCAAAGTTTGCTTGTGAGTCGGCAATTGAAGTTTTAAAAAAATATGAAAATGAAGATAAAAATAAAATGAAATGTTTATTAGATGATAAAAGTTTACAAGTTGAAATTTGTAATCATTGGAGAGATTTAGTAGAACAAGATATGAAAAAGAGTTTACCAATGGTATTTAAATATAATTATTTTAAATATGGTACTACTTTATTAATAGTTATGATTAAGGATGATTATATTCTCTTCATAAAGCTTGGTGACGGAGATATTTTAATTACGGAAGATAATAATATGAAAAAAGCTTTGCCTTCTTATAAAAAAAATATAGTCGATTGTTTAGCAGAGGAAAAAGCTTATGATAAAATGATTTTTAATATTATAGATTATGAAAAAAATATAAGCAATGTAATAATTTATTCTGATGGATTTGAAAACAGTTTTGTTTCATATAAAAGTATGGTTAAGGAAATAAATAATACATTGATAAAGTACAATAAAAATATATTTTCTAAAATGAAGTTAGAAAAGGATTATGATAAATATTTAAGCAGTTTAAGTGAGAACGGGAGCTTAGATGATATAAGTATAATTTTTGTAAATATTTTGTAGTAATTATTAAGTTAAATATATTGTTGATATATGTTAATATTTTAGTAATACAAATGAAAAAATGAAAAAAAAATACATTTATGTTATAATTAATAAAAGTTTGTTTATGGAAATATTAATAAAAGAAAGGAAAAAATAATGAATTTTAAGGCACTTTATGATAAAATTGTTAACTTGATATATGATAATAGAGGAAATATAGTAAAGCTTTCGTTCTCGGCATTGGCTCTATTACTTTTAATTATAGTTCTTTATTTTAGTAGTGATAGCTTTAATATAAATAATGAAGTTAATACCTTAGTTACGTATATAGAAGAGAGACAATACACTATGGCTGAAAATTATTATGATGATATAGAAAAAGAATTTTCAGATTCTAAAATGAGTAGATTTAATAAAAAAGTATCTAAAAAGCTATCCTCATTACTTATAAATAATGGAGATATGTATATTAATGGTCAAATAACAAAGGAACAGTACATGGGACTTGTAAATATAGTAAATGCACTTAATACTGTAAGTATTGAAACAACAAATTTGATTGATTTAGGAAAAAGAGTAGATGAAATGTATAAAGAAGAAAATATTACTTATGAATCAGCATATTCTTTTTTACAAATAACATCTTCTTTGAAAGGCATTAATGAAGGACTAGATGAATACAAACAACACATAAAAACTCTTTATGAATCAAGACAAATATATAAAGAAGGAACTAAAAATCAGTCTATAAAAAAATACCATGAAGCCATAGATTTATATGATAAAGTACTTAAAGAGGATGAAAAGTATTACTCATTGGCATCAAGTGCGAAGGAAGAATGTATAAAGGTAATGTATGATTATTATATTAATCAAGCTAAAAGTTTGGCAGATGAAGGAAAATATGAAGATGCGTTGAAATATTTGAGCTATTTAAGTCCATATTATGACGAGGATGAAATAGATGATTTAGAAGATAAGTATAATAAATATGTTTCTAATTATACTATGACAAGTAATGATATTATAAGTTTAATAGCAAGAAGAAGTGATGAGAATAAGAATGATTTGTCTGTAATATCGTACTTACAAACTGTAAATGGAAAAAGATATTACTATGGTGAAGTAACAAAAAATGATAAGGTAATAAATGAAGTATTAATAGATACTGCAACTAAAGAACTTTACTCATATAAATCAGATAAAAAAGATTATAATTGTATCTACAGCGATGCATACTTTAAGATAGACGAAAATAGTGGAGAAATAATTTTTTCTATAAATAAAGATTATGCCAAATCAATATTAGAAGATAAATTAGAAGAAAATGAGAAAAAATATAATAGCATAGAACTCTTAGATGAAGAGAAGCAAGAAAAATATAGCAATGATGATTTAAAAGGCATGATAAATAAAAATGGTAATATATATTACTATTTTATAGTTAAGACAGGATGGTTTAAACCAAAGGAAATATACTTAGTTAATATTTATGATAAAACTACTTATAATTTAACAAAAGATAAAATTCAACAACTTTAAACATAAGTAACTCAGTAAGGAGACACATAATGCAAAAATTAAAAGGAATAAATTTGGCCATTATTATATTAAGTGGTATATTAATTTTGACTTTAGGATTTGGTTATACACAAATTAATAACAATAAGATAGCTAAAAATACTTATATTAAAGATGTTAATATAGGAGGTTTAAGCAAAGAAGAAGCAAAAAAGAAAATATTAAATGAATTTAAAATTGACACAATAACATTTATGTATGATGATAAAAAATGGAATATTAACCCAAGTGATATAAAAACAAGTTATGATATAGATAAAACAGTAGAAAATGCTTATAATGTGAATAGAAGTAAAAATATTTTTTCTAATATAGTAGATACATTAAAATCTACTTTCGGAATCAAAAACTATATAAATATATCTATTGATTGTGATGAAGAAAAAGTAATCTCAGAGCTTGAGAAAATATCAAAAGAAGTAAATGTAAATATGGAAAATGCCAAATTAAATGTAGTAGGAAATAATATTGAAGTTACTAAAGATAAAGCTGGTTTACAAGTTGATATTAATAATACATTAACTAACTTAAAAAAATCTTTACAAGAAGGGATATTTGAAGATAGTTTAGTTGTGACAAAGGTTGAACCTGAAGTTAAAAAAGAAGATTTACAAGATATAAATACTTTAATTGGAAGCTATAAAACAGTTTTAGCTGATATTAGTCCTGGAAGAGTTGAGAATATTAAAATAGCAACTGAGAGAACAAGTGGTGTGCTATTGATGCCAGGGGAAGAGTTTTCTTATAACGAGCATACAGGTATGAGAACAGTTAAAAATGGATACAAAAATGCAACGGTAATTGTAAGTGGAGAAGCTGTACAAGGAGTAGGTGGTGGAGTTTGTCAAGTATCTACTACTTTATATAATGCAGTTCTATATGCAGGGCTTGATATAGTAAAAGTATCTAATCATTCTATACCATCAAGTTACGTTGATAAGGGTAGAGATGCTGTGGTATCTGATAGTGGATTAGATTTTGTATTTAAGAATAACTATAACCAGCCTGTATATATTCAAAATTACTACAACAATGGAGTAATTACATGTCAAGTTTATGGAAATAATAAAGATAAACAAAATATAGAAATTAGTACAAGTATAGACAAAGTAACTAAGGCTCCGATCAAAAAAGAAAAGGACCCAACGTTAGACAAAGGAAAAGAAAAAATATTAGAGCGAGGAAGGGATTCTTATACTGTATCAACTTATAGAAAATATTATGATGAAAATGGAAAAGAAGTAAAAACAGAAAAGGTATCAATTTCTTTTTATCCATCTAAACAACAAGTTTTAGCAATAGGAACAAAAAAAGAAGAAAAACCTCCTAAAAAAGAAGAAGCTGATTCTTCAACTAATGACTCTAATAAGGACGAAGGCAATAATGAAGAAAATAATAACAACAATAACAATGATGATACTGTAAGTGGAGACGATACTCCAAGTGAAGATGATAAACCTATAGAAAAAGAGTAGATTAAAGACCTAGGGTAACCTAGGTCTTTTTGTATGAAAAAAATTAATATGTTAAAATATAAAATTATACAAAATATGTGTAGATATATAATTTTTTGACTTAATATAACAAATGTGATATCTTAGATTATATGAAATGCAAGGGAGGAGATTAAAATTTTAGGAGAACAAATTAGAATAGACATAGAAAATATGCCTAGAAAAATATTAGATATAGATTTAATAGAAGAAAAAAATAGTGACTATACTTTCTTTGAAATAGATGAAGATGAAAATAATGAAACTTTAAAGGCATTAAAGCAATCTTATGTTACATCTAATTATAAAGATGAAACAATACTTAATTTACAGCAGGAGTTAAAAACGCATACTAATGTGTTACCAAAGGAAATAAAATTAGAGTCTTATAATAAATATAATAATGCATTGGAATTAGCACAAAAGAGTTATATAACAACGGCAATCAGGCTAGTAGATGAGGCATTACAAATTAATCCAAAGGATGAAGATATTTTAAATTTGAGAGGTCTTTTAAAGTTACTAAAGTGTGATTTTGCAAAAGCCTTCGAAAGTTTTTATACAGCTCAATGCTATGGGAATAATGAATTATCAAGAAAATATGTAGATAAATTATCTTCAAGGGAGTTTAAAGTATTCTTAGAAAGATATAATCACTCTATTAGATTTATTAATGAAGAGATGAATGAAGAGTCTATGGAGATATTTGATTCATTGATATTAGAAGATCCTGAACTTATTGAACCATATGTAATTTTAATATTATTATATGAAAAAATGGGTAAAACTGAGGAAAAAGAAGAATTATTAGATAGACTTAGATTTGTAGATGCTGATAATCATCTATTTGATAAAAATCACGATCATATAAATGAAGAAGAGTTTTCTGTAGTAGTAGCAAAAAAAGAAAATAAACAAATTGAAAAGTTAAAAGAGCATAAAAATATACTTAGCAAAAAGAAAAATATAGCTTATGTTATAGTTGGACTTTTAATAGTAGTTATTGGTGCAACAGCAATATATAGTAAAACTAAATTAGATAAGCTTAATGAAGAATTAAATAAAAAACAAGAAGCTATTTCTAAAAAAGAAAATCAGTTAAGTGCTAAAAATGAAGAGCTAGAAAAGAAAGAAAATGAAATATCTAAAAAGGAAGAAGCTTTAGATAAAACAACTAATGAATTGGATGATGCAAAACAAAAAGCGGAAGATGCCAAGTTAATAAAGCAAGGAGAAGAAGCCTTATTTATGAAAGGTGTATCTTATAAAAATGCTGGAGATTATGAAAATGCTTTAAAATACTTTAAGTTATCAATTGAAAATAGTAAAAAATCAAGTTTTAAATCATCATCAATCTATCAATCAGGTTTATGTTATGAGAAACTAAACAAAGATAAGGAAGCTATATCTTATTACCAAAGATATGTTAATACATTTAATAAATCTTATGAATACTTTGATGATTCTTATTATAGAATGGGAATATTATATTATGAAGACAATCAATTACAAAAATCAAAAGATTGTTTCTACTCACTAAGATATGAAGATCCAGATAGTAGTTATTTAATAACAGAAAAAGTAAAAAATATTTTAAAAAAATAATTAATAAAAAAGATATAAGTTGAAAATTTATTTTCAATTTATATCTTTTTTTATTTTTAATGGAATAAGAGAGTTTTGGATAGCTAAGTTATTTAGAATTAAATTTATATCATACAGCGATTTAAGCAAAGTGAATTTTTAGTATATGTAAGTTGAATGAATAATAAGATATAGAAAGATTATTATTTTTTAGGAGAGATAAGATGAGTCAGGAGTTGATTTTGCCAATACTAAGAGATGGTAAATATGGGTTTATTGACAGGAACTATAATATAGCTATTAAGCCTAAATATAACTATGTCTCTAGTAGATTTAAAGAAGGATACTGTATTATTACTTATATAAAAAAAATAAGGAATAATACAAAGTGGGTATTTGGATATATAGATAATAAGGGGAATTCAAATTTTTTTTTACAGCTTGAAAGCGCAAATCAGTTTTGTGAGGGGTTATCAAAAATTAGAATAGATGGTAAATATGGATTTTTTAATACCAATTTAGAAGTTGAAATAAAGCCTATGTATAGAGCTGCTTTAAACTTTAATGAAGAGCTTTGTGGAGTGAGATTGAATAAAAAGTGGGGCTTTATAAATAAAAAAGGAATAATGACCATAGATCCTATATACTCTTATGTAAATAGCTTTTACAATGAAAGAGCCTTGGTAGAATTTAAAAATAGATATAGTTATATTGATAAAAATGGAAAAATAATAATAGATGGAGATTTTATTATGGGTTCTGATTTTTCGCAAAATTTAGCTAGTGTTAGAAAAGATAATAAGTGGGGGTATATAGACAAGAATGGGAAACTAGTAATTGATTATTTATATGATAAAGCAAAAAGTTTTAAAGAAGATTTAGCGCCTGTATGTATTAATAATAAATGGGGTTATATAGATAAATCGGGAAAACTAGTTATTGATGCA
This sequence comes from Terrisporobacter othiniensis, assembly GCF_000808015.1. Lineage (GTDB taxonomy): Bacteria > Bacillota > Clostridia > Peptostreptococcales > Peptostreptococcaceae > Terrisporobacter > Terrisporobacter muris. Next base: position 10,987 of record NZ_JWHR01000037.1, on the reverse strand, counting down.
AAATTTGATTATGCATGTAGCTTTTATGAGGGATTAGCTAGAGTAAATGTAAAAAAAGGATATTTCTCCCAAGGGTATTGGGGATTTATAAATAAAGAGGGTGAAATGGTAATTAAACCTGTATTTAAATCCGCATCGGATTTTCTAGAAGGATATGCTCAAGTTAATGAAAATAAAAATAACTATATTGATAAGCACGGAAATTTAATTATTAGTGGTTCTCTTAGATGAATGTGAAAATTCTCTTTTAAAAATAAATGAAATGAATCATGCAAAAACAAATGAAGTATGTTAATATAATAATGTAAACAATAAGAATGATGTTTATAACAATTTGTTTAATTTATTTGGAGGGAACTTTATGAGTAAGGTTAATACAATGGAGCAAGACAATATTTATGTAAGGTACTCAATTATAATAGTGGGTATTACAATTATGTCCATTGGGGTAAATGGTTTTTTAAGACAGGCGCATTTATTAAGTGGAGGAGTAGCTGGTGTATCAACGGCAATTAACTATTTATCTAATATAAATGTTGGATTTATTACATTTTTTATTAATATACCTATCTTTATTTTGGGATTTATATTTTTGGATAAAGATTTTTTAATTACAAGTTTAATTAATATGATACTTTTTTCTGTAATTATAGGTATAACACAAGAAATAGGTAGCATTATACCTGTTGATGATATACTACTTCAAAGTGTATATGGAGGAATTTTATGTGGGGTTGGTAATGGATTAGTATTCAGAACTAAATCATCTCTTGGAGGAACTGATATAATAGGTGCAATCTTAAAGAATAAATTAAATATTGAAATGAAGAATACTAGCTTTGGAATAAATTTAGCAATTGTTTCTGTTAGTTCTTTATTGTTTGGATTGAATTTAGCACTATATACATTAATTGCCATGTTTATTAATGCACAAGTTATGAGTTATATAAAGGATGCGCTAAATGATGAAAAAGCAGTTATGGTATTTTCTAATAACTCACAACCTATAGCAAATGAAATTATGGAGACTCTAGTTAGAGGTGTAACTTTCTTAAATGCAGAAGGTGGATATACTCAAGAAAAGAAAAAAATTATTTATTGTGTAGTTTTATCTAGAGAAATTCCAAAAATAAAAGAAATTGCATTAAAATATGATGAAAGAGCATTTATTTCAGTTAATGATATAAATGAAGTTAAAGGTAAAGGATTCAAAGAAAAGTTTTTATAAAGTAAAGCCAGACTATGTTCTGGCTTTTATTAATTTTAAATAAAAATACAAATTGTATATATAGTTTATATTATAATTTGCAAAAGAGTTAATAAATACCTATATAAATAATTACATAGATAAGTAAGTATGGAAAAAAAATTTCTCTTACTTTATAATAATATATAAGAAAAGCCATAGAGAAAATGGGGGATGAATATGAGTATATCAAAAGATTTTGTTAACATATATAAAGAATATTTAAAGGAAATTAATAATTATAAAAAAACAATTAAAGCAGTTGAAAATATGAAAAGAAAAGCAGAAAAGAAGCAAGTTGTAGCAACTGAAGAAGAAATGCTTTTGGTTGAAAAAGAAGAATTAAATGAAGAAGATGAGTTTACATGTAATAAAGATAAGATTTATTATTTTTCAAATGGAGATAAATATATAGGTAAAATAGAGAAAAATGAATTACATGGTAGGGGCTATTATATAATGTATAATGATAGTAAAGTTATCATGGAGTATATGGGTGAATTTAAAAATAATTTACGAGAAGGTATTGGAGAATGTAAGCTTGAAAATGGAAATATTTATTTAGGTAATTTTAAGGAGGACTTAATGGACGGAATAGGTCAAATGAGCTATTCTAATGGAGATGAGTATATAGGTGAATGGAAAGAAGGTAAAAAGCATGGATTAGGTATATTTACCTGGAACGACAACGTAAGGTATAACGGAGAGTTTAAAGAAGGAAAGATGGATGGAGAAGGTCAATGTTTTGATCAGAGTGGAAACCTTATTTATGAAGGTCAGTGGAAAAATAATTTAATACATGGATTTGGAACTTATATTTGGAGAGAAGGAAAAAAATATGAGGGAGAGTTCATGCATGGTAAAAAGCATGGAAATGGTACTTTTTACTTAAATGGAGAATTAATATATGAAGGAACATGGAAATTTGATAAACCTTCTGTTTTTGGAAGGAGTTTAGACGAATTATTTTGTGTTAAATTATAGCTTTATCTGAAGATAAAGCTTTTTTTGACCAAAGTAAATTTCTAAATATTTATAAATTCATTTTATGTCTTTGCTTTGATTTGAAAGGGTGATATTTTGAAAAAATTAATATCTATATTTTTAGTATTATCTATAGTGTTTTTTTATAATACAGGCTATTTTGTAGATATTGTAAATATAATACAAGAAAATTTTTCGAAAAATGATTCAATAGTAAGTATTGAAAATGAGTATAATAAAGAAATGGATATAAAAACAATTGATAACTTTAAAAAAATAAAGATAGGTGATTCAAAAGCATCTGTGATTAAAAGGATAAATAAACCAAATAGAATAGATAAAAGTGAATATAATTTTAACTGGTATGTATACAATGCTTATAAAGAAAAGTTTGTTATGGTAGGAATAAAAAATAATAAAGTGGTAGCTTTATTTACCAATAATATTGATTCTTGTGAAAGTGAAGGAATATGTATTAATAAAGATTTGAAGTACATAAAAGATAACTATAAAATACTAAAGTATAAAAATAAGGGAAATATAAAATATGAAATATCTTCTAATGATGAATATGACATCATATATAAGAATAAAAAGTACATTACAGTGTTTTATGACAAGTTTGATAAAAATAAAATTTGGGCTTATCAAATAATTGAAAAAAATTGTGAAGATGAAGTTAAAAGTATATATGCACCAAAAGATAAAGACATAGAAAAAAGTTTTATGTACCAAATAATAGATTTAACAAATAGCACAAGGTACAAATATAAGTTAAAAGAGTTAGATTATAATGAAAAAGCAACCATATGTGCTAGAAAACATAGTGAAGATATGAAAGACAATGATTTTTTTGATCATAAAAATTTAAACAATCAAACACCTTTTGATAGAATGGAAAATGAAGGAATTGATTATTTAAGTGCAGGAGAAAATATTGCAGCTGGTCAGACAAATTCTATATTTGTTCATAATGGATGGGTGAACTCACAAGGACATAGAAAAAATATTTTAGGGAATTATAAATATATCGGTGTGGGAGTTGTATTTGGAGGAAAATATAAAACTTACTACACGGAAAACTTTTTTGGTTAACACAAGAAAGGAAGTAAGATTATAATGACATCTAAAGTTAAAAGCATTTTATTATTTATGATAACCTTGTTTATTATAATTTCTAATAGCCAAGAGATATCTTCATTAGTTGGAAATACCGACATATTTTTTAAAAATGGTTCACGAGAAGAAAAAATAATAGCACTAACCTTTGATGATGGACCACATCCAAAAGAAACACACCAAATATTAGATGTGTTGGATAAATATAATATTAAAGGTACTTTCTTTGTAGTAGGAAAGCATGCTAATTGGTATAGTAAACCATTAATAAGAGCATCTAAAGAAGGACATGAAATAGGAAACCATACTTTTTCTCATCCTGATATTAGTAACTTAAGTAGTGATGACATAAAAAGAGAAATAAAAGAATGTGAAGATACCTTATTAAAATTAACAGGAAAAAGACCAACCTTATTTAGACCTCCCTACGGAAGTTATAGTGAAGAGAAGTTGGGAGAAATTGCAAAAGAAAGTGGATATAAAATAATACTTTGGACTACAATAGATGCTAAAGATTGGAAGAATCCACCTCCATCACAAATTTCTGATACCATAATAAACAAAGCTAAAAATGGAGATATAATTTTGCTTCATGATTATGGAACAGAAAATACTGTTAAAGCATTGGATACAATAATACCTGAAATGATAAAAAAAGGATATAAATTTGTTACAGTATCAGAATTAATTAATAAATAAAATTTAATGAGATAGTATCACAATAACTAAAAGGATTTGGTTAAATGTATAATAAAGTGTATGAAAAAAAAGAGTTTATCATTTTCCAAGTAAAAAATGACTATATTGCTTATAACACTAAAAAAGTATTTAAAGATGGTCATACTCATCTTAGGTGCTTTGAAAGTGCTAAAACTGCCATTGACTTAGTTATAAGAAGAAAAGTGCCAAGAACTACAGATTCATACTACCTTACAAGTCTTATTAGATTAAGCGAAGATACTGGTTATATTTCAAAAATTAATGAATTAATAAAATATAGAAAAGAAAAATCTAATGTATCAAATTATCATAAAAATACAGTAAAAATATTAAAAAGGAGCATTTAGCTCCTTTTTGACTTTAAATACAAATAAAATTATTTATATTGCACAGTAGAACAAATTTTTTTAAACTGACTAAGGATAAGATAAAAAATAATCCTTAGTGAGAGGTGAAATATATGAGTAAGGAAAAGCATAAATGTTGCTGAAAAGAGAAAAAATGCAATGGATGTTGCAAATCTGTTTTTAAATGTGAATGTGGACATTGTTTTGAATTTATATGTGATTGTAAGCATAATTGTTGTTACGAAAGAGAGCGTTGTTGCTTAGACAATAGAAAAAATTAAGGTTAAAGTTTGTTGTGTAGAAAAAACTTGCAATCACAATTGTTCTAAAAAAATAAATGTTGTAAATGCAGATAATGGTAAAGAATTACTTTCATGAGAGTTTTTCTTATATCATACTAGGAATTAAAAAAAATATGAAACATATATTTAATTATAATAATTCTTTTAGGTTATAACATAAAGAGGGTAGGTGAGAGTTGATATATTTATGAAAAAATTAAATCCATCTTTTATTCCGAAGTTTCAAAATGAATTAGAAAAATTGCCTATTTTTGCTCCATCTTTTTTTAAAAAAGAAGATAAAATGAATCATCACTATAGCATAGATGCCTGTGAATTTTATCAACAAATGTTACCAGAAGGTTTTAATAAAACAAAGGTTTGGGGATTTGCAGGATTTTGTAAAGATGAAAAGAATAAAAAGATTAAATATGTAAAACATTCGCCAGGACCTACATTTGAAGTGGATAGAAATATTGATACAAATATACAATGGAATAATAAAATATTAGGAGAATATATGTTTAAAATTGACAAGACTCTTGTTTGGGCCAATCCTAATAATATAGTATATAATAACAATTTAGATAATGATTCTAAAGAAGGACAGTGGCCTCCTACTTTAATAATGCATGTTCATGGAATATCTACACCTCCAATTTATGATGGAAATCCAAGAGCGTGGTATACAGCTACAGGGATTAAGGGTCCAGTTTATTCTACTAACTATTATAAATATACAAATGAGCAAAGAGGTGCTATGCTTTGGTACTATGACCAAAGTCCAGGGGTGTCCAGATATTCTGTTTATTCAGGGTTGTGTGGATTATATTTTATAAAAGATGAAAAATATAATTTGCCTAAGGATGAGTATCATATACCTTTAATAATACAAGATAAATCATTTTACGAAGATGGATCTCTTTTTTATGATAATGAAAATGTTGATTCAAATCATCCATATTGGAAAGAAAAATTTTTTGGAGATATTATTTTAGTTAATGGGAAAGTATGGCCAAGTTTAAATGTTAAAAATCAATTATATAGATTTAATATACTTAATGGATCAAATAGTAGACCATATAAGATTGCTTTATCTGATAATAGTAAAATGATACAAATAGGTAGTGATGGTGGATATATTGATAAACCACAAGAACTATCATATTTTTCATTATACCCAGGAGAGAGAATTGATTTACTTATAGATTTTTCTAGATACAATGAAAATAATAAGATTATAATGAAAAATTTATTTTCTTCAGATGAATGCAAAGATATTATGGAATTTAATGTTATAAGTATTAGGCAAAAAATTGAATATAATTTACCTAAAATACTTACAAAATATCCTCCTATGAAAATTAATACTAAAAAAAAATCAACAATACTTTTGAAAAGAGAAAAAGGTGATTATAGAGATGGGTATTTTATAAATAATGAAACATATCTAAATCCACCTAATATAATCACAAAGGTAGGATCCACATTCATATGGGAATTTATTAATCTATGTGATGATGATATATGTATACACATACATTTGACTAACTTTCAAATATTAGAAAGACAAAAAATTAATAAATTAAAATGTAAAAAAATGTATGATGAAAATAAAGAATTAAGTTGTAGAGATGAGATATATGAAGGAGCTGTGATATTGCCAGAATTGTATGAGGAGGGATTTAAAGACACATTATATTGTCCTCCGTCATTTATCACGAGGATAATTATCAGATATGCTCCAACTTATATTATGGAAGAAGTTAATGTTGGTGAAAATTATTTTTCATTTAATACAAGTAATGGTCCAGAATACATTATAAATTCTCAGATTTTAGAGCAAAAGGATAACTATTTAGTTAGACCGCAAATTATATTTTCAGAAGAATAAAATATAAACAGGGATTAAAGAGGAGGTTATATGTATTTATATTTAAATAATGGTTTAAATGACAAAAATACTTTAATAGCTCATATCAAGTTAAATAATACCTGCAGCGGAGGATGCACAAATTGTGGAAAATATTTAAAATCTTTATGTTTATGTACCCCTTGTAATAATATAGAAAAAGAATTGATTTGTAGTAGATGGATAGGAATAATAGACTCCTTATTTAGCTCAGGTATAAAAAATATATATTTTACAGGTGGAGACCCTTTTTTTTACGAAGACTTAGATAAAATAGTAAACTTTTCTGTGAAAAAGGGAATAGAGGTGAATATAGTAACTACAGGTCTTATGGATATACCAAAGTGTCTATCATATGATGAAAATATTATACTTACAGCATTTGAGTATAGAAATTATAAGTATATATTAAAAAAATTTGAAAAGTTTAAAAATGTATATGTTTGTTATATTGATGATGAATTATATAAAGATTTTAAAAATTATTTAAAACCAAATATGAAAGCAATAAAGTGTATTGTAAATAAGAAAATAGATTCTAGTTCAAAACATATATTTATTAATGAAGAAGGAGAGCTATTAAATAACATAGATGAATTTGGGAATTATGTATTTTATAAATAATAATAAAAAATAAAAGGGTATTAACAAAAAAAGTCGAATTATGTATAATAGTATTTGACAAATGAAAATTTTAATGTAAAATAGTAATGTTACGAATAATACACCAGAGGGTGATAATATGAATAATATGAGAGATTTAATAGATGAAGTTAAAAACAGATGTGATATTGTAAATGTGATATCTCAGTACATAAACTTAAAAAATTCAGGTAGTAATTATAGTGGTCTGTGTCCATTTCATAATGAAAAAACAGGTTCATTTCATGTAAATCAGAAAAAACAAATTTACAAATGTTTTGGTTGTGGTGAAGGTGGAGATGTAATTAATTTTGTTATGAAAATAGAAAATTTGGATTTTATAGAAGCTGTAAAATTACTAGCAGAAAAAAATGGAATAGAATTTAAGGCAAATTTAAGTGAAGCAGATAAGGCAAAAATGGAAAGTATCAAGCTGATGCAAGATATTCATTTAAAAGCCGCCAGATTTTACTTCGCCAATTTGATTAATTCTAAAAATGCAGGGTATGATTATCTAAGAGGAAGAGGTCTAAGTGATAAAATAATAAAAAAATTTGGACTAGGATATTCTCTAAATTCTTGGAACAGTCTGATGGATTACTTATTATCAATAGGTTATGAAAAAAAAGATTTAGTTAAAAGTGGGCTAGTTACGCATAAAGAAAATGATAATAAATATTACGACAGATTTAGAAATAGAGTGATGTTTCCAATATTTGATTATAGGGGAAATGTTATAGGATTTGGTGGAAGAGTACTTGATAATTCATTACCTAAATATCTTAACTCACCTGATTCTTTACTTTTTAATAAAAGATTTAACTTGTATGGATTAAATTATGCAAAAAAAAGTATAATCAATGAGACCTTAATATTAGTAGAAGGATATATGGATTTAATATCTTTATATGAACATGGAATTGAGAATGTAGTAGCGACTTTGGGAACGGCCTTAACAAACGAACAAGGCAAATTAATTAAAAGATATGCATCTACTGCAGTAATATCTTATGATTCTGATGATGCAGGAGTTAAAGCAACTCTTAGAGCAATAGAAATATTAAGAGGACAAAATATAAATGTTAAAGTCTTGAATTTAAAAGATTGTAAAGATCCAGATGATTTTATCAAAAAATATAAAAAAGAAGGCTTCTCAAAAGCTATAGAAAATTCAGTTTCTCATATTGTATTTCAAATCAATATCTTAAAAAGAAGATTTGATTTTAATAAGGATGAACATTTAATAAAATTTGCAAAAGAAGCAGCATTGATAATTAAGAGCTTATCATCTCCTGTGGAGAAAGACTATTATATTAAGTATGTAAGTAAAGAATATAATATTAGTTTAGAAGCAATGAAAGAAGAAGTTTTTGGTAAGAAATTTAATAATAGCAAAAAAAATTATAAAAAATTTGAAAAAACTGAACAAAAACCAATAGAAAAGATTAAAAATATCGAAAACGGTGAAAAATTCGTAGAAGAAACCTTTATTAAGCTATTAATGGAAAATAAAGAACTTCGTCTTATTGCATTGTTAAAAATTAGTGAGAATGATTTCTTAATTAATGACAGTAAAGAAATTTTTAATCTAATAATTAAAAATAAAGAATTGGACAAAATAACTATTGACAAAATCAAAAGTTTAAACATATCTGAAGAATATTTGAAGGATTTGGATAATATATCACTAAATAGTATAAATACCTATAATTCTAAAAATGTTGATGAAATAATTAAAAATGTGAAAAGAAATAAACTTCACAAAGAAATTGAGGAATTACTTCATAAACAAAAAAGTTTGGAATTAAGCTTAAATGACAATAGCATAGATAAAGACAGCGTGAAAGAGGTAGAGTTAGAAATTATGAAGATAACTTTAAAAATAGTAGATATACAAAAGAGTTTAAAGAGTCTATAATACACGAAAGGAGGTTTGAGTGTGGCGAATAATAGAGAAGCTAATAGAGTAGCAGCAAGAAGTCTTATTGAAAAAGGTAAAAAACAAGGATCTCTTACATTAGATGAAATAATGGGAGCCTTTTCAAATACAGAACTAGACAAGGATAAAGTTGAAAATCTTTATGAAACTTTAGGAAATTTAGGAATTGAAATATTGGAAAGCAAATCAGAAAAAGTTGCAATTGATTTTTCTGCAGATGATGATGATTTAACTTTGGATATGGAAAATATAGATGACGATGTTGATGAAAAAATAAAAAAAGAAGAAGACATCGAAATGGATAAGTTAGATTTATCTCTTCCAAAGGGTATAAGTATAGATGATCCAGTAAGGATGTATTTAAAGGAAATAGGTAAAATTCCTTTACTTAAACCTCATGAAGAAGTTGAACTAGCAAAAAGAATGTTAGAGGGAGACGAAATAGCTAAACAAAGATTAGTTGAAGCTAACTTAAGACTAGTTGTAAGTATAGCTAAAAGATATGTTGGTAGAGGAATGTTATTCTTGGACCTAATACAAGAAGGAAATCTTGGGCTAATAAAAGCTGTTGAAAAATTTGACTATGTTAGAGGATTTAAATTCTCGACTTATGCAACATGGTGGATTAGACAAGCAATTACTCGTGCCATAGCAGACCAAGCAAGAACTATAAGAATACCAGTTCATATGGTAGAAACAATCAATAAATTAATAAGAGTTTCAAGACAATTATTACAAGAATTAGGAAGAGATCCTAAGCCAGAAGAAATAGCTAAAGAAATGGAAATGTCAGAAGAAAAAGTAAGAGAAATAATGAAAATAGCTCAAGATCCAGTATCTTTAGAAACCCCAATAGGTGAAGAGGAAGATTCTCACTTAGGAGATTTCATACCAGATGAAGATGCTCTAGCTCCAGCAGAAGCTGCAGCATATTCTTTATTAAAGGATCAAATAGAAGAGGTTCTTGGTTCATTAAATGAAAGAGAACAAAAAGTCTTAAAATTAAGATTTGGTCTTGAAGATGGAAGAGCTAGAACTCTTGAAGAAGTTGGTAAAGAGTTTGATGTTACTCGTGAAAGAATTAGACAGATAGAAGCTAAGGCTTTAAGAAAATTAAGACATCCAAGTAGATCGAAAAAACTTAGAGACTATTTAGATTAATATAGATAAATTAAAAATTCGCCAGCTTTGGCGAATTTTTAATTATATAGAAATAAAATTATAAAAATATGTTAATACATATAATAAGACAATATACAAAAAGTAAAGCGAAAGGAAAAAGTAAATTGAAATTAACTAATAGATTATTAAAAATAGCATCCCTTGTAAGTGAAAACAAAAGATTAGCTGATATAGGAACGGATCATGGATATATTCCAGTATATCTTTTAAATGAAGGAAAAATAAATTTTGCAATCTTAGCTGACATAAATAAAGGTCCTCTAGAAAATGCAAGGAGTGAAGTTAAAAGAAATAAATTGGAAGATAAAGTAGATTTAAGACTTGGTTCAGGAATAGAAGTACTAAAAAAAGGTGAGGTAGATGAAGTCATAATTGCTGGGATGGGAGGAATCTTAATAGGTGAATTACTTGAGGCCAATAAAGAAGTGGCACATAGTGTGGATAAATTAATTCTTCAACCTATGCAAGCACAGGAGGAACTTAGACAATACTTATTAAATAATGGATATGAAATTTTAGATGAATGCCTAGAAAAAGAAGATTTTAGGATTTATGAAATAATAGTAGCAAAATATACTGGAAAAAATACACATCTTGAGGATAATATATATTATG
>NZ_JWHR01000036.1 GCF_000808015.1 Terrisporobacter othiniensis | reverse complement strand
TGTCCTTCATGACCAGTATTTTTACTGTTGCAAGAGCCCAGGACGAATAATCCCACGACTCCTATAAAGATAAGTTTCTTCATAAATGTTGTTTTCCTACTAAGTTTTACTGTTTTTGTACGCTACAAAGATAGAGTAACGCAGATGCAACTTGCTTGCATTTACGTCATTACGCAAAAACAGAGTAGGGAGGGGCTCGAAGGGAGGAGGTACGAGGTATTTTCGTACCGTGCAGGGATTCACGATAGATGTAGTAATTTTTGACTCGTCTTTCCTGCGGTCGTAATAAATGTTCGATGATCGTATCCGTAAACAGGGTGGCGACGAATACGTAATTCGGTCCGCTGTCCGTGTGCACGGAGGGGATGGGGGAGTGGAAGCGGGTCATGCATTCGCTGCTGCAACATGAATCGCTTGCGGGGTGATGATGGTGGTTGGGGCATTGCTGCTCTACCGGTTGGTCCTGCTTCATGCAGATCATCCCGTTGGGGTGGTGGTGATGGGGAATAACGGCGGCTACCAACATAATGATGTTGATAAAGAATAGCATCGTTACTATGAATCGTTTCTTCCCTTTCATCCTTTGTTTATATAGAGCTTTCTAATTTTGTAAAACTTCCAATATCTTTTTACTTTATTATAG
>NZ_JWHR01000035.1 GCF_000808015.1 Terrisporobacter othiniensis | reverse complement strand
TAATAAATTTAATCTATCATTATTTATTAAAGCAAATAATCCAATATTATTTTCTGTTTCTGTGATTTTATTTGCAATTTTATTTATATAGTTCATATTTTTATCTTCATAAGTTTTAATTATAATATTCATGCTTCCATTTTTTTCAGCTTCTTCAATCATTTCTTTCATCTCATAGTTACTTATTATTTCTTCTAATTTTCTATTTTCTTTATTCGCTTCATTTATTTTATTATTTAATTTTTCAATACCTTGATATGCGCCTTCTTCATTACTACTAAGCATCTTACAAATTTTATTTAAGTAGTTATCTCTTTTTAACATTTCATCTATTGCTTTTGTCCCACATAAAAATTCAATTCTTGTTGCTTTTTTATATTTTTCAAATTTCTTTATTTTTATAACTCTTAAGTCTAAAGTATTTTTGACATGAACTCCACAGCATAAATTTATATCCAAATCTCCAAATTTCACAACTCTTATATCATTAGAAAGCTTAGATAAATCATCTTTTATTTTTAATTTCTTAGCTTCTTTCTTATTTATATTAAGAAATTCCACAGGTATATTTTCTCTAATAATTTCATTGCACATGCTTTCAATTTTAATTATGTCATCTTCTTTAAAAAATCCTTCTATATCCACAGTTGCAAAATCTTTTCCTAAATGAAAACCCACAGTCTTTGCTTTATATTCATTGTTAAAACAAGCAGATATAACATGTTGGCCAAAATGATGTTGCATACCATATTCCCTTCTATCCCAATCAATTTCACATTTAACCTTATGAATTCTATTTGGTTTTTTATCCAATACATGATATATTTTGTCATTTTCTTCATATACATCTTCCACAGACATATTATCTATAGTTCCCAGGTCACAGTATTGACCTCCACCTCCAGGGAAAAAAGCTGTTTTATCTAACAATACATGATATTTATTATTCATCTC
>NZ_JWHR01000034.1 GCF_000808015.1 Terrisporobacter othiniensis | reverse complement strand
GTGTAATAATTGATGCAATTATTATAATTTTAGGTTTATCAATCAAAAACTATGTATTTGTAATTATGGGTATAGTGTTATTATTATTAACTCTATATGTTGCTAAATTAGAAAAAAAAGATGCTGAAGAAAAAGCTAGAATTGCAGCTGAAAAGAAAGCTATTAAGGCCGAACAAAAGCGTCTAAATAAAGGTAAGAAAAAAAGAAAAAGAAAAAAAGATAATATTAAAGGAGCTTTCTCATAATAATTTAAATTTATTAATGAGTAGCTCCTTTTTAATTTATTTTTCTTCTATATTTTTAAATATATTATGATTTTCTTCTAAATATTTTTCGCATTCAGTAGCAGCTATGGCACCATCTGATACAGCTGTAACAACTTGTCTTAATGATTTTTCTCTTAAATCACCAGCAGCATATACACCTTCAATATTTGTTTTCATTTTATCATCAGTTAATATATATCCATATTCATCCATATTAACTAAACCTTTAAACATATCAGTAGCTGGTATATGTCCTGCAAGTACAAATGTTCCAAAGCTAATATCATCCTTAGAAAGTTCATATCTTTCTTTTTCATTTGTAATATTATTTACATATTCTATATAAGTTGGTTGTTCTTCTCCCCCAAGTTCTACTACTTCCGTATTAAATTTAACTTCTATTTTATCATTTGCTAAAACTCTATCTGCAATAGATTTTGCACATGAGAACTTAGGTTTTCTAACAAATACTGTTACTTTTCTAGCTAATCTTGAAAGATATAAAGATTCTTCTGCAGCAGAGTATCCACCACCAACAACAAACACATCTAGATTTCTAAAAAATCCTCCATCACAAGTTGCACAGTATGACACTCCTCTTCCATAATATTTCTCTTCACCTTTAAATCCTACTTTTCTTGGAGTAGCACCTGTTGATATTATAACTGTTTTAGCTTTAAATTCTTTATTTCCAGTTTTTATTATTTTTATTTTACCATCTAAATTCATTGAAAGTATTTCGCTATACTCAAACTTAACTCCAAAGTTTTCAGCCTGTTTTCTCATAGTATCTATTAAACTTGGTCCGTCAATCTCCACTATTCCAGGATAATTTACTATCTCAAAAGTTGTTATAGCTTGTCCACCTAAATATTGTTTTTCTATTATTAATGTATCTAAGGCAGCTCTACCAGCATAAATACCTGCTGATAATCCAGATGGTCCACCACCAATTATAATTACGTCATATATTCTGTCCATATTAATAATCTCCTGTCAATAATTTTAAATTATATAAATTTAAAATTTAAATTTTGTTAATATCTATATACCCACTTTTTCTCTTTTATCACAAATAAGATTTCCTCTCATAAAAATAGTTTAGATTTCTTAATCTATAAATTTTATTTTACCTCTATTTTTA
>NZ_JWHR01000033.1 GCF_000808015.1 Terrisporobacter othiniensis | reverse complement strand
ATGCTATAATTTATAATGAAAATAAAGAGATAATTTTCAACTCCATAAAAGAAGTACCACAAAATCTGGAATTTGATAATATAAATAAAATTAAATCAAAAGTATTTCTAAAATTGAAATATGATAATGTGGTGCTAAATGCCCCCATAAATATTAAGGGCGAGAAAAATAATATTTATATTTTCAAAAAAACAGATATGTTTAAAGATTATTTGAAAGCTACTCTTCACATAATGATATGTGTAGTTGTTTTAGTAATTATTATCAGTATATTGGCAGGAATGTATATTTCTAAAAAATTTGTACACAAACTGAAAAAACTAAGAGATACCATGGAAAAAATAAAAGAAAAAGGCATTTCTAATAGAGTAGATATATATGATAAAAAAGATGAATTTGATAAAGTTAATATGGTATTTAACAGTATGATGGATGAGGTTGAAGACTCTTTTAATTCACAAAAACAATTTGTAAATGATGCATCTCATGAGCTTAGAACGCCTTTAACAATAATAAATGGACATCTAAAAATGTTAGATAGATGGGGTAAAAATGATAAGGAAACTTTAGATAAATCCATAAAAGTTAGTTTAAATGAAGTAGAAAGACTAACGAAATTAGTGAATGATTTGCTTCAGCTTAGCAAAGTAGAAAATGAATTAGTAATAAATGATAACTTGAAAGAAGTAAATATTTATAATGTTGTTAGTGAAGTAATTTATGATTTTGAAATGATAAACAAGAATGTGAAGTTTACTTATAATATAGAAGATAATTTAAAACTAACCATGATGAGAGAACATTTAAAACAACTTTTAATA
>NZ_JWHR01000032.1 GCF_000808015.1 Terrisporobacter othiniensis | reverse complement strand
TAAAGAAGCTTATATTTAATATGGGGGTAATTAATGAAAAAACATACTATAACATCAGTATTTGGAATTATTGGAATACTTTCTTGGACTATTACTATCTTTTTACGAGAAATATCTATAGATAATACATCTATTAATTTTCTATTAGGGGTAATGCCTAACTTATCTGCAGCTTGGGCATTTATATGGTTGGGTGAAATTATTGTTAATAAGAAAAATATTGATTTTAACTTTAAAATTGCCAGTGCTATCTCTGTATTGATTTTTTTATTGTCAATAATCTCTGAAGTAATACATGATTTATTTTTAAATAGTTCTTTCGATATATATGACCTTATATCAACTGTAATTTCAATTATTATGTATTTAACACTTTTATATTTTAATAAAAATCATATAAAGATTGACGAACAAGATAAACAAATTAATAACTAAAAGAAAAAAGTGGACAAATTTCTCTTTGTACACTTTTTTCTAGCTTATGTTTGCTAACATTCTAATAAATTGTAAATCCATGTTTTCATATCTACTTTCCCCTGTAATACTCTATATCTCTAATATTTTATCTTCTATATTAGCTAAAACTTCACAGTCACAATATCCGCCATTTTCTTCTATCCACTCTATAGATTCTTCCAAAGGTAGATTATTATTTTCTAAAAATTCTTTTGTATATTTTAGAGTATCATTACCTCCATTGATTTCCAAAGTTTCATCTATGTAATTAAATAATTAGTCAAATACTTCTATACTAAAAGGAAGCGACTCTCTAATTTTCTCTTTTTCTTCATTTTTAAATTTTTTCAATAACTCTTTCTTTTTTGCTTTGTCCATTATTCTCTCGCTTTCATTTTAAATAATCTACTTAATGTTACGATTCATTTATCTGATTAGATAAATATAAAAATCCCTTAAATACTGAAAAATTTATAATCTATTTCATACTCAAGCGTGCCATATTGTTGAATATTGCACTAAAAGAAATAATCGTAATTATAACAGGTATTTGATAACACGCCATAGTTAGCACTTTATTTACTAAACTTTTCTTATTTTTGGGGGAAAATAAGAAAAATATCATTACTATCCCATAACCTATCATACACCCTAAAGTATTATTTATAATATCATCGATTTCAAATATCCCTCTCTTACTTATTAGTTGAAGTACTTCAATAGAAATTGTCATACATAAGCCTAAAAAATAAGTAATATAGAACTTTTCACATTTTTTGAAAAGTAAAGGCATCACAAACCCAAGAGGAATGAACATCAATATATTAAAAATTATATTTCTTAATTCTAATAAAGAAAATCTATTCCATACTTTTATATAAGAGCTAAATATATGTAAATTTATATTTTCATACATAACCGGTGTTCTATGAATAAATGTGGCTCCTAGTACTATAACAGTATAAATTAAAAATATACCCCATAATAAAATTTTACTTGCCTTTAATTTTTTAGTTCCTTTCATGATTTTCTTATATATTAAAAAGTATATTATTAATAATATACTAATTCCAATGGACACACTAAATAGACCTAGTAAAAAATATTCTCTGGCCATGTGAATTATTGATGTGATTCTCAATTTACGCCTCCTCATATGATAGATTTCTAGTTAGTCTATAAATTCTAGTTACTTTTTTAGTTTAACATATACTTGCATAACTTAATATTACAATATCTTAATTTGCAATTATTTCTAACTAAAATAAATGAGAATTTAAAAAATGAATTAAATATTCTTACATATTGTTTGATAAAAATTAAAAATACTATAAGATTATTAATCAACATAGAATATATATAATAGGAATAATTTAATGCAACTTAATGAAAAATTATATTTTAACGAAGATATTTTAACACTTGAGGGTGAATTATATGTGGAATCAGTATTAATAAGAGATAGCAAAGTATTTGGAGAAAAAAAGACCATTATGCTTATGGAACGCAAGCTTACTCAGAAATAGAAAAAAATTAGAAAAGGCATTAAATGAAAATGCTCAAATACTAGTTCACTGTAATGGAAATGCTGCATGTCAACAATATGAATATATTAAAAGTTGAACCTAATGATATTAGAAATATACAAGTCATTGAAACCCTAAAAGAAGGGGAAACTATATTAAAAAAATAATAAGTCTTAAAAAGTAGCTACTAGATTTTAATTTCTAGTAGCTACACACTATTTCTTTAATTTTTATGTTCAGACTTTTGGCATAACTCTTTTAGTTTACTGTAGATTTTTTTTGTTTTATCTGAATCATTCTCATTAAAAACAATTGTTGAATCCTTAGTTTTAAGTTTTATAAACGGACTTATATTTTTATGTATACATACCTTCGATTTAAAATCATCTCCGTTTACTTTGTATCGTCCATTATTTATATTGGCAGTGTTAAGCCCTGAGCCACCTGAAAGACTTACTTCATTTAGCAGTTCCACCTCAACAATGTCCTCTTCAGTATAAGTATTATACATAATTTTAATACTATTATCATTGACTTCTACTGGCATTAACTTTGAGTCTGCTTTTTTTATTGTAAAGCCTATAAGTAAGGCTATTATTATAAGTATGATAAACGAAAGCACATAACCATATTTTTTAACTTTGTCCATTAATTTTATTCCCCTCTGATTCTTATGTTTAACTGATAATTAATAAACTTGCTATATGTTTTAATTATTAAAACTTGCTTCTTCTAATATACAATCTAATAATTCACCTGGTGTATTTACTACAAAATCAGCTCCAGCCTCTTCTAGTTCATTGTCTTCTGCATAACCAAATGTAACCCCAATACTTGCAGTTCCAGCTTCTTTTGCACCTATAATATCGTGCTTACGGTCCCCAATCATAATTACATCTGTAGGATTAGCGTTCAATTGTTTAAGCACTTCACAAATTACTTCTGACTTTCTTGTTCTTGTACCATCCAACTCGCTTCCAATAATCAAATCAAAGTATTTACTTAACTCAAATTTATCACAAATAGGAGTAGCAAAATGGGTAGGTTTGCTAGTGGCAACGGCCAGTACATATCCAGACTCTTTTAATTTTTTAAGTACTTCTGCCATACCATCAATTGCGCTATTTTCAAATAATCCAATATGAGAATAACGTTCTCTATAATACTTAATTGCAAGTTCTGATTTTTCCACATCAAAGTTATAAAACTCCATAAATGAGTCTAATAAAGGTGGTCCTATAAATGGAATTAAATTATCGCAATCTTCTTCAATTCCAAACTTGCTAAGTGCATATTGTACACTTTTAGTAATTCCTTCTTTGGGATCAGTTATTGTTCCATCTAAATCAAATAATATGTATTTTTTCATTGTTAAATCTATCTCCTTGTGTTTTTACTACCGTAACATAATTTTCATGCTAAATCAACGTTTTGCTCATACCCATCTCTAAGCATTTCCTGTCTTCATTAAAAAGGTGATAATATTTCAATTTATCTATATTTTCCATATACACACAAGTCATAGATATTATTATTTTTAAAAACAGCACTTCTCATAATTCCCTCTAATATAAAGCCATTTTTTTCCAATACCCTTTGTGATGCTATATTAGGCTTATATACTAAGCCAGTAATTCTTACAATATCCAACTGTGAAAATGCCATTGAGCAAATTTGTTTTACTGCTTCTGTCATTATACCTTTTGACCACTTATTTGTTAGCAATAGATATCCTACTTCAGCATCTTTGCAATATACATCATCCTTAACTTCCACTGATATATTTCCTACATATTCTCCATCAACAATTATTGCTCTGAAAATACCATCTTTTCCATCATGTTCGTCAGCCATATTTAACCACCATTTTGCATCATCTTCTGTGTATGGAAATGGTATTCTGTTTGATAAAAATTGTCGCTCAACTTTATTACATATATTAGACAATTTGTCTTTATCATTCATTGTCCATTTTTTTAATACAACATCCATATATACCCCCCTTATGAATTTCTATCTTTATTTTAATAATACTACTTTTTTGCAAGAATAAATGTATTATTAAAATAAAATTACTTAGCACTACCTTCTCTTATAAGTCTTGCAAAATCATTTGGAAGTATATTATTTTCCTCTATTTCCTTAGCTGCTTTTTCAAAATCATAATTAACTTCTATTATTTCTACTTCTGCTAAAGATTTACTATTAGATAAATTATCTTCATTATTTATTTCTATAATTACATAATTTGCTTTGGGATTATTTGTTTTTGGCTTACCCACACTACCTGCATTTATAAGCAATTTTTCACCGTAATATTTAGCATAAGGTATATGTGTATGACCACATACTAAAATATCCTCAGATAACTCACTCATAACTTCTTTTGCTTCTTCTGAATTCTCTTTTAAATATTCATTTATAAACCTTGTGCTTCCATGAACTAATTTTATAGTTTTATTGTTAAAAGTTAAAGTTGATTCCTTTGGTAAATTACTTAAATATTTTTTATTTTCATCCGTAGTTTTGCTTGATGTAAACTGCATTGAGAGGCCTGCTTTTTGTGCATCCTTAGGGTCTGGATAATCACACCCACATAAAATTTTATAGTTTCCTATAGCATCATCATAATTTCCCATTATTGTTAGCACTTTATTCTTTCTAATTGTATTTATAACTTCATTTGGCCTAGTACCATACCCTACCAAATCACCTGTACATACTACTAAATCCACATTCCTATTTTCTATATCCCCTAATACAGCTTCTAGTGCATAAATATTGCTATGTATATCTGATATGACTGCTATTCTCATTTGTTATTCTCCTTATCATATATCTTTTTAATTTTTATTAATTTCCTTCAATGTTTATCTTTTTCTTTAAAGTTTTCAATTTATATTATTTTCTTGCTCATATCCTTATGATATTTTATAAAAAAGGTTTTGTAAACTGATTCCAAAGAAAATAAATCAATTTTTTTTGATTTAATAATTATCTTTTGTTTATATTAATAATAGACAATTTTAGTTTCACATTTTATATTGAAATGATTGGCAATTTTTTTTATTTATTTTAGATAATTTGATATAATATAAAATATCGGAGGTATTAATATGGAAAACTATGAATTAATTTTTAAAGCATTATCTGATCCAATCAGATTACAAATATTAAAAAAGCTATATACTGAAGAAAGCGTCTGTGTTTGCAAGCTGGTAGATCTGTTTGATATATCCCAATCAAAACTATCTTATCATCTAAAAATGCTCCTTTCAGCAAATCTAATAAGTAAAACTTCCATAGGCAAATGGAATTATTACTCTGTGAATAAGGATAGTATATCTAGAGTTTTAACTTATGAAGTAATCCAAAAATTATTTTTATAAAGGCTTCTCAAATCAACTTTTTTTGATATAATAAATATAAGTATATTCAATTTAGTTGGATATACATTTATTTATCATTTTAACATCAATTTTTTTTGATGCATTATAGGAGGTTTATATGAATGCTTTTAATTTTTTTACAGAGCAGATTCTAGGTATGAAGTGGTTATCTGATTTAATCACCATATTTGTAGAAAACATTTTAAAACTAGATGTTTCATCTAAAATGGGAGGAAGTATACAATTCTTTATTTATGATACTATAAAAATATTTATACTTTTAGCTGTACTTATTTTCCTTATATCTTATATACAAAGTTACTTCCCACCAGAAAAAACAAAGAGAATATTAAGTAAGTTTAAAGGAGTTTATGGTGCAACAGTTTCAGCCCTTCTTGGTACTGTTACTCCATTTTGTTCTTGTTCTAGTATTCCTATATTTATAGGATTTAGTAATGCAGGCTTACCTTTGGGTGTTACTTTTTCATTTTTAATATCTTCTCCAATGGTTGATATTGCTTCATTATTATTACTTGCATCTTTCTTTGGAATGAAAATATCTATTGTTTATGTAGTTTTAGGACTTGTAATAGCCATTGTAGGTGGTACTATAATAAGCAAACTTAATATGGAAGATGAAATAAGAACTTATAATGAAAAAACTAGAGATTTATATGATGAGTCTGAGAATTTTAATCAAAAACAAAGATTAAATTACGCTTTGGATGATACAAAAGTTATAGTTAAGAATGTATATATATATGTTCTAATTGGTGTTGGTATAGGTGCATTAATTCATAACTGGATACCACAAGATATGATTCTTTCTATATTAGGTCACGAAAACCCATTCTCAGTTTTAATAGCTGCAATAGTTGGTATACCTATGTATGCAGATATTTTTGGTACAATACCTATAGCCGAAGCATTGTTTATGGCTGGTGTCCCTATTGGCACTATTTTAGCATTTATGATGAGTGTGACAGCCCTATCACTTCCATCTATAATAATGCTTAGTAAGGTGATTAAGCCAAAATTATTATGTATCTTTGTTGGAATAGTTACTATTGGTATAATTATAACTGGATATATATTTAACAGTTTTAGTTTCTTGTTAATGTAAATAATGAAAAATAGCATATATACACTTTTTTTGTAGTCTATTATAGCTCAACTTATGGTAATCAATAAACAAAAAACTTCTAGCCTCTAAATTGTAGACTAGAAGTTTTTTCTATTTATAACTCAACTTTTTTAGTTAAAACATCATATCCTGTATAAGCAAGAGCCAACGTTCCTGTAATCAATCTCTCATGTCCAAGTTTTGTTACAGTCGCATCAGCCATTTCTCTACTATGACTAATCACGCTACGATCACATATACCTATATTAGGATGAATAGTAGGTACTATATGGCTTACATTGCCTATATCACTTGAACCAAAAATCTTGTCTGTTGCAAATTCTGTAATACCAAGTTCCTTAAGATTTTCAGTAAAAGCATCTGATAAATTTTCATGAGTTACTAAATTATCATAGGGTAACTCGAATCTTTCCATTTCAAGTGTGGCACCTGTCATAAGTGCTGCACCTTCTGCTATAGCTTTAACCTTTTCCAACAACTCAGTAACAGTTTCTTTTTTAGCTGCTCTAAAGTAGAACTGTGCCACTGCTTCGTCTGGAACTATGTTTGCAGCAACACCTCCATTAGTTATTATTCCGTGCATTCTAACATCTGGTGTTACGTGTTGGCGAAGAGCATCAATTCCATTGAATAATTGTATAACACTGTTTAATGCATTTATACCATCTTGTGGGCAAGATGCCGCATGGGCAGTTTTCCCTTTGTATGTAAATTGTAGTGGATAAAGTGCCATAGATGTTCCACTTTTGCTAGTTGCGTTGGAAGGATGAAGTATCATTGCTGCATCCAACTCTTCAAAGACTCCTTCTTCTGCAAATATTACTTTTGCTCCATCAGTTTCTTCAGCAGGAGTTCCATATACTATGATACGCCCTCCCACCTCATCTAAAATTTTACTTAAAATAACACCGGCACCTGCTGACATGGTACCTATCATATTGTGTCCACACCCATGACCTATTTCTGGAAGAGCATCATATTCGCATAAATAACCAACTGTTAAACCTGGTTTATTACTGTCATATACTGCTCTAAAAGCAGTTTTAAGTCCTAAAAACTCTTTTTCCACTATAAAATTATGTTCTTCTAATAGTGAAGTCAGTTTTTGAACAGATTTAAACTCTTCATTTCCCAGCTCTGGATTGTGATACATATATTCACTAATTTCAACTAATTCATTTCTTAAATTTTCTACTTCTTTATTTAATAATTCTTTCATATGTAATCTCCCTCTCTTATTATGACCATCCCATAAGCGAACCTATTGTGATAAATGTTATTGCTAAAACAAATAGTATTCCTTGTAATGGAAGTACCCATTTGAACCATTTTCCAAAAGGAACTCCAGCTATTCCTAAACAAGCTATTAATATTCCTGATGTTGGGAAGATAATATTTGAGAAACCATCTCCAAATTGGAATATTAAAACTGTTAATTGGCGAGATACTCCTATTAAATCACCAAGTGGTGCTAGTATTGGCATTGTTAAAGCTGCTTGTCCTGAACCTGAGCCAACAAAGAAGTTGATGAACATTTGTATAGGGTACATTATACAAGCTGCTAATAATGAAGGTAACTGTCCTATTACATTAGATAAGTTATATAAAATTGTATCTATTATACTTGCATTTTCAGCAACTATTACTATAGCTCTTGCAAATCCTATCATAACAGCTGCACCTATCATACCTTTTGCGCCTTCTAAAAATGCATCTGCCATTTCATCTCCTGAAAGTCTTCCTATTATTCCACTAAATAATCCCGTTATTAAAAATACTGCTGCTATTTGAGGTATCCAGAACCCCTTAGCTAAAACTCCCCAAACTATTACACCTATACATATTGCAAGTGAAGCTAATATTACTTTATGAGTTAAAGTGAATTTTCCATGGTCTTCTTCAAAGTTTTGTAAGTTTTCTCTTTTTATTTTGTCACTTTCATAAACTGGGCTTAACTCAGGATTCTTTTTAATTTTTCTAGCATACATCATTAAAAACGCACATCCAACAATAGTTGTTATTACCCATATTATTGTACGATATGCTATTCCAGAAAACATTGGTATTTCTGCTATTGATTGCGCTATCCCTACTGTAAAAGGATTAAGCATTGCTGAAGAAAATCCTAGAGCACATGCCAAATATGTAACTGCAACCGCCATTATACTGTCATATCCTAGAGCCAGCATTAATGGTACTAAAATCGCAACAAATGGCACTGATTCTTCGTACATTCCAAATACTGCACCACCTAAAGAGAAGATTGTAGTTATTATTGGAATAATTAAAATTTCTTTCCCTTTAAACGCATTTACTATATTAACAATACCGAAATCTATTGCTTTTGTTCTTGATATTATATTAAAAGCTCCACCTACTATAAATAAAAATGCTATTATTTCTCCACTATCTACAATTCCTTGGATAGGCGCTTGTAATATTGCAAATAATCCTTGTGGCTCATTTTCTATATATTTAAATGATCCATCCACAACTACAGTTTTACCTAAATCATTTACTGCTTTCTCATAAGCACCTCCTGGTACTATATAAGTAGCTATTGATACAAGGAGTATAATAGCTGATATTATTACTAATGTGTGTGGTACTTTAAAGTTTCCACCTGTAGATTTTTTTCTTTTTTCATTTACTGACGTTGTTACATTCATGTTTTCATTTCCTCCTCATACTAAATTAAAATTGATTAATTAAACAAACTAAAATTCACTTTGCTCATATTGCCAACGAGATGCCTTCCTTACCACTTTAGGCAACGACCTTGCTCAACATTCACTTTGCTCAAGCTTACAATAAAAAAAGCCTTGAGCTAATCACTCAAGACTGTGTTTTATAAATTAGTATATTTTGAAATTTAACAAAAACATATCCGTCATGATAGCTCCCCATAAATAATATTTATGACAGTATTATACATATTCTGTATAATCCCAACGATATAACTTTAAAGCATTAGTTATATGTTTCGGCGACATTTCCTTTTGATTTGCTTCTTCGTGCTTAACTCCACAAATCTACTCTTAAATATCGCAACCTCTACCTTTTTAATTCAGTTGTATAATTTGATATTAATATACATTAAATTTTATATCATGTAAATAATAAACTTTATTTTTTTTATATAATTTTTATTTATTAATAATTTATATACTTCTTAATTTAAAATATTGTTTAAGATTTTACTAGCTTAAATTTATTTGCTTTATATTCCTTAGTAAGCAAAAATGGCATGAAGAATATTGCATAAATTAAAATACTATATAAAAGAGTTTCCAATGTGTATACTGCCGTATATCCCCCACCAAATATGATACCGATAACATTGTTAACCATGTGTATAAGCATTGGAGCCCACACATTTCCTGTTTTCATATAAGCATATCCTAAGAATATACCTAAGAATATGCAAGTAGCCACATGACCGATTACACAGTAAACAGGTGTCTTCGGACTATAAAGTATAAAACAAAGTGGGGCATGCCAAATTCCCCATATAAAACCTAGAATTATTACACCAAATCTTTTACCATAAAGCTTTTGTAATCTAGGTTGTAAAAAATATCTCCAACCAAATTCTTCTCCAAAGAATAAATTAAATCCTATTAAGAAATTAGTAATTAAACTTATCATGGCAATTACAAGATTTTCTGCCAGCTTGTCAACATTTACTTGTCCTTTGATAATTTCTGGTATATTACTAGCTACAATAAGTATTACAAATATTAATATTACAGTAGCAACTTTTTTAGAATTTTTACCAAGACACAGGTTTATATATCTCATTTCGTGACTATTTACTAATACAAAATATAAAAGATATGCAGATACAAAAGTATCTAAAAGTGAAGATATCCATATACTACTTAGTAAAAATGTTTCTCCTATGGTAATAACTATTCTTACAAGTGTAGCTATGGCAAATACCTTAAAGAATTTATCTATCTCTTGTTTAAATTTATAATCAGAAAATTTTTTTAACACAACAATTGTTGAAAATGCTGGTATGTACATAAATAGTCCTGCAAAGTTTACAGCAAACTCACTGGCATTTTGTTTTGTTGAAGAAAGAAATAAGAATATAGATATGAAAGCAATAAGACCAAAGTTGATTAATAAAAATTTTTTAATTTCTTTCTTAATGGTGTTAGCATCTTTACTCATAGTATATCCCCTCCATTTTATATAATTTTTAGATATCAACATAATACATATTTTAATACCTCGAGTTCCTATGTATTTAAAATGATTGTATTCCATTTTATACCAGGAGTCAAGAATTATAATTCTATCTATTTCCATACTACAATCAAGTTGCCCATTTCAGTCTATTTTACATTAATCTTAGCTCTATATTCTTTTAAACAATTTTTTAATGGCATTTAATCCCTCATTACTATTTTTATTGTCAAGTTATAAATAAAAGTTTATCCCTTCAACTTAAAAAAGTGCCTATAAGAATCTCATAGGCACTGGGTACTACATAAAGTTATTTAATTAAATTTGATAGACTTTGCTCCAATTCCTAGCTATTTTAACTACAACCATTTTATTTCATCTAAATTCGCAGTGGTTGGCCTACTACATATTTTACCTATATAGCTTGTGAAAATTTAGGTAATTTTATGATAATCTTCTTCCAAACAATACCTATTATTATAACTTTTATTGGTATCATAATAAGTTCCTTCATTATACGTGTTGGCAACAATGCCATAAATCCTTTTCCCATTAGGATAGACAACCAGTATGTATTAAGACATAAGTTTAATCCAATGTTTATAGCTATGGATGCACCTATTATTCTAGCCCAAGTAATAGGCTTCTTATATAAAAATACACCATAAATTACCCCCGATAAAATTGCAGTAAGAGTAAACCCTGGGAAGTAAGCTCCCGTTGGGAATAAAATAGTACCTATAATATCAGCTATGCCATTGGCTACACCTGCACAAATTGGACCATACATAATAGCAGTTACAACAACAGGTACAAAACCAAATCCTATTCTTACTATTGGCGTTTGTATTGAGCAGAATCTAGTTAAGATAATTTGTAAAGCTATCAATAAACTTATTTGTACTAATTTTTTAACATCAAACCTTTTATTCATAAATTTCCTCCTAAGTTTAGCTAGCACACAAATAAGTGATCTGTGTGTGGAGGTATCAATGATTTTTTATGATGCTTTTATGTTTATGATTATCATTTGATATAATCTATCTTCTAAATTTAAATAACCTCTTGAAGTTGTACAAATATAAATATGTTATATTTGTTTTAAGTAGATAGACGTCAATAACAAATGATGATTATACTATTTTGTTACTACTTTAACTTCCAATAGTATTGTAGCACAAAGTCATACTCATTTTGCATATTTGATATTAAAACTAGTATAATTTCCTAATAAATAAATTAAGGGTGAAGTATTACTCCACCCTTAACTTTATTCAACTAAAATCCAATTAATTCACTTTCTTGTGCATATCCCTTTTCTAGAGCATCTTCTCTAAGATAAGCGTATAGTTCTGCATTTGTACTTTCCACATATGGATTTACATAAAAAATTGAAAGTAAGCCTAAGGTACATATTGATAATATATGCCAACCTATAAAAGATAAGTCTAATTCAAAAGTACTCCATTTATTACCATTCATCATGTTTTTACTTATTTCAAAAGCTCTTTTTCTGCTTATATTTGGATTTTCACTTAATATATAAGGTATCATTCTATACTCATAAGATTTCACTATCCCAGGTATTAAAAGTAATAATGACCACAAATATATGAATATATCCATCGTAAACATTGTGAATACTGAACTTTTAAGTTTTCCGCTTTTATACGCAGACAATATAGTTTTTATAGGTTTTTCTTCTTCTCTAATTCCCATAAAGTAATTGTTCTTTCCTATTGCCACAGGGTAAGCTATGAATAATTTAATAAGTAGACTTAAAATTAAAACTAATATAAT
Organism: Terrisporobacter othiniensis; assembly: GCF_000808015.1. GTDB lineage: Bacteria > Bacillota > Clostridia > Peptostreptococcales > Peptostreptococcaceae > Terrisporobacter > Terrisporobacter muris. The sequence continues at coordinate 46,367 of NZ_JWHR01000032.1, read as the reverse complement.
TGCATTCACAAAAAATAAGACTAAGCCATTTGCAAATAAGTCTTCAATTATCCCTGTTCCTGCATCCTCTAATTCTGAATATTCATCCTCGTATTCTTCTGTGTAGTTTTCACTATAAGAACTGTTATATGTATCTTGTAAGTCACTTGCACTATTAACTACTTGGCTCATTCCTCCTGTTAACATAAATGCTATAAAACTTACAAGTACTGCTTTCCAATAGAACCTTTTAAAAGTAATTTTTGCACTTTCTTTTAGCTGTTTTCTTTCCCACATATTATTTCCTCCTGTTTGATATGCTATTGATATGATTATATATTATAATTGATTTGTATAATCTTACAATTTTGTATCATTTTAGATAAATCGTTGTATAAACTATGAAGAGCAAAACTTAGTTATTGAATGATATAAATACATTAATTAATAATTTCATATAAAAACCGTATCACTTACTTATGATACGGCCCTTTATTATACACATCAACTACATTTGTTTATAAGTTTCTAGCAGTCTAATATAATGATTGGCTTCTCTTAACACATGATCTCCAAGAAGAGGCAGTATTATAGATCTAATTTTGCAGCTAGCAATCCCTTCTGTACCTGCTTGTTTAAAATTCTTAAGTTGAACAGTTTGATTTAAAGTTTGATTTGTAACACTGTTTATAGTCATACTAGTCATATTCTGAGCCTCTTCAAGTAAATCCTTAAATGTATCTGCAAATTCATCTGCAGTTTCAATTAAGTCATCTTCTGAAGGATCAAGTAGTCCCCTTATAAAAAGTGAATGTTCCATCATAATTTTATCCCAGAATAATTTAGTTTCTCTAGCATCTTTAGAATCAATATCAACTCTATTTTGAAGGTCATCTATTAATGAATAATATAACTCAGCTTCACGAGTTATATGTTCAATAAGTAAGGGATAATTAACAGTAAATAAATTGCATGATAAAACGCCGTCTAATATTCTCTTCTTAAACTTGATAAGCCCATTAAGAAGCATTTTTGCATTCGTATTAAGTTGATTTACATAGTTTACTAAATTAGAGCTAACCTGAGGATTTTGACCACTACGTAATTTTGATTCCATTTCAGTTATACTTTGATTTATCCCTATACCTGTTAATGCTTGAGTCTTAGCTTCTGTCCCTAGTGTAAAATCAGTTATAATTTCACCCGAATTTAAAACAATCGGTCTTATTATTCCATTACTAGCACTTACTGTATATGATAATAATTTCTCAAATTCATTTTTATAGTGCTCTGCTCTCTTGGCAAATTCTGAATCTTTAGATGTGAATCCAGCCTCTAAAAAAAGTGAATGTTCTTTCATTATCCTAGAAAAAAATAAGTGTAGCTCAAGTGACAGAATAGCATATCTTTGATCGTTTATCATAATGTCCCCCTTAAAATACTTTTTTCTAAATTCTATGCATTGCAGTGTTTATTAATGATAAAAGGCTATTTACTAGTTTCATAATAATTAGCTAAAATATTGTATAAAAATTTATAACAATAAACCGTATTACTTATTAGTAATACGGTTTTACTATATGTTAACATGTTGAGTATTTAACCTAACTTTACCACAACCTAAATCTAGTACTCTTTTATCTTCTAAATCTGGAAACATATTTTTAAAAGTTTGCCATTCATCAGCTCCCTGTAAACCATATACTGATCTTGTCATTTTACTATATTTATCAAAAAATTTTTTATCATCCTATTTATTATTTCTCATAAATTATCACCTTTCTTATTATCAGTAATCAGTATATTCTTATTTTGTATCAATTATTGCAATCTTAACAGTACATAAATACTTCTGTATAATTTATGTTCAAATAAATATATGCCCATTTATATTTAATAAAATTTATTCAACAAAAAAAGCCTGGATATCTGCTTTCCAAGCTTTTTTAATATTTTATAAACCCTTAGTGTAATCTATGAATAAAGAAAATTTCGGTACTTCTAAATTATGCACACACTTTTAAATTTATATACATATTTTTGTAATTTTATATAGCTTTCCTCTTTGCATACTGATTTTCTTTAGTTAATTCATTATTAAATATAGTTCTAAAAATAAATAATAATATATTACTTCATGATATATTAAAATGTTTATGAATATTTTTTCAGTAATCTTTCTATTTCATTCTTAATTTCATCTACGCTATATTTTCTAGAGTTCTCCAATCTAATTCTTAGCTTTGATTCATCTAAGCCCATGGATTCACTTATAAAACTCATAAGACCTCTAACTTTTCTATCAACTTCTAAAAGTATGTCCACATGAGTATTTGTCGGTATGAAAACTAACTCCAATTCGTCCAATCTATTTCTAAAACTGCCTCTTATTGGTACAAATTCAAACTCCTGAACAAAATTAAAACCATTCAACTTAGATTTGCAGTATTCGTTTTCTACTTCTCTAAGAGAAAATCCTAGCTCTGATATGGCATCTACAACATTTTGCATATAATCATTAAATCCTACGTTTATATAATCTCTATCTGATGTATCCTTACCACTTTTTATATCTAAATAAGTTGATAACCATACTTTTGATTTATGAATAGTAACAGGAACTCTCTTATATAGTATAAAGCTAAATTTAACTTCATGTATTTCATCAGGAAGTATATTTTTATCTATTTTTATAATATGCTCTTGGATACGTTGTACTTTGCTTATAGTATTATCATCTACTTCTTGTTTATAGCTAGTATAAACACCTATGGATATATCATTTATATATTGTTCTATGTTACCACCTTTTATTTTGCATATACCTTCAATTCTTTTTCCTGGCACTATGTTTTTAGTATGAACTATTGTATCTATTTTTGCACCACCTATACCAAGTGCTGATGCCATAACCTTGTTGAATATTCCCATATCATACCTCCAATTTTTTTATATTATAATATCTCTATTTTATAATAAATTAATTTTTTTCTCAAATATTTTGCAGAATAAAATATAGCAACTTAATAAAAAAATACTAAAAAAAATAAGTATAGATAATTAGGTAGTATTTTACTTATTATCTACACTTATTTACCGGAAAATTAGTATTTCCTTCCCAACATATTAAAATCAATTAACCAAGTACCGTTTGATATATTACAACAACTGTAAGCACTAGAAGGCATGATGGATGGAATATTGTGTTAAATACAATCTTCTTAGATGTCTTATATTCGTCTAAAGAAACATATGTAGCATCAAAAAAATGCAAGTAAAATCCGAAACTCATAAGATTTACTTTTTTCAGAAAAAATCCAAGTAGCATACAAGCTATGTTTAATAGTGAAATCAAGTAGAAAAATATTTTTTTCAAAGTAGTCCCCCTTATTTTTAGAAACAATAATCACTCTATAAATTGTACCATATTTTCCCAATAGCCATATTTGTACAAGGCAAATTATATATATACTCTCATAACATAAATATAGTGTCTACTCTTCTCAAATGACTTTTCACAATATTTGTAGATATATCCATGGCATTGGTTACTTCTTCTGTCTTGCCATTAAAATATTTTAATATTTTGCTTAAAGCATTACATGATAGTTACAATAAAAAACCATACTTCAAGGCTACAACTAATGTACAGTTTTTTATTATTCACCCATTATTTCTTCAATCTTCTTTGAAATAATAGACACAAGATAAGCGAATACACCTAAAAAGATTACTGTTTCAACTGCTAACATGGTATCACCATATGCTATTAAATCTCTCAATCTAATAATTCCTATCCAAAATGCTATCAAAGTAGTACTTCCAAGACCCCATGCAGTGTTATTTATAAGACCATATATGGATATGGTATATACACAAGCTTTACACAAAGCCACTCCAACACATGATACATAAATTTCGAAAAATCCCAAATTAACTAATATTTCTCCATCTCCACCAACATAAGAAAAATTTTTCAAAGTAATTAATATAAGTATAATAGAAACTACATAATACCCCTTTGGTACTTTATTTTGTGACATTGTCATCCCCCTATTTTTATTCTATAATTCCAATTTGCTTTTCTTCAGAATTATAGTACTTTTTCTTTAATATTAAATAATAAGTAGAAATCCTAGATAGATTACAGTCGATAAGATCATAAAGAAACAAATAATTAATTCTTTTTTCATATTTTTAATATCACACTTTTCATTGTTTACTCCATACTACTTCCACTTTCCAGTACGAACAAATATCGCTGCCCTCTCGTTAGCATCCTCGATAATCTTCTCATCATATCCCATAAGCCCTAACAGCTTAATGGCATTTCTTGATTTGGCACGACCACTTCTTAACTTATAATCAAAAACTATATCGTTGTCTGTTATTTCTTCTTCAAAGTGATAATTTTCAAACTTGTTTTCCAACAAATAAGTCAGTTCAATATCATGTGTTGATGCAAAACAAATACAGTTTGAATCATTAAAATAACTAAGAACTTCACTGGACGATGCTATTCTTTCAATAGTGTTTGTCCCCCTTAGTATTTCGTCCACAAAGCATAAGGTAGGTATTTTAGCTTTAGATTTATCTATAATTCTTTTTAAAGATTTTATTTCTACTATATAGTAACTTTCATTTTTAAGCACGTCATCTTTTAAAGCCATTGAAGTATAAATATTAAAAAATGATGCTTTGTAAGATTTTGCACAAGTTGTAAATATGCTTTGCCCTAAGATTTGATTTATTGCCACACTTTTGATAAATGTTGATTTACCAGAGGCGTTAGAACCTGTTACTAAGATTCCATTTTCTGTGTGCAAAGAGCTTGATACTGGATTTTCTACTAATGGATGATACAACTGTTCAAAATCTATTATATTTTCTGACTTATTGCTTGATATAAATAATTTTGGTTTTGAATAATAATCCAAAGACTGTCTGAAAGATGAAACAGCTATTAAAGAATCTAAAGTTCCCACGAATTCATAGATGCTTTTTAGGTATTCTTTATTTTTTATAACTGTTTCTTTAACTTTTTCATAAGTAATTAACTCTGATAAAAAAATCATATTTGTATATTCAGCTAAAACATTTAAATCAGATAACATAGAGTTTGGATTTGTTGAAACTATTTTTTTCTTTATCTTTTTAACTTGTTTTAAATCACTGCTAATATCATTCATATTTTCATTTATAATACTTAAGTTTTTTGAATGAATTTTAAAAGCCACGTTAACAACTTTGATTATGTTAAAAAAACCACTCACATCTACTTTACTTTTCTTGTTATTAAAACTTATGAAAATATTTAAACATATTGATAACAATGTTAGGAATAAAAATGACTTATTTACTCCTATCAATAAGATACTTATAACTGGTAGTGCTCTCAGTACCCTATACAGAGTTAATTTATTTTTACTGTTATCTATTTCTGTAAATAGAGACAATGTTGTATTTAAGTCGTAATTATAACCCAGCCTAGAAAAAAGTAGCTGAAAGTCTATTCTTTCCTTTTCATTTTCAGCAAAATATTCTATTATATTATCTCTTTTCATTAACTCCAACTTATCTTTTAGTGGGTTTCGTAATATGTCATATAGTACTTCATTTCCCACTGTACTTTGAGTGTTATTTATTTTTTTGAAAATATTATCCATGGATAAATCACTCCATGTAATATCATCAATTACATCATCTTTGTTCTTGTTTCTAAAATAGCTAGATACAGCTTCCATTTTGTAACTTACGTCTTCTATATCTATTTCTTCTCCATATTCATTAACTATTCTTCTTTTATTTCTTTTTAACTTTCTTATATTGGATAAATAGTCTATTAATAAACATATTAATATCATCAATATAACAGCTAAAATTATTTTTGTACTCTCCCCCATTTTTCCTCCGATTTAATTCTTTTTATTAACATATTCTCTTTAATTAAACACATATATACTTATTAAGTTATACTACTTTGCACATTTTAGCAATGCCAGTTTATTTTTGCTGGATTAAGCTCATCTGTTATAGCAACTTTGCGTAAAGCATCCTCCATTTTCTTGCACTCTCTTTGAGCAATCTCATCATAAACTTCAAGTGATTCATTAACACCAGCAGTTGAATATGCTACGGATGCACTGCCATAAAATGCAAGTCCTAAAGAACTTGTTACTGTATTAATAGTTCCTGTTGTTGCTCCAATTGCCCTTGCTGCAGCTTGTGCTGCATGATTGTTTTCTGCTTCTCTTGCTGCTACTTGAACTTCTTTAATAATTTTCTTTGCTTCTGTTAATTTTATATTTCCTTCTAACCATTCATTAACTGCATCTAATGCATTTTTTAAACGAAGATCTTTTGGATAATCTTTTTCATATATAGGTAGGATATGCTCCCTTGCATATTCATTACACCATTTTACAATTGTTTTTTTTACTTTGCGTTTCTATCAATCTCATAAGAGATATGATATATGGTGCATCTACTTTTCCAATCATTTTTCGTATTTTAGCCATGACAACTCCTTTTTAGTTTAGTATTGAGATTTATAACTCTAATTCATTATTTCTATCAAATTTTTCTGAGATTTTTCATCTTGTAAATTAAAGTTGGCTTGATTAGAATAATTATTTTTTATATTTATATCAAATACTATATTATAACTATTATTTGCAAAAGACATATTTAAAAGATTCCCTTCACTATTATAAACAGATGATAAATTATAGTCATCATCTTTACTTGACAGTGTATTTTGTAACTGATTTTTACCTTCTGGTTGACTCAAAGTGGAATCTATTTTAAGAACTTCTTCTTTTGTTATTTTATTATTACCTGCTAATTGCAAAACATCTAAGTATGATTTAAAAAGTTTATTTTTTGCTATATCAGGATTTATATTTTTCATTACTTCACCTAGATTCTCTGCTGATAAATTTTCCAATCTCATACTGTATTTTTCTTCACTACCTATCTCTTTTGCTTCATTAGCATTCATAAATGATAGTACTATATTTTTATCATTTTTGTATTCTAATATAGAAATATTATTATTACTTAATGTTATTTCTATATTTTCATTATCCTCTTTTATAACAATACTTTCTTTTTCTTGCACAACATTTTCAAATTTTAGATTATTAATTATACTTTTTGCTTCATTTAAATCTATATTTTTCTCTTCAATATTATTAACTAACTCAAAATATAAATTTTGTGTTTTTGATAGTTGTGAATTCATTAATTTACCATTTTCTTTTGGACTAGTTATTATAAATATTCCCATTGTTAAAACTAGAATGGCCCCCATCACTGTATATATTTTTTTTCTTTTATTTATTTTATCCATAAGCTTTATATTCCTAATTCTATCCTCTAAAGATTTTTTATCATTACTCATTCCTATTACCCTTGTGCTTGTTTTGTATTTATTTAAACTCGATGAGATGTTCAAAATTGTAAATCCATAATTTTTATATTCATTATTATTTATTCTGCTTAGTACTAGCTCATCTGTTGCAAGTTCCATATCTTGACGAATTATTTTTGACATATACCATATAAATGGGTTAAACCAGTGTATACTTTGATTCATAGTCAATAAAAGGTTTATTATATTGTCATTCCTTTTTAAATGAGATAACTCATGTATGAATATATATTCTATCTCATTTTGTTTAAATTCTAGAGTATTTATTGGTATTAATATGGTAGGTTGAAAAATTCCAATTATTGCAGGAGTTTTTATATAATCATTAATAACAATTTTTATATTTCTTTTGATTTTTAATTTAGCTTTACACTGTGTTAATACTTCATCTAGACTTCCATCATAATAAAATGATTTTTCTTTTATTTTGTTTTTCATAATGAAATAACTAGATGTAAATACTAAACTTAAACTTATACAAATTGTTAACCATATATAAGATATGTTATTTACTAAATTCTTACTACTATCATAGTTTGTTGCTGTATTTTCATAGTCACCTTTAATAATGTTGATATTGTTGTCAGTTGTCTCAGCTATATTTTTATCATAATTATTATTTATACTAGTTGAAAATTTAATACTGTTAATCTTGTTAAAAATGCTCAAGTTACTTTCAGGTCCAAATGGTACCATTAATTTTATTATCACTATCATCCATAGCAAATAAATCCATTTGCTATTAATCTTATTTTTTAAAATACATCTTATAAGAAGGATTATTAAACCTGCTATACTTCCTAAAAAAGATGCTTCTATTACTTTAATAAACAAATTTTCTATCATAAACTTATTCCTCGTTAAGTATTTTTTTTAGTTCTTCAATATCGTCATCAGATGCATTTTTATTTTTTATAATAGTTGAAACCATCATAGCCAAAGATCCATCATAAAGCTTCTCTAAGAAAGAGCTATTTTCTAAACTTTTATAATCATTTTCACTTATTAATGGATAATATGTAAAAACATACTGGTTAGATTTATCCACCCCTATTACATCTTTTGATACTAGTCTTGATATTAATGTTTGGATAGTTTTTTTAGACCAAGTATTACTTATTTCTGCAATTATTTCTGAACTGGTACCTTTTTTAATCTTCCACAAGGCTTGCATTACTTCTAACTCTGAGTCTGAAATTTTTATTTTTTTACTCACTATACTCCCTCCTTTTGGACTACATTTGTAAGTCAATACTACATTAATTTTATTAATACGTCAATATAAAAAGAAATTTACCATATTTCTACTAATAAAACTCTTATACTTTTTCTCTGAATAATTATAGTATTTACTATGATTACTTTAATTTTATATATGTTTTTTGTACAATTAAAAAAGAAGACAATATAGATTTATCAAATAATAACTCTATATTGTCTCCTCTTCAAAAGTATTTTTGTTATATTGTAATCAATTAAACATTACTTTTCTTAATTGACATTCCTAAGGACATTCCTAGTAACATATAATTTTTTTCCATACTTTGCTCACATTTGTTTGAGATTTCATTTCATAAAATATTTCTTTAAGATTATTTATTGATAAAACCACTGCAATTCCAACGGTTATTAATAGTAAAATAATTAAAATAATATTAAGCATAATATTAATCTATGAAATATTAAATTTACTTTTATTTATCGCCTAAATTTATTAACATTGTCCATTATATAATATAATCACCCAATATCAAAATAAATCTTCGGATATATTGAATATGAATAAAAAAAGACTTATATCTTTTGTTATATAAAATGTATCCTATAGAATACACCTTATAAAGATCTAAGCCTTTTGGGTTCCAACTATACTTCTTTAAGTATTTATTTCACTACTTGGTACTCTTTTTCTTTTTAAATTTTTGCATTAGTAATTCTTCATAGGTCTTCCTAATAAAATTACTTAAAAACTCTTTGTATATTTCACAATATTTATTTTTTTTACTTTTTTCTTATCATGGTTTTTCTCTTAAACAATCACCACAGAAAAATTCAGCTTGTTTATTATTTTTCTTGCCACAATAAGGACAATACCATGAACCATCTTCTAAATAATAACTTTTTCTCACTCTTTCATTTGTTGAACATTCATTTTCTCTATTATTCTTATCTAGTTCAATACCAGCTAAAGGTGCCATTGAAGTTCCCTTTGCTCCTGCTCCTGCAATACTTCCAAAGTTAAGACTTTCTACAAATTTTTTTAAACTCTTTTTTTGTGTTAAAAAACTTCCACATTTTTGGCAATATTTAGATACACTATCATTATCAAAACCACATTCTTTGCAAATTCTATCACTCATATACTATTCTCCTTACCCTGTATCTTAATAGATTTTTAGGATCTAAAATAACTATTACGATTTGTTAATTTACTATTATATTAACATAAATTCACATTTTATATATTTAGTTAATGCTTCCTATCTTATCAAAGGGATACACCCTCATAGAAACTTTGCCAACCACATCATCTAAAGATATTGTCCCTATTCGATCATCTCTACTGTCTAAACTATTTTCTCTATTATCACCCATAATAAAAATATTATTTTCAGGAACTATAATATCTATATCCCCAGATGTATATACTCCTTTTATGTAGCTTTCATTTAAAAGTTCATCATCTATATAAACTTCACTGTTTTTTATAACTATATGCTCACCAGGCAAAGCAATTACCCTTTTAACTAAGCTTTTTTTCTTACTGCTTTTATCATCTATTAACTCTGTTTTAAAAACTATTATATCTCCTCTTTTAGGACCTTCAACCTCATATGTTAACTTGTTTATGAATAAATAATCATTATCCTTTAATGTTGGATACATAGATTCTCCACTAACTGTGGTTGGTTGCACTACTATTGTTATCACCATTGCAAGAACTATGGAAACAGATATGCTTTTAGCCCATTCTATTAGTTCACTTTTCACTTTTTTATTCAAAGTTAATACCCCCTAATATAATTATACTTTTAATAGATCTTAAATCTTCTAAAATATGTTTTTATATAATGTCTAATTAATATAGTTTATCGATACTTACGATAGTAAAAATAGCTATCACTCTCCATGTTAGGTTGCTTATTACTTATTGGAGTTCTTTTTTCAAATAATTCAAAACCACATTTTTTAGCAAGATTACACGATGCCAAATTAGCACAGTCAATAGTCAAAATAAGATATTTTATGTTTGATACATTAAAACACCAATTTACTAATTCATTTACTGCCTATACTGTATATCCTTTTCTTTGGTATTTTTCTTACATAAAGTATGCTATTTCAACTTCATTTGATGTGTCTTCAAGTCCAACACCAACCATACCAATCATTTCATCTGTATCACTTGATGCAATTACATATCTTTTGTTTTCATAAATATCAGTTGAATGTTTTTAAGTTTGACGCCAGTCAATATATGGAAAGTAAGACTGTGGCGAATCTCCATTTTCTGACCAATCAGGCATGAATCTTAAGATATCCTTTTCTCTAACAATTCTATAAAGGTTTTCAGAATCCTTTCTTTCAAAATCTCTGATTACTATTCTATTACTTTCTATTCTCATATTTCCTCTAACCTCCTAGTACAACACGGATAACAATTAAACATAAATTTTGAGTACTTAAGTATATAATTCTCAATAAAAGTTAATTCTCCTGTATTTATCCTACAATAATACAGTTTACCTGCTTAATATAATTTGAGAGTATTCCTCACATTTACTAAAATATACTTCTATCTCATTGATAGATTTTTGCAACAAAAAAGCCTGGATAATCCGTTCTCCAGGCTTTTTTCGGGACATATGAATATGTTTGTATCTATGAACAAAGAATTTCTTATTAGTACATTTAAATTATGTACATTCTTTTAAATTTATATACATATATTTTAATATTTTTCATTTTTTACATATATTACTAATTTCAGTTCGTCTTCTATTTTTTCCACTGTATATTATTTATCTTAATTTAATATACCTGACTCTTAGTTTTGCAACCATATATGCAAAGACAAAAGAAATAAGTACCAAAGGTATCATTAAATATATATATTTTTCTTGTGGAATGTTATACGGCTTCAATACTCTATAAGTCAATCTATCTGTTATAAATGATGCTAGATAGATATCTAGTGTTAATTTAGATATACTTATTATAATTTTCCTAAATGAATTATTCTTTATTTCAAGTTTATAAAGTAAAATAAAAATCAAGTATCCTTCTACTAATCTAAAAATTGAAGAATAATCCGTCAGTATGTGCTTATACTCTCCATTACCTGCTGCAGTATATTCTATGATAGCTTGGATTAATACTATCACTATTATAAATCCAATATTTTTTGGAACACTAATTTCTGGTTTAAATTCTTTTATATACTTACCTACAAAATAATAAGTTAACGGATATATGCTCTCCCAATAACTTGGTATATGTAACTCTCTTATGGTTGTAGCACAAGTGAGCAGTGCTAGTATTCCTATTAGTATAGTTTTTTCTTTTTTATTTTCTAATGAGTTGTACATTTTATTTAAAAAAGGTATTAGCAAAAATAGTCCAAAGTATAGGTTTATATACCAAGAATATCTATGTCCTTTAAAATGTAATATTTGGTCTATCCATAATGGTATATTAAAAGGTATTTCCCCTATATGACTTCTATATATAAGTGCTGGTATTGAATATAAAAGATATAGATATATAATTGGTAATATCTTTTTATAATAATCCTTATTTATTTTTGTATTATTATTTAAATAGCCTGTAGCCATTACAAATAATGGAATACATATTAGACATATTTGCTGGATTACTGTTTGTATAAATAAATTAGCATTGTTTAAATCAACTCTATAATATCTAGTGTTTAAAAAAAAATGTACTCCAACAACGGATAGTATAGCTATTGATTTAACAACATCTACACCAATCTCTCTATATGATAGTGCATATTCTAAATCTAGTTTTATAGTTGATTCAATTGTTTCACTTTGTTCCATTTGTAGTTTCTCCCCATATATATTTATATCATACATATAAACATAGAAGAATTTGTAACTCTTCTCTATTTTACATCTATATATTTAATAAAAATCTATACATTTTTTCTGATATTCTTTCATATCCATTTTTATTTGGATGCAAATTATCTCTTGTATATATTTTCATAGTTTGATCTGTAAATCCACTAGTTGAATATAAATCTAAAACAGGTAATGAGTATTTTTCACCTAAAGCTTTTGTAGCATTTACATAATCAATAAGTTTACTCCCTACTTCATTTGTATGGTTCATGTCATATCCATCTTTTGTTCTTTGCAAAGGTGTAATTAATACCAGTTCAATATATGGATTTGATGATAGTATTTTTTCAATCAACATCTGATAAGATCCAATAAAAGTACTTTCATCATAGATATTTTTACTCTTTTCTTCAATTTTACCTAGTTTTTTATTATATCTATAGTCATTAGTCCCAATAAATATTGTTACTAAGTCATATTCTTTGTAATTAATATTTTTCCCCATTGAATAAGTGGATTCATTTGTTTTTTGGTAAGCCATAGTCTGTCCATTGATACCTTTATTTTCTACCCTTGAAAAACCTAATTTTTCTTTAACTATTGGCTGATATCCATTGGCTTTAGTGATACTATCACCTAGGGTTAACCATACTTTTTCGTTCCATTTATCTAAATATCCATTTTCACAATCTACTTTTTTACCTTGTGCACTTATAATTGTTATGTAAAAAACAAAGCAAATTATAAATGTGAAAAATAATATTTTAGTATTTTTTTTATTTATCATAAGTAAAACCTCCTATATTTTATTATTTAAATAGGAGCGTTTTTTATTACTATTTTTTTATTTATTTTAATCATATTATATCAAATTTAATACCATAAAATTTTTTTATTATACCTTTTATTTGTATTTTTATTTATATTTCATACAACTGTCATCTACTTCTAATTATAACTCCATAAATTGCTATTTATCACATACAAAAATACCCTATAGAGTAGATTTTTTATTAACTATCTACTTTATAGGGTACATTTTAATTTTCATATGACCTTTTATTTATCAATTTTATAAATTCATAAACTTATTATGATATTGTTTTTTATACTTTACTTTGTCTTAGATTTAATTTTGCTCATTTTTCTTTCTGCTAAACTAATTATACTTCCTAAAACCATTGAACCTACAATTAATAAAGGGAAATAAAAAATAAAACTATTGCCACCTGGTTTAGACTCTGCTGCATGAACCACTATAGTATTCGTTCCCATTATCATTAGAAAACTAATAACTAAGATGAAGATTAAACTTTTGCAATATTTCATTTTTTTCGCCTCACTTTTTATGAATATATCTTTGAAAAATATATTCTTTATATATTATATTGTCGCAGGCATAAAAAATTTCAACTTTTTATAAATATATTACATAACCTTATATATGTTACACAAAGTGTCATTATAAGCTCTCCAAATAAAGTCTAAGTGCAAATCTTGTTAATAATACAATCTAAAATTTTTATTTAAAATCACTTTCAAATTCATCTATAGCATCTTTTAATAAAGTTACACTATAAGCCATAGATGGTCCACCACCAAATCCTACAGCAACCATAGCTGCCTCTATTATTTCTTCTCTTGTAGCTCCAAGCTCCAATGATTTATAAACATGATAAACTATACAATATTCACAGCGGTTATACACTGCAATAGCAACACTCATAAGCTCTTTAGTTTTTGTACTTAAAGCTCCTTCTTTGTACCCAGTATTTAAAAGTCTCATAAATGCATTAACATTTGACTTATTAGTTTCTGCAAGTTCCTCTAACCCCTGAGTAAATGAATTTAATATTTCTCTAACATCTTTTTTCATAGTATCCCCCTTGATTTAAATGCTGTAGCAATAATTGCTATAGCAAGTATTTAAGAGAATTGTAGCACTGAGTGCTACTGTTGTAAAGTATTTACTGCTATTTATTTAGATTTTTTACCATTTTATTTAAAACTTCTTTGAAAGTTTCCAAATCTTCGTCACTTATTCCTTTAATACAATCTTTTGAGAACTTTTCTCCTATAGGCAGTATTTCATCTCTTTTTTTCATTCCTTCTTCTGTAAGAAATAGCTTTGTAACTCTTCTGTCCGTTGGATCTTTTTCTCTTTTTACTATATTTTCTTTTTCCATACGATCTATTAACCTAACAATGGACGATTCGTTAGAATCTAGTATTTGAGCCAAATCTCTTTGAGTAATTCCTTCATTATTGCCTATATAAAATAGTGCAATCCATTGAACTCTTGTAATATTATGTTCTTGAAGCCTTTGGTTAAATAATTCCGTAATCTCTTTGTTGTATTTGTTAGTTATAAATGCTATACAATCCTCTAGATTAAACATATTTATCTCCTTTGCTATATTTTATTTCATTTTAAATTTATTAAACATTTAACTTTAGTGTATCATTAATAATCTTATTTAGGTTAAAAACATAGAAAATTAATATAAAAAATGATTAAAAATTTCTTTGATTATTCCAAAACTTTTCCACATTAACTACTTTATGATTTAATCTAGAGTATTCAGCTGCAAAGGATATTATATGACTTTCCACAGAATTAATTGCACTTGTTTTGACTTCCCTTTTATTTGAACTTACTGCTTGCACAAA
Source organism: Terrisporobacter othiniensis (assembly GCF_000808015.1). Classification (GTDB taxonomy): domain Bacteria; phylum Bacillota; class Clostridia; order Peptostreptococcales; family Peptostreptococcaceae; genus Terrisporobacter; species Terrisporobacter muris. The sequence continues at coordinate 31,199 of NZ_JWHR01000032.1, read as the reverse complement.
ATCCTCCATTAGTTTGAAATCCCCTCCACCATGGCCACTTTTTACTATTTTAGGATGAATTACTGTATGATGTTCATCTCCAAATTTGTGTACATCTATTATATTCTTTTGCAGATTTCCTCCCACTTCTCCATGGGTAAACATAAGCTTTATAGTTCTTGTACAATCTTTTGTGAATGCAGATAAATTGAAAGTGGCTGTTATGTTGTCTTCAAACTCTAGTATACTTACCATATGATCTACTACATTATTATCACATTTGTATACACATCTACCATAAGGACCAGTAGTTATAGCTTTTTCTAAATTTTTCTTAGTCGGATTTGGGTCAACTGCATATAAAGATGCTTTTAGTACACCATCTTCCAAATATATTTTCTTAGCACTATATGGGCAAAATCTCTCCACTTCACAGTCCATACATCTAGGTGCCATATTTTCTGTGAAGTTTTCTTCTTTCATATGGCTTAGACTTCCAAAGGAAGATATATATTTGCAACTTTTTCCTGTTAACCATAATAAGATGTCTATATCATGACAACTTTTGGCTAATATAAGTGGACTTGTTTCATTGCTATTTCTCCAGTTCCCACGTGTATAACTATGTGCAAAATGATAATACCCTATATTTTCATTATGTTGTATGCTTACAAGGTTGCCTAATTCTTTGCTGTCTACTATTCTTTTTAGTTCACTAAAAAACGGTGTGTATCTTAGTACATGGCATATCATAAATACTTGGTCTTTGTGCTTTAGGGCCAGTTCTCCAAGTTTAATAACTTCATCTAGTTTGTTTGACATAGGCTTTTCTAATAAAACATGATATCCTTTTTCCAACGCGATTTTTGTTGGCTGGTAGTGACATTCATCACTGTTGGCTATGATTATAGCATCTGCTAATTTGTCTTTTGATAGGAGTTTTTCCCATGATGTGAATGTGTTTTCTTCTTTTGTATTGTATCTATTTTTAAAGTTATTTCTTTTTTCTTCCTTTGGCTCTGCTACTGCTACTATTTCACCTAAATCAGGATTTTCTAATAGATATGGTGCGTAGGCATTCATTCCTCTTGTTCCTGCTCCTATTACAGCAACTGATATTTTTTTCATACTATCTCCACCCTTAATTCATATATGTGGTATTTTTAAGTAGATATTTATTTCTACTATATATTCATATGTGTGGTTAAGATGATTATGAAAAATAAAAATTTCATACACAAAAATAGCCTGGATAATCGGTTATCCAAGCTATTTTGTAGTATATGATGTATATGAACATGCTGTTTCTATTAAGGAAATATTGATAGTACATTTAAATTATGGACATAATTTATATTTTTTATACAATTATATTAAAAATTTATTATTTGTTTCAATTTGTTCTGGTATTCTTTTAAATAAAAATTCTCCATCTCTTACTGAATATAAAACAGAAACTCTATCACAAATAGCGTCAAATTCAGTTTGTGCATTTAATACTATAAAGTTAGCTTTTTTCCCAACTTCTATTCCGTAATTATCAGTTATATTTAAAGTTTTAGCTCCATTTACAGTTATTAAATCAAGGGCATTGTTTATTTCTTCAAAACTCATCATCTGGCATATATGTATTCCTGCATCTAATATATTCATTAGATTTCCAGATCCCAATGGATACCAAGGATCTGACATTGAATCTTGTGCAAAGCAAACATTTATACCTTCTTCAACCATCTCTTTTACTCTAGTAACTCCACGTCTTTTTGGATAAGTATCAAATCTTCCTTGCAAATGGATATTCTCTGTTGGGCATGCTATAAAATTTAATTTTGATTCTTTTAACAGTTTAAATAATTTATAAGTGTAAGCATTGTTATATGAATGCATTGCACATGTGTGGCTGGCAGTTACTTTTTCCCCTATACCTTCCATATATGCATGAGCTGCCAAAACTTCTAAAAATCTTGACTGCTCATCATCAGTTTCATCACAGTGCACATCAATTAATCTGTTGTATTTTAATGCAAGTTCTATAGTTTTTTTAACTGATTTTTCCCCAAACTCTCTAGTATATTCAAAATGTGGTATAGCTCCAACTACATCAGCTCCCATTTTTAAAGCTTCTTCTACTAGTTCATCTCCACCTTTATATGCATACATTCCTTCTTGAGGAAATGCTATTATCTGCATATCTACCATATTTTTCATTTCTTCTTTTAATTCTAACATGGCCTTTAAAGATGTAAGATTTGGGTCAGTTACGTCAACATGAGTTCTTATATGTTGTATACCACTTAGGACTTGCTTTTTTAAGGCTAATTTAGCTCTAGATTTCACATCATCTATTGTTAAATTGGATTTGGAGTCTGACCATCTTTGAATTCCTTCAAATAATGTTCCTGTTGAATTTTTAGCTCCAGGTGTGTGAGCTGTATACACATAGTCTAAATGAATGTGTGGCTCAACATATGGAGGAATTGTTAAATTTCCCTTTAAATCAATGATTTCTAAGTTATCTTCTTTATTGTACTTATTAACTAAATCATTTTCAATTTCTTTAATTATCCCATCAACTACTAAAATATCTACTGTATTATATTTGCCTTTTAATTTAGCATTTAAAAAAAGTTTTCTTTTCATTATATCTCTCCTATTACTAAGTAAATATATTTTATGTAAATAGTAACATGATTAATTTTTATAGTCATTGTACTTTAAGTCTAATTATTTTCAGTAATTTTGTACTGTATATATTAATATGATAAATTACATTTCAAACGAAAAAATCGAAATGCTGATATACTTAAATTAAAAAGTTGAAATATTGACAGAATATGTTAGAATAATTTTGATGGTATTCTTTTTCACAAGAAACTATACAAATAAAAAACTATATGGATAATTTTATATTTATTTTTCCATCCTACTAAATGATAGAGGATAGGACCTTTTAGATTACTATAAATACATTATTTTCATAGTTCTATTTTTTGTATAAAAAATGTGATAAGTAAAACCACGAATTTAGTTCGTGTTTTTTTATTGCAAAAATAAAATAATTTCTTACTCATTAAAGACTTCTATCTGAAAAAGAATGCTAAAAAACAATAGAGGGAGAGCTTTAAATGAAAGTATTAAAAACAGTAGACGAAGTAAAAAAACTATCAAATCAATGGAAAAAAGAAGGAAAAACAGTTGGTTTAGTACCAACTATGGGTTATCTTCATGAAGGTCATATGAGCCTAATTGAAAGATGTAGAAAAGAAAACGATAAAGTAATTGTTTCAATTTTTGTAAACCCAGCTCAATTTGGAGAAAACGAAGATTTAGATGCTTATCCAAAGGATTTTGAAAAAGATAAGGCTTTATGTGAAAAAGCTGGCGCAGATTTAATTTTTAATCCTGATACATCTGAAATGTATTCAAACCCGCGTACATATGTAAATATTGATGGATTGTCAGATTATCTATGTGGAAAATCAAGACCAATTCATTTTAGAGGTGTATGTACAGTAGTTAGCAAATTATTTATAATTACAAAGCCTGATAATGCTTATTTTGGGCAAAAAGATGCTCAACAATTGGCAATCATAAAGAAAATGGTTAAAGACTTAAATTTCGATGTGAATATTGTAGGATGTCCTATCGTTAGAGAAGAAGATGGCTTAGCAAAATCTTCGAGAAATGTATATTTAAATGCAAAAGAACGTAAAGCTGCACTGTGTCTTTCAAAAGCTATTACTGCAGGAAAACTCCTTGCAAATAGTGAAACTGATGCAGATAAAGTAAAAAATGAAATGATAAAAATTATAGAGGCTGAACCTCTAGCAAAAATAGATTATGTAGAAATTGTTGATAATGAAACTATGCAACCTGTTTCAGAAATTAAAGATAATACATTAGCTGCCATGGCAGTTTACATTGGCAAAGCTCGCCTTCTTGATAATTTTATTAAGGAGGGTAAAAACTAATGAGTAAATTAATTTTATCACTTAGTCAATATGCCTCTAAATATATTGGTGTCTTAGTAATATTAATATCTTTATTTGCATTTTTATCTCCATCAATGTTTGAGTGGGCAACTACTTATACATCATTGTTGCTTGGTTTTGCCATGTTTGGTATGGGGATGACTATTAATGCCAATGATTTTAAAAATATTTTAAGACATCCTAAAGATGTATTTATAGGTTGCTTAGCTCAATTTTTAGTTATGCCACTAATTTCATATTTATTGGCAGTAACATTTAACTTGCCTACACCAATTGCTATTGGAGTTATTTTGGTAGGTTGTTGTCCTGGAGGAACAGCAAGTAATATAATTACTCATATAGCAGGTGGTGATACTACTCTTTCTGTTAGTATGACTGTGGTTTCCACATTACTTTGCCCAATCTTAACCCCTTTATGGATTTATCTGTTGGCTGGACAATGGGTGGATGTTTCAATTTTATCCATGATTACATCTGTTGTAAAAGTAGTTCTTGTGCCTATAATTTTAGGCATAATTATTAATTATAAAATGAAAAATAAAAAAGAATATTTATCATCAGTTATGCCTCTTATTTCTGTAGTTTCAGTATTACTTTTAATTGCAGGAATAGTTGCTACTAATAAAGAACAACTGCTAATTTGTGGATCAACGGTTTTTATTATAATTATACTGCATAATGTAATAGGTATGATTCTTGGATTTACAATTGCAAAATTATTTAAAATGGATTTACCTAAATCAACTGCTGTATGTGTGGAAGTTGGAATGCAAAATAGTGGACTAGCTGTTTCTCTTGCATTGTCAAATTTTGCAACTCAACCTCTTTGTGCAGTTCCTGGTGCAATCTTTAGTATTTGGCATAATATATCTGGTGGAATACTTGCTTCTATTATGAAAAAAAGAAGTGAGGATAATAATATAAATTATATACCTGAATTTGAATAATTTTTAATATAAAAACCGTATTACTTACTTGTGATACGGTTTTAAAGAGCTTATTTTTAAAACAAATATTTTTCTCATTTCATAATACTGTTATTAATTTAAAATATACTTATTTTTAGTTTATTACTAAATAAATTTATAAACTCTATAATATAAGTTATAATAATTAAAATCAATATTAACTATAAGGAGTAAATTATATGGAATATAAAATAAAAGAAGTTTCTGAAATAACTAATATATCTCAATCAAAAATAAGATATTATGAAAAAGAAGGATTATTACCTGAATTTAAACGAGATAAAAACAATATAAGAGTATTTTCAGAAAAAGATATAGAATTACTAAATTTAATTAGATGTTTAAGAAACATAGGAATGTCAGTCAAAGAAATCCGCACTAATTTAGATATTCTAGCAGACAGCAACAATAATCAATTAGCAATAACTCTTTTAATCGAACATCGAAATAAATTAGAAGAACAAAGAAAAATGCTAAAAAAGCATATTGATAAAATAAATTTAAACCTTGAAAGCAGACAAAATAGTTAGTATATATTTTCTTTATAAAAAAGCTTGACTTAAACTCTAGTTTAATAAATATAATTATAAATACCACTATATAGGAAGGAGGCATTTTATAGTGTTAGTAAATACCAATAAATGTATAGGGTGTACTTTATGTAAACAAGACTGTATAGTAAATGATATAGTGATGATTAACGGAAAGTCTCATATAAAAAATGAAACTTGTGTAAAATGTGGACATTGTATTGCAATTTGCCCTGTAAAGGCTATATCTTCTGATGATGAAAAAGAATACTCAATGAGTGAAGTAAAAGAATACAATGATAAAGAATTTTTAGTAAATTCAGATGTGTTAATGAACTTCATGAAATTTAGAAGAAGCGTTAGGTTATTTTCAAAAAAAGATGTTGAAGAAGCAAAGATAGATAAAATAATTGAAGCAGGAAAGTTCACTCAAACTAGCGGAAATCTGCAAGATGTTTCATATGTTATTGTAAAAGACAAAATACAAGAGCTTAGAAAAATGGTCCTACAAACTTTAAATAGTCAAGCTTATAATTTATTATCTGATGAAAATACTCCAACTCAAATTAGGATGTATGCTAATATGTGGAAGGATATGCATAAAAATTTTGTAGAAAATCCTGATGGAGAAGATAAGCTGTTCTCCAAAGCTCCGCTATTAATAGTAATAAAATCAAATAACATTGTAAATGGAGCTTTAGCAGCATCAAAAATGGAACTTATGATAAATGCTCTAGGGCTTGGAACATATTTTAGTGGCTTCTTATCAAGAGCTGTAAAATTTAATCCTGAAATAGGTAAGTTTCTTCAGATAGGAGATAACGAAGAGCTAGTTGCATGTATGGTAATTGGTTACCCAAAAGTACATTATAAAAGAACAGTTCCAAGAAAAGATGTAAATATAACAAGATTGTAATTTTAAATTTTTTTAATTATATGTAAAAAATAAACCATAATCAATATATTATTGGATTGACTATGGTTTACTTTTTAGTTCATTTGGACTGTGGATATGGTTGTGCTATTAATTACTCATTTTTCACATTTATTCTATACCTAATAAAATAAATTCTATATTATTTGATACTAAGCCTGCATTACTAATATTTAAAATCTAAAAGCTTATTTTTTAATTGATCTTCAATATTTCTTAATTCTATTTCAGCTTCCCTACGTTTTTCACGTCCTTCTGTTTGTATATTAAGTATTTCATCAAGAGTTGAAATCAATGATTCATTAGTAGCTCTAAGTGTTTCAATATCAACAATTCCTCTTTCAGATTCTTTTGCAGTTTCTATAGTTGAAGTTTTTAATATTTCTGCATTTTTTCGTAAAAGTTCATTTGTCATATCTGTTACTTCTCTTTGAACTTTGGCAGCATCAGCAGCATGAGCAACTCCAAGTGATAACACTATTTGACTTTTCCAAAGTGGAATAGTATTTATAATTGTAGATTGTATTTTTTCAGACATTAATGTATCATTATTTTGAATTAAACGAATTTGAGGAGCCATTTGCAAAGAAATCATTTTAGTTAATTCTAAATCGTGAATTTTCTTTTCAAAGCGATTACAAAGAGCAATAAAATCATTTAATTCTTGAGCATCCTGAGGATTACCACTTTTTTTTGCTTTTTCTTGTAATTTAGGAAGTTCTTCTTTTTCTAATTTTTGAAGTTTCTTTTTCCCAGCTAAGATATACATATAAAGCTCTTTAAAATATACTTTATTTATTTCATACATTTTATCTAGCATAGCAATATCTTTTAAAAGTTTTATTTGATGATTTTCAAGAACATTGCACATTTTATTTATATTACTCTCTACATTTTCATAATTTACTTTCATTTGAGAAATCTTATCTTTACCTTTTTTAAAGAAACCGAAAATTCCTTTTTTTTCTTCACAATCTTCAAAGTTCTTTAACTCAAGAACTACGCTAGACAGTATTTCTCCAATCTCACCTAAATCTTTAGTTTTCACATCATTTAATGCTGACTGTGAAAAATCAGAAATTTTCTTTTGAGCACCTACACCATATTGTAAAATAGAATTTGAATTGCTTATCTCTATTTTATCTACAAATTGATCTACCATTTTCTTTTCTTCTTCTGTCAGTTGGATTTCATCAATTATTTTTTCTTCTACCTTTTCTTCTTTTACCACTTTTAAATCAGGAACTTCCTCCCCAAATGGTTGGAAAGTTAATTCTGGTTTTATATCAACATACTTTTCTTTGAATTCATCACTCATCTTTAATGCCTCCCTTTTTGTTCAAAACTTACTTTTTAAAATTCGCTTTGCTTAAGCTACTGCGTGGGCGCCCCACTTCATATAGTCAACGATATATCCTAGTTACCACTTTAAACCACTGTGTGGGCGCTATGCAATTTCGGATAAATCCGTTACTTAAAATCTTCTTCTGATAATCCTTCTTGTTTAAATAATGTTTTAAGAACAGAAATATCTGTAGAAATATCTAAAACAACATCTTCATATAAATCATCTAATAAATTTTCAAAAGCATTATTAATAAGATCAACACTCTTTTCAATTTCAATTTTAGCATTTTTTATATTATCACCTTGAACTACTTGATTATTTAACTCTTTATATGAATTAATTAATTTTATAGTAATCGGAAGATAATGATTTACAAATTTATTAACTTCTTGTGTTTTTTTAGGATTTTTTTCAACATAATTAAGGATTTGATCCCCAATGTTTACTAATTTATCTAACTTTATAGATATTTCTTCTCTATAAAGCTCATTTCTTACAGTTTTTATTTGTTCAATATAATTTCTTCCTATTTTTATAGTAGATTCTATCTCTTCTTTTCCTGAATTATCTATTTCTTCTTTTAATTTTTCCTTATTACTTTCTTTAGCTATTTGTTCTTTTTTTAAATTTAAATAATCACCATATACTTCATCATTTAACATGAAATAAGTTTTTTCTTCATCTATATGTCCTTCTAAAAACATACCTAAATCAATCATTTTACGTAGGTCTTTAAGTACAAAACTCTTTTTTTCTTTAGCAAATCTCGCTAAATCCTCAATTAAGAAATAACTATTATCATCAATAAATCTTACATACTTCTTAAAGCGCTTTACTCTTTTTCTTAAATTTATTCCTTTTAATAATAAAGCTACACTTCCTACAAAAAATAAAACTAAAACTCCCAAAACAACTTGGCTACCTACAATAAAACCACTAAATAGTGAATTTGCTATTAGAAATAGTGCTACTGAAGAACCATAAATTATACTTCCGCTGGCTCCAAATACTATACAAAGTATTCCCGATATACTTCCAGCTGGTCTTTTACTAATGTATTTAGATATATCATTTTTAGATTTTTTATTTAAACCAATATATTTTTCACTATATTCATCAAACTTTGATCTAAATTGATTTATGGTTTCTTCAGTTTTATCGTTAATATCTCTTTTCAAATTAGCAATATCTATTGCTTTAAGTGCATTGCTAACTGTAGACATGATTTGATCTTCTAAATTAGAAAAATCCTTTTTATTCATTATGTTGCCTCCAGATTATTTTTCTTATTATTAACATAAATCTAGATATATACTATAACCTTATGATAATATTTTAATTTTATTATATATTATAATTTAGCTAATTGTAACCGCTAACTTAAAAATACTTTTGAAGCCATTTTTAATTGCTATTTTTAGTACAATAATCAATAAAATCTTGTTTAGTCTTGAATACAAGTAGTGTATAAATTGAAAACTCAAAAGACTTAGACCCCTTCTTTTAGGGTCTAAGCCTTTTGAGTTTTTGCTGTTATATAGGATTAATCTTCAAAATATCCTTTTGGATATAGTGGGAATCTTGAGATTAAATTTCTTGCTTGAACTCTACATTCGTTTAAAACTTCTTCATTATCTATGTTATCTGCAACTTTTTCCATAATGTCAGCTATCTCAGCTATTTCAGCATTACCAAATCCTCTCTCTGAAACTGCTGTAAGTCCTATACGAACACCACTTGTTACAAATGGACTTTCTGGATCATCTGGAATAGTGTTTTTATTAACTGTTATACCTATAGACTCAAGAGCTTGATCAAACTGTTTACCAGTTATTTTTTTAGGTCTTAAATCAACAAGTACTATATGATTGTCTGTACCACCACTTATTATTCTAAATCCTCTTTGTTCTAATTCTTTTGCTAAGTATTTAGCATTGTCTAAAACTCTTTGCATTGTTGCAATAAATTCCGGTTCTCTTACTCTTTTAAACATATTAGCTTTAGCTGCAATACCGTTTATTTGTATAGAGCCTAGTGTTCCTGGGAAAGTTGCTTTATTTAATGCTTTTGCATATTTTTCTTTACACATTACAAACCCACCTCTAGGACCACAAATTGTTTTTGAGCAAGAAGATGTGGCAAAATCTGCGTAAGGTATAGGTGAGGGAATAACTCCCGCTCCAATAAGTCCTGATATATGAGCCATATCTACCATTAAATATGCTCCTACTTTATCAGCAATTTCTCTCATTCTTTCATAATCTATAAGTCTAGGGTATGCACTTGCTCCTGCTATTATCATTTTAGGTTTAAATTCTAATGCCTTAGCTTCCACTTCATCATAATTTATTCTTTCAGTTTCTATATCTACACCATAGTGTTCATATTTATATATTTTACTTACAAAGTTTGCTGGTGAACCATGTGTTAAATGTCCTCCATGATCTAATCTCATGGCAAGTATTTTGTCCCCTGGTTCAAGAACAGCGTTAAATACTGTATAGTTTGCAGTTGCTCCTGAGTAAGCTTGAACATTTACATATTCACAACCAAAAGCTTCTTTTGCTCTTTCAATACATAAGTTTTCAACTTCATCTGCAAACTCTGAACCTGCTTGATATCTTTTTCCTGGAAGACCTTCTTCTGTTTTATTTACAAATACACTTCCCATAAGTTCTAGGATTTCTGTTGGTGCAGAACTTTCTGATGCTATCATTTCTATATTATATTTTTGTCTTTCTAATTCTTTCTCTACTATTGAGTATAATTTTGGATCTGTTATTTTTGTAGTTTTTAACATAATTCTTTCCCCCCTTAAATTTCTAATTTATCCTAATTTTATTGTACTTTTAGTATTTTTCAACTAAATATTTTTCTCAATCCAATATGCAATATTTTTAAGTAAACAAATTCTCTTATTGCTATAACAATGATCTGTATTTATTAACATCTCAGTAAGATTATTTTTATTGTGTTTTAATATTTCTTTTATTAAAGGCTCATGATAAAGTTTATATAATCCTATAGTATCTTTTTTTGCTCCAATTATTAATAATTTTTCATTAGCTAACTCTTCGCTTTTGTTTGCTAATTTCCACTCTGAATAATTTTCCATTATTTCATAAATCAATTTATTGGAACATGTTCCACTTAAAGGATCTTGCCCTCCTATAAACAATTCAATTATTTTTTGAACTTCTTCTTGATTATTATTTTTTATATTTTCACCTGCAAGGCCAAGATCAAAAGGACTTATGGCAACTGACATTTTTATTCTATTATCCATGCAATTACTTAATGCTAAAAATCCACCTACACTATGTCCAATTAATATCAAGTTATCTATATCAATATTAAACTGTTCTATATTCTTTTTATCAGTAATAAAGTCTATGGCTGAGGTAACATCTTCTAAACAATTAGTAAAAGAATAGCTTCCCTGACTTGACCAACATCCTCTATAATGAAAAGTTAAAACATTTAATCCTATTCTTCTAAGCCCCTGTGCTAAGTCTAAGTTTTCTTCATAACCTGGAAATCCATGTAATAATATTGCTGTAGGATGTTTCTCTCTTCCTTGTGCTGTAAACATGGTTCCAAGTAAGTTACAACCTTTACTTACTATTTTTATGCTAAATAAATCTGGCAAAAATTCTTCTACTTCTTCCCTATCTTCCAATAGATATTTCAAATTTATACTCACATAAACCACCTCTATTTATTTAAAGTTGTTTTTTTTTACCAAAACCATATTCTTCTTTATTAAAAAACTCTTTGCATAATGTAGCTATTGAACCACTAAGCACCAATAAACTTATTAAGTTTGGTATTGCCATTAATCCATTTACTGTATCTGCAAGTAGCATTAATGAGTTAAATTGGAATAAAGCTCCTACAAATGCACATACTACCCAAAGTATTCTATAAGGTATTATAGCTTTTGTTCCGAAAATAAATTCTATGGCTGTTTCTCCATACCAAGACCACCCAAGTAATGTAGAAAATGCAAATAATGTTACGCATATACTTACGACTACTCCACCTAAGTTACCTAAACCTGATGCAAATGCTTGATTTGTCATAGCTGCACCTTCTGCTCCACTTGTCCATGCACCTGACATCAAAATTACTAAAGCAGTTATGGTACATACAACTATAGTATCTATAAATACTTCCATAATTCCATATAAACCTTGTCTACAAGGATGATCTACTGTAGCTGTGGCATGTATCATTGGTGAACTACCTATACCAGCTTCATTTGAGAATATCCCCCTAGCAACTCCAAATCTTAATGCTTCTTTTAAGGTTGCTCCTACAAATCCTCCAAATGCTGCTTGACCTGAAAATGCACTAGTAAAAATTAATTTAAATGTAGGTATAATTTGTTGATAATTACAACATATAACTACTAATGCACCCATTATATAAATTAATCCCATGATAGGAGTAATAATACTAGTAACTTTTGATAACCTTTTTACACCACCAAATATAACTATAAATGTTAATACTGCAAGAATTGCACCTGTAACAACAGGCTTAACACCATAAACACTAAGTGCACTTGCAACGGAGTTTGATTGAACCATATTACAACTTATAAGACCTACAAATGCTGTTATTAATGCAAAGAAAACTCCCGCCCATTTGCAATTTAACCCATTTTTTAAAACATACATTGGTCCACCACGCCAAACACCATTTTCATCTTTTTCTCTATATTTCATAGAAAGTGTTATCTCACTAAATTTTGTAGCCATACCAAATATTGCTGAAACCCACATCCAAAAGATTGCTCCTGGTCCACCTACTCCAATAGCAGATGCTATACCAACAATATTTCCTACACCTATACAAGAAGATAAAGCTGTTGCTAAAGCTTGAAAAGATTTTATTTCTCCTTCTCCTTTTCCTTGTGATGGTGTAAATATTTTGCCTACCAATTCTTTAAAAGCAGTTGTAAAATATCTAAATTGAACAAATCCCAATTTAAATGTTAGAAAAATACCTGTCCCAACTAATAATGTAATCATATATGGTCCCCAAAGAATACCACTTAGCCAATTTAAGAAATCTGTCATGTTACTCCCCTCCTCTTGTTAATGCTATCTTAATCTTTAAAATATAAAATTAATTATTATATTATTCCACTAGATGATAGAACAATCTGAGCAACAAATGCTGAACCTACAAATGTTCCTAACATTACGAAACATGCCACAACTATTCCTCTCCAGCCAATACGTTTAAGATCCACCCAGTTTTTAGACATGGATACACCTGCAAAACCTAAGATACAAGTAGCAAGAGCTAACATATTTATTTTTTCAACGTGCATATTTACAAATTGAGAAACAGGAGATATAGGACAGGCAACTATAACACCTATAATACTAATCCATACAACAGCTGGACAATTTATAGGAATTATATATGTCAAAAGACTACCAGATAGAGCTATTGCAAATAAAATCAACATACCTGGTATTGATTCCATAATTGAAATTTTGTATCCTATGCTGTTTCCAAAAATACTAATAACTGATACTAACAACATAATTGATACTAATTCTATAAATATACTTATATTTAACTTCTTATTCATTTTCTTGGACCTCCTCAACTAGCTTAATTTCAGCTTTACTTTTTCTTCCTATAATAGGTTCCAATTTTTTATACAAAAAGTTACATAATGGATAAGCAATAAATATAGTTACAAATATTCCATCTGCAGTAGACAGAGTATTACTCATACCTGCATATGCAGAAATCTCTGTAGCCATTTGAGGGAAGGTTTCCATTAAAGGAGCAACTGATGCAGCCATCATACTTCCACTTCCTACGCCACACGCCATTGCTAAAGATAGAGGATGGAATGGTGTAGCAGTAGCAAGAAAACTAGCTAATGCTCCTAAGAAAATTGACCCTACCAATGTTCCTACAACATATGTAATCATTATTCCGCGTCCTTCTGGAGAGTTCATTCCACATTTTTCTGCTATATATGCAATATTCGGCTCACGTCCTATGGAATGTGTCATACCAACAGCTTCTCTTTTAAATCCAAATAATAATGCTATTGGTAATGCTAAAAATATAGTTCCTAAGTTACCAAGTTCTTGTAATATAAGTGCTGGCCCTGCTAATATAACACTTTCTATTGCTGCTCCGCTGTTAACTCCTACTTTTGCACAAAATACAGCTATTCCTATAACAACAATCTTATCTGATATATCACAGTCTTCCTTTGAACCTATTATTTTGATGGGTTTTAATAAAGCTAATATTAGACAAATAATCATGCAATACAATAAAGGTAAAAACATAATACTTCCAGATGCTATTGGTATTTTTATAACACCTATTTTTTCACTAATTAGTGTTATTATAAAGACTACTAATATCATCTTCCAACATCTAATTATATTTTTAATATTACTTTCACTCATTTCATCACCCTTTTCTTTTATATTTGGGAACTTTTATTTTTTAACATATAATTAATAGCACTTTGGGCTAACACATTTGATCCTACTAGCAAAGAGTCTGTGTCTGCCACAAATCTTGAGTTATGCCATTGATTAACATATCCTTTTTCCTTATTTCCAACACCTAGCCAATAGAAAAATCCTGGTTTATTTTCAGTAAATATGGAAAAATCCTCTCCACCAGTTGTTGGCACTGGGTCAAATATAGCATCTTTACCATAAGTTTGTTCTACTGTTTCACATGCTAAATCATACATATCTTTTTCATTTATTACTGCAGGTAAATCATATCTATAAGTAACTTTACCTGTTGCACCATATCCTGCAGCTATGCCTTCTACTTTTTTACTTAATATTTCTGGCATATTTTTTCTTATTTCTTTATCAAAAGTTCTTACAGTACCACTCATATGAATATGTTCACTTATTACATTATTTGCTGTTCCACCATTTATAGTTCCAATAGAAACTACTACAGAATCTATAGGGCTTATGTTTCTACTAACAATACTTTGTATCCCTTGAATTACTCCACTTGTTGCAACAATAGGGTCGATAGTTCTTTGAGGAATACCTCCATGACCACCTTTGCCATAAATATCTATCCAAATTGTGTCTACAGCTGCCATAAGACCACCTAGTTTTACACCTACTTTTCCTACTGGTACGTCTGGATGATTATGAAGCCCAAATATTACATCTACATCATCCATCACACCTGCTTTGACAAGCATTTTTGCTCCTTCATTTTTTTCTTCAGCAATTTGAAATATAAATTTTATATTTCCATGTAGTTGGTCTTTTAGCTCTGATAGAATCATGGCTGCACCAGCTAAACATGTTGTATGAACATCATGACCACAAGCATGCATTACTCCATCTACTTTTGACTTATAATCTAAGTCAGTTTCTTCTACTATGGGAAGTGCATCGATATCTCCTCTTAGAGCTACTGTTGGTCCACTATATTTTCCTTTTAATAAACCAACTACACCTGTTTCCATTCCCATGTCTAAAATTTCAATATCAAGTGATTTTAATAAATCCTTAATTTTACTTGTTGTTCTAAATTCTTTAAAACTTAATTCAGGATTCATATGCAAATCCTTAAAAAATTCTAAAAGCTTATCTTTATATCTTTGAGAAAAATCCATCACATCCAGCATAAAATTCCTCCTTCTAAGATTTCAAATCTTGTTTCATTTTTTATATTTAAATAAATCTTATATAAATATATTTCTATATCTAATTTAATTATAGATAATATATAATAGCCATAATAGTACATTAAAATGACTTTAATTATCAAAATTTTCAATTAAATCAAAATATGTTTATAATACCTTAACATGCAAAAAAAGATATATATTCAAATAACTAAAAAATTATCTGAATATATATCTTTTTTAAAATTTAAATTTCATGATTCTTTTAGGTCTACCAGCACCGTCTGGAAATTGTTTACCAACTATATCAATATAATTACATTCTTCCAATCTGTTCAACATTCTATTCGTTGATCTAATAGAAATACCACAGTATTTAGATAATTCACTTGTTGTAAAACAGTCTATTTTATATTTGTCTACCACATTATAAATTTTTAATATTTTATTTATATTTAAATTAGTTTTTGTTGCTATTTCTAATATTTTTTCGTCTATCTTCTCTTTCTTTTTTCTTTTAACATTATTAATAGGTCCTACACTAATACCATCTTCATATACTACATATGCAGTATTTTCATCATATTTTTTTGCTTTAATCATTGCTATATTAGAATTGTATTTAGCTTCAATTGCTGTTTTACCATAACCTATACCTATTGATACAATATGTAGTGATTTTTGCGAAATCCAATCTAATATGCTTATTTCTTTAAAGTTATTTGTTTTTCTTTCAATAATTTCTTTTGTAGTAAAAAGCAAGTATGTATTAAAACTTACTTCAACAATTGTAGCCTCAATATCTCTTCCAAATTCATAAACTATATCACTTACCTTGTTCTTCTCTCTTATATAATAATACTCATTTTTACTTATCAGAGAATATTCACTAGGCAAATCTATTTCTATAAACATTGAAACAAGTTGACTATTTTTATTAACTTTAGCTGTATATTTTAAATACAGCCTTTCAAATGAATCCATTATTACACTTTCTGTAGGTATTGCCATGTAATTTTTTATATTCATATTTTTTAATTCATTATTAACTTTACTTAAGGCTGTAACAATACATACATTTTTATTTTCCTTTAAATTTTTTTTATGAAATTCAAGTGCTTCTTCATTTAAATTTCTATAATTTTCTAAATTCAGTTCATATAACTTTATATTTGTATCATTTAGATTTACTCCAACCATATCAAAGATTTGCTTTAGGTTTGATTTTGAATATGTATCAATACTTAAATCTTTTATATTTTCATTAAAATATTGCGCTTGAAATAGAGCATTCAAAAGAGAACTTTCATGCAATTGAAAATACTCCCACATTACTTCTTCTTTTATATTTTGTTTTGCTAAATAATAGCTTATTATACCTGCAAACATAATTCCATCGTATTTACTTTGTATTTTGTTTAAAATATCTAACACTTCTATATAATCATTATAGATATATATTTTTAATTCTATAGAATCCATTTGAGTTTTAACAATAGGTTCAACTTTACTTGCAATAGAATCAGGTGCTAATAGTGCAACTTTCATAAACATCAATCCTCTCAAAATCAGCATTTTATATTGATTTTTGGCTTTTGCCGTATTTTTTTATCGATATATTGTATTAATTACATATTTTTTATAAAATCCCTCTATAATTTGTTAAATTTTTATTTTCTTGTTTTATTTTAAGGTTAATTGAGAATTTATAAACTTGATTATTCTTATTTAAGTATAATTATTATATAATACTAATATATCATGAAGTTGGCTACTATAGTATAAAGATGACATAAGGAGAGTAATGTATGAGTATTATTTGTACAAATTGTAAAGCACCTATTAGTGAGGATTTTATATTTTGCTGTAATTGTGGAGCTAAATTGGATCAAAATAATGTTAAAGAAAATGATAAAGCTCTTGGATTTTGTAACGCTAGAATGGGATTCAACAAAGGAGAATTACACATTTATAGAAATAGACTAGAGTTTATATGTAAAAATGGAATAGAAAAAATGTACTACTGTAATTTAAAAACAGTAAAAAAAAGTTTTGGAAGCATTGACTTAAAAACTATTGATGGTAAATATGAAACCTTGTCAGTGCAAGATAGAATGGATGAATTAGTAAAATTCTTAAATGAACAAATTATTTACTCTAAAGAAAATAGCCAAAACATAGAAGTAAACAAAGATACTACTATTAAGATTGATGAAAGTAACATTTATGAAAAAATTAGGAAACATTTAAAAGAAAAGGACGGTAAGGTTCATATTGTTATGATAAATAGCCAAATTGATTTTTCACGTGAAGAATTTGAGTGTTCTAGTAAGTATACAAATGAAATAGATCGTGTATTAAGTTCTATGCAAGATGAAGGGTACGAAATAATTGATGTGAAATATGACATAAGAAAAGACTCAGATGGACGATCATATTATGATTATTATCGTACGTTAATAATGTACAGGTAAAAATGTTGAATTGCTATTTTTCTATAAAAAGCAGCTAGGTTGGATATATCCCTAGCTGCTTCTTTGTCTGCTTAAAAGTTCTTTCTTTTTTATTTTAAATTTTTATAAAACTTATGTATAATAATCTATAAATAGTTGAAAAAAATATAAAACTAAGTAAAAAAACAGTAATATAATATTAATTAAAAAACAACTGGAGGTATTATGACTTTATTTTTTAATATTTTATTTGCATGGATAGCTCTAATATCAGGAATACTTCTAAGCATCATATGGCTATTGAGAATTGTACAAAAGAAAATACAAAAAGATCGCAATAATGAATTATTAATAAAAATAGATAAGTTTTTAAGAACAATAAATAAGTTTTTGAGGAAAAATCACATTAACTTAGGATATTTATTTTTATTATCATCATTTATTCATGGAATGCTTTCCTCATATTCAATCATAAGCTTTAATTATGGAACAATTGCTCTTATAATAGGTTTACTTTTATGGCACACATTTGTTGATAAGAAAAATATGGGAAAAGTGTGGATACAAAGACATAGAGAGTTAACTGCCTTGCTTATTATTATTACGGTATTACATATATTTGAAGTTGGAGGATTTGTGGGATTTGATAGAGTTATTAATAGTATTAAATCAGACTTCAGTCCTAACATAAGTACAAATGAAGGCAGTTCAAACAGTGATTACAAAGATGGTGTGTATGAAGGTACTGGCTATGGATATGGTCCAGACCTTAAAGTTTTAGTGACTATAAAAGATGGTATCATTGATGAGATTTCCATAGTTAGCCACAATGAAGTTGGCGAAAGATTTTATGAACCAGCTTTTGATTCTATTCCCGAAAAGATAATAGAAAATCAAACATATGATGTTGATGCAGTAAGTGGTTCAACTTATTCTTCAAAAGGTGTTATTGATGCTGTGAAAGATGCCTTGTTAAAAGCTAAAAAGTAAGATTAAAGTTATTTTTTACAATATTTCATTTTTTTCGCCTCACCTTTTCAATATATCTGTAAAGAATATATTGTTTGTATATTCTATTGTAAGGTGAGGCGAAAACTTCAAATTTTCGTAAATATACTCCTTAAATTTTAGGATTTAGGTTGTAAGTATACTTAACTAAAATTTAAATATATCTTTTATCCATTGAACTATGGTATTAATTAAATAAAATATTTAATGCTTGAACTTAAACTAATACGTTCAAAGTGATTTATTTTATGTTAAATTCTTTTTTGATTAATTTTACTGCATCTTTTATTAGTAATGATAAAGGTTTACCTTCTATCCCTACTATTTCTAAATTTTCTGGTACGAGTGGTAATAATATCTTAAATGCTTCACTATCACACACTGCCTCACTCATTCTACTTGTAACCTCTCCCATCATAGAGTTTGGCATAACTATAGATATGGGTGAAACAATTACATTAGCCTTTTTAGAAGATACTACTATGGCATTTTCACCCGTAGCACCTTTGTTAGCATGAGATTTCATCATAGCACTTGTAGCTATGGAGTTTGTCCCCAATGCATATATTTCTATATATGAAGGTAACTCTTCTCTAATAGCTTTAATCACTTGCGCACCTATTCCCCCAGCCATTCCATCGATCACTGCAACTACCATACTTACTCTCTCCCTAATTTTATTGTTTTTAAATTATTTATTTTCCTCTAAAATTATTTTGTGGTCAATTAATCTCATCTCTTTAATCGCCCCGTCTATAATTTTTTGATTTCCAAATAAATCAGTTAAATAAACCTTGTCTCCATCTGGATTTATATTTACTATATAGTCCATTATTTTTATTAACTCATTATTTTTTCCCATTATAAACGCTGATGATTCACACATATTATGCCTCCCTTAGTTATAAACTTTCTGAATTTAAGTATATAATTTAAATTTATACCAGTCAAATAATATACTTTTTATATCAAGTAATTTTAATACATTTTATCTATAATATATTATAATTTTTATAAGTTAATTTTCTCAAAAACACTTTACAAATATTGGAAAATGTTTTATTATATAGTTATACATAATAATTATATTATGAAAATATAAAAAAAGTCAGAAGGCTTAAACCTTCTGACTTTTTTTGTTTTTAACCCTTAGATGAAGTTAGCTTAGTTTTATCACACTAGTTTTTTTACATAATATTCTACTTTCCCCGAGTATGAATTATGTAGTTAAAAAGATGGCTTTGCCATCTTTTTTATTGTCTAAAACTTTCTTCTTATTTAAGGTTCTTTAGTACAATAATATACTTTTTCATATTTTTATCTTCCATAAATTAAATATGTTTATATAAAGAAAAGCTGTGATTTAATAAAATTATCAAATCACAGCTTTCCTATTTTAGGTTAAAGGTATAACTATACTTCTATTATTATAAGACTTTACTTCTACAGGTACCTTATATACCTCCTCAATATTTTCAGGAGACATTATCTCCATACCTCCATAACCGTATATTTTTCTATCTTTTAAAAACATAAATTTATCACAATACCTTAAAGCTAAATTTAAGTCATGTATTACAATAATTACAGATATATTATTTTCATGGGCAATTTCGTGAACTGTTTTTAATACATCCAATTGATTTTTTAAATCTAAATTACTTGTAGGTTCATCTAATAATAAAACTTTAGGTTGTTGTGCTAATGCTCTAGCCAGCATTACTTTTTGTAATTCTCCTCCACTAAGCTCATCTAAATATCTCAATGAAAAATCTTCTAATCCCATTCTTTTTATTATATCTTCAACTATTTCTATATCTTTTCTAGTTTCACTAACTTTTATATAAGGCTTTCTTCCAAGAAGTACTGCATCAAATACTGTAAATTTAGTTGCTTCATTTTTTTGCGCTACATAGGCTATCTTCTTTGCAATATCACCTTGTCTAAGCTTTAGTATATCTTCTTCTTCCACATAAACGCTACCATATTGAGGTGAAATAATTCTGTTTAAGCATTTTAACATTGTACTTTTTCCAGCTCCATTGTTGCCAAGTACTGCTATACACTCTCCACTTTCCACATCAAATTTTATATCATCTAGAATTTTAGCATTGTGCTTATATGAAAATTTTAAGGAATCAATTTTTAACATTATTTTTCAACTCCTTTAAATAAAATATATAAAAACAGAGGAGCACCCATAAAAGATGTTATAGTTCCTATTGGCAAAATTATTGGAGATATTACCATTCTTGCTATAGTATCACTAAATAATAATAAGAAAGCTCCTAATATTGCTGATGCAGGTATTAAATATCTATAGTCATTTCCTATAAACCTTCTCATAATATGAGGTGCTATTAATCCTATAAAGTTGATTATTCCAACAAAAGATACAATAACTGATGCAGTCAAAGAGCATATTATCATACCTACAATCCTCATGGCAGATACATTTACTCCTAAACCTTTTGCCGTTTGTTCACCACTTTCCAATGCATTATAATTCCATCGATTATAAAAGAAATACAAAAGAGCTACTGACGATATAACTGTAACTATTAATATTTCTGTCCAAGATGCTCTACCTAAATCTCCAAAGGTCCAAAATACTATAGCTGCAACTTGAACATCATTGGCAAAATACTGAATTAGAGCCGTTGCTCCAGAAAACAATGAACTTATGGCAACTCCTGCAAGCACCATAGTTTCAGGTGTTACTTTTTTAAATCTAGAAAGTATTAAAATAACTATTGTTGCTCCCATGGATCCTAAAAAAGCACAAATACTTGTCATATATGGATTACTAATTGCCACTGCATCTGCTGTATTACTTTGTATAGCTCCTGCTCCAAAATATACTATAGCTAGTGCAGCTCCAAATGCAGCCCCTTGAGATACTCCTAAAGTTGATGAAGATGCCAAAGGATTTTTTAATATACTTTGCATAACACATCCTGTAATAGCTAAACCTACTCCAGATACTACTGCCATAGCAACTCTAGGTAGTCTTATATTATACAAAAGCATATTACTTTGCTTGCTACCTTGTCCCAAAAGAGTTTTGATAACTTCTATTACAGGTAAATTTGATGATCCTACACTAATTGCATAAAGCCCCATTCCTATTGTAAGTAAAAGTGTAATAAGTAATATGAACCTTTTTTTATAAACATACTGATTATAATCACTTAGTACTTTATGCTGTTTCATTGCTAACATCTAATCACTCCCCAATAGTAATAGGTCCAAACCCTAATCCTTCTTTTACAAAATCACTATATAACTTTTTACCTAAGAATTTTTCGTATATTTCATCTGCTTTTTCTTCCACTTTTACATCTTTAAATTGCTCTGGATATATTATAGTTCCTGCATAGTAAGCATCTGCTATTGCAATTTCCACATTTGTTGTATACCAGTTATATGATGGTTGAGAATAAACTTTTTTGTTTTCTACAGCACTTAGTGAATTATAAAAATCAGGATTTTTCTTATAATCTTCATTTACTAATTTCATATTTGTAGGGTTTAAGAAAATTATATCTGGATCCCAAGTAGATACTTTTTCTAAATCTATTAATAAAGCTCCACTTTTTTTAGTTTCATCTACTACATTTTTAGCATTTATTGCATCAAAAGGAGGATATTTAGCATATGTTCCTTCAAATCCATGTTCTCCTCTAAAACTTACTGCTCCAGTATATACTGTTGGTTTATCTTCATCAGCTATATCCTTAGTTCTATCATTTAAATCTTTTTCTAATTCATCCATATATGTAACTAATTCATCTGCTCTATCTTGTTTTCCAATAACTTCTCCTATTAATTTTAGAGATTTATCCATATTCTCATCAAATATTCCATCATAAGAAACTGTAACTACTGGTATTCCAGTCTTTTTAGTTAAATCTTCTGCCATATCTTTATCATAAGCAGCTATTATAACATCTGGTTCTGCTTTTATTATTTCTTCCTGATATGCAACACTACCATTACTTCCACCTTCACCAACTACTGGCAACTTAGAAAGTTCTGGATAAACATAGCTGTAAGGTCTTGCTATATCTGTTTCACTTTCTAAATTTTCTACACCTACAACTTTATCTGTTCCCTGCATATAGCACACCATTCTCAAAGCTCCAGCACCTAAAGCTATAATAGAATCTGATTCACTTGGTATTTCTACTTCTCTCCCTAAAATATCTGTTACAGTTTTAGTTGTTGCCTCCTCTTTTTTTCCTTCGTCAGATGTTTGACTACATCCTGTAAGTACCAACATAAATATAAGCATTATTGGTAAAAAACGTTTTATAAATTTCATATTAATTCCCCCTCACATTTTTATTTTATTGCTTAATAAAACTATAATTATCTGCTATTATTTTGTTATTTATTAAAGCTACCAACTTCTCTTATTATTTCAAACTACCAGCCTCTGTTATATGGATTGAAGCAATCTTCACAAACTGTTTTGCCACCTTGTAAATGCATCTTATGCTCTGGCGCTTTTTCTTTACAACAGTCGCATTCTATACTTGTAAAAATACGAGCTTCCTCTGGTAAATCAAACTTTGGCACTGAAAAGTCAAATATTTCATCTATTGGTCCTTCTAAAATAAACTTTTGTTTAGCATCTCTATCCTCTACATTACTTACTCCTTTAAAATAAAGACGTAATTTTTCACCATTTTTTCTGTTGAAGAATGAAAATGCTTGTTTTCCTGTTCCTCTATAAATTAAATTTCCTTTTCCTATGGAGCATCCAAGTAATGATTGAATTGCATCTACTCCACAAGCATCATTTTCTGTAATACAAACTATTTCTTCATCTTTTGCACATGTAATACCCATTTTCTCCATTATCGCCTCACAAGCTCTTACTCCTATTGCAAGACCTGGACACTCATGTCCATGAAACTCCACTGCTTTTTCCCATAATTTTTTATCCATTTTATTTTCCTCCTATACTTGCCAATATAAAGTTGCTATAGTTGTGTTTACATCTTCACTAACTACTCCATCTTTGCTTATTGACTCTAAATATTTTTTTATAATTTCTTCTTCCTCTAGGGTAATATCTTTATATGATTTGACTCTATTTATATATAATTCAAAAGCTTCTTCAAGTGTTTTTTCCATATTCCAAACTTGTTTCTCATATTCTACCTTTGGTTCATACCCTTGTAACCATAGCATTTCAAATGCATAGGCTATATCCATATCACAACTTTCTTTATTATTATTTATACCTACTAGCTCTTTTACTTTTTCAGATACAGGATCGCTCCTTCTAGTCGGTTTACATAATACGCAGTATTTTTTACTAGCTTTTGATAGTTTTTCAAATGTTTCTGCACTATTTACTGCTGGAGTCATGTGAGCAAAAACTAAATCAAAATTATTTTCAAATCCTCTCTCATCTAAATCCATATCTGCCCAGTCTTCACAGTAAAATTCTATATTATTTATCTTATATTCTTCTTTATTGCTCTTTGCATTTTCAATCATCTTTGGTGATAAATCTATTCCTATAATTTTTTCACATAAATTTGATAAAGCAATAGAATATTTTCCAACTCCACACCCCACGTCTAACACTTTAAAATTAGATTTTATCATATTGTTATCTGATACCAGTTTTAAAAACTTACTACTTTCTACTGTGGGAACTACAAATTTGTTGAAGCTTCCTGCCATAGAATTCCATAAGTCAACACTTGCTTTTTTGTTAACACTATCATTTTTCCATAAATTACGAATATTATCTAACTGCATTTAACCCCTCCTCACAACAAAAAAGACGCTTTCAAATTAGCGTCTTCATAACAAATTTATTCAGCCTTCGGGCTAGATATTATTTTCTTATTAAATTTTAAAATTAACTTTTCAAAGTAATCTTACTTAATATTAATAGTAATCCAATTATCTTAGCTTATATGTTGCAAATGCAACACTTTTATAAATTATTTTGAGAAATTTGATGTTTTTTTAAGAAATTTAAGATAATATTTAAATTAATAAGATATTAAAATAAATAAGGTGGGTAATATAATGATTGATGTATATAAAGACATGAATACACTTACTAAACTTAATATTTTTTCAAAATTCCCTTTAGAACATTTGGAGCATCTTTTAAAGTGCTGTGGGGCATATTATAAATTCTATGATAAAAATCAAATTGTTTTTTTACAAGGAAATAAAGTAGACTCTCTATGCATAATAATTTCAGGAAGTGTCTCCATAGAAAAAATAGATATTTTAGGAAATAATACATATATGTTAGATATTTATGAAGGAAATTTCTTCGGTGAACAAATAGTTTTAGATAAACCATCCATAAGTCCATACACTTATAGATGTTCTAGTGACTGTAAAATTCTATGCCTCCCTTTTCATAAAAAATATAGCACTGATAATTGTAAGAATACTTGCGCTTGTAGGTTATTATTTAGAGAAAATCTTCTTAATGAGATTGTTGAAAACAATATGCTATTAATAAATAAACTAGAAATTTTATCAAAGAAAAATATTCGTGAAAAAATAATGACATTTTTAGCTTATGAATCTGAAAAATATAGTTCTAATAAAGTTAAAATACCTTTTAGTAAATCAAAATTTGCTGAATATTTAGGTGTAAACAGATCTTCTCTAATGAGAGAATTATCTAATATGAAAAATGAAGGTATTATTGAGCTAAACAATAAAACCTTTACAATTTTATAAAATTGTAGTGTCTATCTATGAGTAATTCATTGTAATATAATAATTAATTGTATATTCCTGTTGCTATAAATAAATTAAATATTTAGTCACTAGAAAAACTCTATTCTAACTATATAGCTAAAATAGAGTTTTTTATTTATACTAAATCTCCTACAACTTTTATTTTTATTCTTATGGCATTTCCAGGAAGATAAGCTAAAGGCACATCTTCAATAAATAATACAGATATACTATCAAGCTTGGCCCCTGCCATTTGAGCTTTTTTTATTGCTTCTTCTTTTACCTCGTTTATAGCATCTTCTCTTGATATTTTATCTAAACTATATACTTTTTCAACATCACCACTTACTTGACCAAGAGCTGCACCTATGGCATTGGCTGCATTATAATGTGGTGGTATAATTATATTTTTAACTCCTTGTAGTTTCTCTGGTACAATTATGCTTCCTCCACCAGTTAATACTAAGTCCACATCATCTTGATTAGTTTTCATTTGATCTATTAAGTCTTCAAGTGTAGTTTTAACTTTTTCTTGTATCAATTCACAATATTTTATATCTAAATCAGATACATTATTTATTTTATCACCAAAAGCTCTTCCTAATTTTGTAGCTACATCTGATAGAGTTAGTGTATTTCCTCCAAATACTAAGGCTTCTTCTGTTATCTTATAACCCACACTTTCTGGCCCTATTTTAAAAGAATTTATATCACCTTTTACACAAGTTCCTCCTGCCAGACCTATGGATATAATATCAGGCATTCTAAAGTTTGTATGTACTCCACCAACTTCTACTGCTATGGCTGATTCTCTTGGAAATCCATTTTGTAAAATACCTAAATCACTAGTTGTACCACCCACATCTAACACTACGGCATTTTTTACTTTAGATAAAAATGATGCTCCTCTTATGGAGTTTGTAACACCACATCCTATAGTAAATATAGGGTATTTAACTGTGTATTCTAAATTCATCAAAGTTCCATCATTTTGACTAAAATAAATTTGTGCATCTATATTTAATTGATGTAAAGATTTTTTTAATCCAAGGGAAACATCTTTTCCTACTTTTGATAGTGCCGAGTTTAAAATAGCTGCATTTTCTCTTTCTAAAATTCCCACATTTCCAATTTCATTAGATAGAGATATTGGAATATCCTCTCCTAAAACCTCTCTAACCCATTTGGCTACTTGTTTTTCTTGCTCATTATTTACTGGTGAAAATACACCACTTATAGCAACACTTTCTGCTTTTCCTTTTACTTTTTCACAAAATTCTACTACTTCATCTTTACATAATTCAGAGATTATTCTTCCATCAAATTCATATCCGCCTGATACTATTATGGAGTCTAATTCAACTTTTTGTCTTAAATCTTCTGGCCAATCAATAAACGGATTTATTGCAACTGTTGCTGGTTTTGCTATCCTTATCATAGCTACGTTATTTAATCTTTTTCTTTCTACTATTGCATTTGTACAATGAGTTGTTCCGAGCATAACATATTTTATTAAAGAAGAATCTATTTTACTTTCTTCTAAAACTTTTTTTAATGAGTTGTATATTCCACTTTCCACATCATCTGTAGTTGGCATTTTTACAGAATTAACTACATTTAAATCTTTATCTAATATACACGCATCTGTGTTTGTTCCTCCAACGTCAATTCCTATACGATACATTCCAAATATTCCTCCCACAAATTATTTTCCTTGAATTTTTTCTACTGGTACATAATCTACTTCATATCCAAAATATTTAGGTCCTGCTACTTCTAATCCTTTTTCACTTCTCCATTGATAATTACAAGGAAAAGCTACCACAACTACTCTTGAACCATATTTCATTCTTTCTGTAGTTATTGGAATACCTGTCTCTAAATCTAATACTGCTATTAAATCTGGCGTAGTACATAAGATTTCATCATCTTTCTTTGCAATTAAATGCTCATTTTGGAAAAGTATTGTATAATCTCCTGTGTATTCATTTATGCCTTTAAAATAAGCATGACCTCTTGTAAATCCACCTTTTAATTCTCTTTTTATATCAACTATTTTTCCTTCAAATAATTTATATCCTTTTAAGTCTTCTAACATTTTATTAATGCCTACTTGAGCATTAGATCTATTTTCCATTAAAGTTTTGCCTATATTTTCTGCTATGGTTAAGGTATTTTCTACGACAGCACTTTTTACTTGCTTTCCACTTAAGGCATAGTCAGACACAGAAGAACTTCCTCCCATTTCTATAGTTAATGTTCTAGCCAATCTTTCAGCCCAAATTCCATCCTTAGGATAAATTACTACTGTATTACCTTTTTCGTCTGCCATGGTTACTGGTGAACTTTTATATCCTGCCAAATAAAATGTAACCATTTGTGCTTCTGGGAAGGCTCTTCCCATAGCATCTGCATCTAATATTGGCAATCCTTTTTGAGCTGCCACTGCAATTGGCATTAATGAGTTTATCCCCCCTATTTCTATAGGGATAATAACATCAACTTTTTTATTTAATAATTCTTCCATCTTTTCCAGTGGAGCAGTTAATTCAACTTCAGAAAGAAGCTTTTCTATAGTAATAGTTGGTGCCCCCATTCCCGAAACAGGAACTACAAGGGCATCATCTTCTAATTCTTCAATAGATATAAGTTTAACTGGTCCATATTTTTTTATAGCTTGTTTGGCTAACAACTTTCCTACATATGGGTCACCTCCACCCCCTGTTCCTAATACAGCTGCTCCTATTGCAATCTTCTCTATACTTTCTTCTGTTAATAGTCTCATTATTTCACTCCTTATTTTGATAATTTACCTATTATTGCTTGTGCTATAAATCCTGTAATAAAACCATCTAGAGGTGATATTGTACTTAATGTAATAAACCCGTAAGTTGAAAGTGTTGTTATTACTATACCTATTACCCATGCTACTATAGATCGTGTAACTATAGGATTTACACTTGATTCATCTTCTATATTTTTAAAAGCCTTTTTAACTATATAGTACTCTGCTATGTATACCCCACCAACAGGTGCCACCACTATTCCTAATATATTTAAAAAATTTATAAACCCTTCATATATTCCTAAAACAGCTAATAATGTTGCTATTAAGCCTAAGATTATTGTTAATTTTTTCTGAGATATATTTTTAACTACTAAAGCAATACTCAATGCTGATGAATAAATATTACTTGTATTTGTTGTCCATTGAGCTAATGTTAAAACTATCATTCCTGGTATAGCCAATCCTAGTGCTAAGAATATATTCATTATTTCTGATGTTCCCATACATTTTACAAGAATTATGGAAACTATAATCATAAAACTATTTCCAAATAGAATTCCAAAGAAACTTGCTAATGTACAATCTTTTCTACTTTTTGCCCAACGGCTTATATCTGGTGATATTATTGCTCCAACAATTATTATACTTACAGCTAAAGAAACACCTTGCGCAAAAGTCATAGTTTGTTCCATATTAGCTTCTATAGTTGGAATGCCATTTGCTTTAAATCCTAAGAGTATTGTTAAAAACATAAGTGCTAATAATAATGGTACTGAATAAACACTTAACTTTTCCATTGCTCTATATCCATAAATAACTGTACTCATCATTAATAACCCACCAACTAGACTAAGAATTCTAACATCAATATTTATATTAAAATTATTGAATAACAAACTAGCATTTTCTGAGAAAAATCCAACTTGTACACCAAACCATCCAAGTAAAGATATACCTATGGCAAGAGAAAATATTTTTGCGCCTATATCTCCAAATACATATTTTGTTATCATTGATGTGGATAAGCTAGTAGACGAACCTACTAATGAGCATAATGTATACAAAATTGCTGACAAAAAAGAACCAACCACTACTGAAAGTATTGCTTTGTCCAGCGGCATACTATTTGCAAGTTCCGCTCCTAAAATTACAGATGATAAATCCACACCTATTGCAACTAATACACAAAATATGGATTTCCATCCACGTTTCATATCATCAGGAACTTGCTCTAATGCGTAATTTTCTACTGCTTGATTTTCCATAATAAACATCCCCTTTTGTGAATTTTAATTTAATAGTATCAATTATAACAGAAATTTTTGAAAATTCTTTTGTGCAAAAAATAAAAATAATCTTGTTTTTTTGTATAAAAAAACAAGATTATTTTTATTTCATTGAACCTATATATTTTTCTAGCTATTATTTTCTATCTATTATTTCGAATTCTTTTTATTGCTATTGCTATAGTCAATTGATTTATTGCTGGAAATTCAAATATATCACTTCCTATAGCTTCTTTAATTTTATTCAATCTATATTGAACTGTATTTTTATGTAGAAACATATTTTCTGAGGTTTCTATAATATTAGTATTGTAATCTATTAAATAAGACTCTAATGTTTCATATAAATTTTTATCGCTTTTTTCAACTTTATTTACTATTGATAAATAATATTGTATGTCACTTTCTCCGTCTTTTATTAAATTAATACATTGTTCTGTAAATAATAACTCATGTCTATTAAAATATTTTTTAGTTTTAAATATAAATTTTATTTCTTTCATTGTAAATGCACATAATTTATATGCACTTATTATATCTTCTAGAGAATTTAATTTATCTAGGTGTGATATAATTGGTCTCTCATAAATATCATCTATATATTCATATAATTTGTCTATTTCATCGCTTATTAAACTACTTTTCTTTGATATTAAAATAACAATTGAGTTTTTATATATTCCTATATAAGCCTTAATATTATTATCTTTATAAAACCTTCTGATTTTATCTAGTAATTCACCTTTTTTCAAAAATGACTCTTCTATATAAACATATCTCATATATCTAATATCTTCTGGATAATCATCTATATAAAAAGATAATCTGTGAAGTGACATTCGATCTTCATCTAAAATGGATTGTACAAATTCTGCATCTATTTCATGACTATTTTTTCTCCATGCATTTGCCTCTAGTTTCTTCTGAAAAATAAGCTGCATTACTTCATAAATCACATAAGAATACGGAATAGCATCTGTATTTTTAGGCATCATTATTATTGGAAAATCTAATTTATCAGCTAGTTCGCATACTTCTTTGGGTATTTCTTTTAGATAAATGCCAACATAAAATATTATCAGGCCAGAATCTCCTCCTTTTGCAAATAGCTCTACACATCTCAACATACTTTCTATATCATCATAGCATGATATAAATCCTGTAACTACTAACTCTCCCCCAAATCCTTTATAGCTATCACTATTTAAAATTGTTTTACTTGTTTCTAAAACTGATATTCCTAATACATTTTTGTTTAGTCCACCGCTGCCTGCTACTACAGTTGCCGCTGACATTATAGGTAGTTGTAAGCAGTCGTTTACTGTTATATTCATGCTTTATCCCCCCCTATTTATTACTAATTAACTTTTTGTAATTCATCACCTAGATAATACAAATAAACTTCAAATATTTGTTTATCTACTAGATAATTACAACCACTCATAGCGTCACCATACTGTACACCAAATACGTAGTACTTTGATACTCCCATTTATTTTACTCTATTTTACTTATAATCTATATTTT